>JAAXWP010000007.1:17703-63328 GCA_013334925.1 Chlorobiaceae bacterium
CCATCAAAGAACACTCTGGCTTTACAGAAGCGTAACGTGGACCTCCCTTTCCAGACACTTGCAAACATGCGACTGCGATCAGAAAGCAAATCCGGCCTGGACCAGGAATGTATCCTGAGTGCTGTTCGAGGTCGACGTGATCCTCTCCTTGGTATGAGCCGTGTAGGTGGCCGTGATATACGCATTGGCTCTCAGATGGGCCGTTGCGCCAAAGGCAATCGTCGGATCATTGCGGGTTTCGTCACCTGAACGGATATTCCGGTAATCGACGGTAGCTTTCAGCCAGGGGTACACAAAGTAGCCGGCTTCGACACGATAGTTGTCGTAGTCGTCTGCGGAAGAGGGGCTGTTCGTGACGCTGTAGGCTGCACCTGCGTAGAAACTGCCCAGGCTGCCGCTTGCGTCAATGCCATAGAAATCACCTGCTCCCAAAAAGTTGCCCGTGGTGAATGTCGTCTCTCTGGCGCTCACATATTCAGCACCGATGGCGAAATGGTTGTCGAGTCCAACGTATTCGTTACCGTAGGTGCCATTTGCACCGCTCAGCAGCCCGGCTCCGCCAAACTTGTATTTCGCTCTGACATAGCGGATGTCATCGAGCTTGTTGGTTCCAGCACTGGTGCCTGCCTCTGCAAGGCCGCCCGTGATCTTGAATCCTCCATTATTACCCCTGATATAGGAAAACTCAACACCGGTGCCCGGGGTGGGAAATACCGGCGTGTAGGTACCGATAGCGTTTCCGAAGGTCCAGTCGGTAAAACCGTTGCCGAAGCTCAGGTTGACGCCTGGAGCGAACGACCAGGTGACGTGACCCGACAGGGCCGTATTGGTATTACTATTACTGGAGACGTTCGTCAGGTTATACTGACCGAAAGCCGAGAGGTTGTCACCCATCGTACCGCCAAAAAACAGGGAAGCCGCACCAAGACCGCCGGTGCCATAGTTGAGATTCGACTTGGTCACGAGGTTTCCTGCAGGGTTGGTTGACTCTTCCGTATAGGTCACCAACGGCCCTCTGACCCAGATCGCGAGAGGAACGTTTCCGGGAATGTCGCCTGGCCACGGAGATTGGGGGAATGTCTTCTTCCATCCTTCGGTACCGAGCTTCATCTGCTCCTGCTTGGACTTGTCTTCATCTTCACCTCCGGGCCAACGGTATCCATTGTTCCTGAACGCTTCACCGAATGCGTTCCTTGCCGGGAATCCCGAGTGACAGGTATAACAGGATGTTCCGTACTTTCTGGCAAACGCCGGTATGGCTGAGGCATCCTGGCTTGATAAAAGCATTGGCACCGCACACAATGATGCAAGCGATGCAGCTAAAAGCTTTCTTCTCATAAAACACTCCTGTGATGGATTGTTGACGGATATAGACTATGGGACGGGAACAAAAAGCTCGTTAATCTCCTGGCCCTGCATCTTTAACAGGGCATAACAATTGTTAATTATTCTATCAAATAATTGAGCGCACTTAAAGTGCTATCCACTTACGCGCAAATGCTTAAGTACAGTAACAATTGTTACTTTTGTGCACAAAAACATAACAATTGTTGATTATTCTGCACAAAAAAAGCGCCGGAACCATCAACACAGCATACCTTTGGTGGTCAGCCTCTGGAAGCACTGGATGTATATGTGTATAGAGATAAACAGGTATCAAGACAAGAAGAGCTCAACCATTCCTGTATCACATCATGATTCCGGGCGGGTGGGATAGTACCCGGACAACCAGGACTTGACAGATTGCTGTTCCTGCGGTGAAATCGGGAAACTCGATTCGTCTCCTTCAGTGACAGCAGGTCTTGCGGATTGAGCGTGAATGAAAGGCCATTACATCATCATCGGATCCCGTACCGTACGCACCATGAACCAGAGACTTTTGCCTGATGTGCGTTCGGTGTTTCGGATTTCTTTAACAGTGGATCAGGGAAGGAGTACCGCTTCATGCCAAATTACCACTGTACTTATGGCCTTCTTGACTAATTGTATGAATAAAAGTTAACAATTGCAAACATTCTGCATAAAAGTTCCTTAAAAAAAACTTTTCCCGAAACCGGTCAGGCAGAAAATGCAGTCACTTCAGCAATGGCTGCTGTGATTTAAGCTTGCGCCAGCTCTTGCAGCCGCATTTACATGCGCTGTCGCATGCTTTCTTGTACCAGTAGAGTGCCTGCTCCCTGTCCACAGGTACCCCTCTTCCCTTTTCATACATCTCGCCGAGATTGAATTCACCATCTCCGTTACCCTGTTCAGCGGCTTTTCGGAACCACCTGACAGCTTCCGCATCACTCTGCTCGGTGTTAAGCCCCAATTGGTAATATGTTCCAAGTTTATTCTGCGCTTTTGGGTCACCTGCTTCCGCTTTCGCTTTCGTTGCCAGAAACGAGGCCTGATCCCCTCTGGCCGGTACGCTTGTGACAAGAAGGAGAAACAAAGCAACAACTGTTTTTTTCATCGGAACATCCTCAGGATTGACAATCAGATTGTGTGAGAAAGAAGGGAACTTTCAGAGGGGATGCCGAAACATAGGTATCGAAAGACAAAAAAAAAACAGGACAAGGCCATTTTTCAGCCTCGTCCTGTTTTTTCGTTATCCTGCAAGATCAGAAACTCTGGGTGATCCCGATATTGAACGAACGCCCCTGGCCGGCAAGTGCCTCGAATGCTGTCGTCTTCTTGCTGTCAAGAAAATCGTCATAATTGATACCGCCGAGCGGGAGATAGTAGAATCCATCAAACAGGTTCGTAATCCCCACATCCACCCTCAGGTTCTTGTACTGATAGCTTGAGCCGATATTGACCAGGAGGTAACCTGGTGTTTCCGGTTCGAACCGAAGCGGGTCAACTTCACTTTTCCTGGTGACGAACTGCATTTCGACGGTATTGGTCCAGCCAGAGAGCTTCTGTTCCAGAGCAACCCTTGCATTCAGCGGCATCATGTGATACAGCCCGTCCCCGTTCGAGAGATCGATTCCATGAACGTAGCCAAGCGTACCGTAAATTCGTCCATCTCCCAATCCCTTGCTTTGCCAGAGCCCCAGCGATCCCGATATATCTATACCGTAAAGCTCGGCATTGTGGTTGGTGAACTGAAGGATGTTTCGAACTTCATTACCGGGTGCACTGAAGGCTCTGCTCCCTATTTTTTCCACGTCGATATAATCGTGAACATGCGTGAAATAAGGCGTTATCTTCAGCTGCCAGTTGTTTCGATCTTTGTCCCGCCACTCTCCTGAAACACTGAAGGTATGCGCAATTTCAGGCTTCAGTTCCAGGTTGCCGACATAGCCGTTACCATCGCCAGACCAGCCGACCATTCCACTCGTCATCCAGGTGGTCGACCATGCGTACCGCTCATAAAGATTGGGTGAGCGAGTTTTTCGCGAGTATCCGAATTCGTAACTCGATGCATCATCTGCCTGGTACTTCACCAGTGCGGAGACATCCCAGTTGCTGTCGCTCTTTGCATGATCCTGGGCATTGAAGGCGTTTGCCACGGTCGCATACATGGCAGCACTTGAATAGCCCTGCACATTTCCGGTATCCATCCGGACCTGCTCATTGCGCACTCCGAGAATCGTGGTCACGTTTTCTGCCGGGTTCCCTTCCCACTCTGTAAAAAACGCATAACGGTCACGATAGCCGTGATTGATGTTCACGAAGGTGTTTGGCCACATGCTGGTACCGATGACCGGGGGCCAGCGATCGTTCAGGCTGAAACGATGGAACTCGTTACCTAATCTGAGGATGTTGCTGTCGTTGATGTTGATGTCCGTTTTGATGGTGTAACCAAGCGACACTCCCCTGGTTATCATCGGCATGTAAGGCATGGATACCGGCGGACGAAGCGCAACAGGTAATTTGTCATCACCTGAATCCATCTTGTGCCAGGTGTTCTGCCAGTATCCGGTGACATCGACTTTTCCCCAGTCGAAATTTCCCTGATATGCAAGATTCGTGAAGGTCGAATTGTTCTTGACCATGTCCATCCACTGGTTGACGAATCCCTGACCCGGAATGAACTGGTTTCCGGCCTTGAGCGTCACCTGATGGTTGTCGGACCTGGCCGAGAGCGTCAATCCGAGGTTTCTCGACTCGTAATAGGTGGAGGTTATCTTGTTGCCATGGCCATCCCTGGAATCATCTGCGTGATCGATCGAACCCGTAATGCCGAGACTCAGGTGCCTGCTGGCAACGGTACCTCCAAAAGAGGCGCCTGTCGCATGATTGTTGCTCCTGTAATACGTTGAAACGACCCCTTCGCTCCGGATGCCTTTGTCTTCTACTGCGAAAAGCGGAGGTTGGGACTCGACCTGGATCATCCCTCCGATACTGTCACCGCCCTTGCTGACCTGTGTCACTCCTGCATTGACATAGATATTGCCTACGCTCGAACTCGGGATGTAGGAAAGCGGTGGATTCATATGATTTGCACACGCCGAGCAGACAATCATGTTGTCGACATAGATCAGCAACCGGTCATCAGCGAGACCATTGATGACGGGAAGGCTCGACACTCCCCCTCCTGTCTGAAGACTCACTCCTGCTTCATCGGTCAGCAGAGATGCCGTATCGCTCGATTTGAGCTTTTTGGCGGATGTTGGCGTTATTTTTTTCTCGGTCTGCCCCTGAACGATAATCTCTTTTCCCTGAAAATCTGCCGTAAATGCCGTAGCCGGTGCGGCAGCGATGGCGATAAGCAGTGAAAGGGTCGAGATATCTCTATACAATCTTTTTGAACCGCGCATAATACTTGAGAAGTAATAGTTGATAAGAATGGTTTAACCCGCGTCCGGAAGTCATTGCCATCGCCGGGCAACAACAACGCCAGGCGCTGCGATACAACGAACGCGAAGAAAACAAAACGATTCCTGATGGGACCTCATGAAGGAAAACAGAAGGTCAACCTGCGGTATATGCTGAATGAAGTTCCGGAGGTTGCTCAATGCGGGGATACATGCCTTCGGTCAGCGCCGTTGCGCGAAAAGCAAATACGGCCACAAATCTCATACCGGGCAATGGCAGACTGTGGCAACATGGTTCAAGTCCGGGCATTGGATCCGGAAACGATGACTGCGGTTTGCCCGAAGCAGTTTTGTCGACTGGTTCCTGTCGCTTCTCATCGACAGAAGCGAGCTTCTTGTTGAGAAAGCAACGTCCGCAACACCCTTTTACCTTCTTTTCGCAAGCCATCGCCGCAATTGCCTTCCGGTTCATGGCAAAAAGCCCGTAGTACACCGCCACGCAGTTTATCTGCGCGAATATTCCTGCAAGCAGCAGAAAGAGGATGCAGTGTTTCACTGTAACCATGGACTCTCAGGGATAAGCTGGAAAACGGCAGCACGATCTTTTCGTCAGGAATCGACAGGCAGATGTGCGCGAGGAGTTCAGGGTAATCCGGGCGAAGTCTTATATAGCCATATTACTGTATAGTTAATATATAAGATTTCAGGGAATCTCCTACGACCTGGATCATCCTACACCCCATGGTGAGCGCCAAGAGCATCCTGCAACCCCGAACGTCTTTCTGTACGTCGTTGCACTGCTTTCGAAAAGACCGGTTCGTTTCCGAGAATCTCGATCGACACCCTGGCTCTCGTAATACCGGTATAAACAAGTTCCCTGGTAAGCACAGGAGAATCGGTTGGAGGCAGAAGCATCAGGACATGATCGAATTCAGAGCCCTGGCTTTTATGTACAGTCATGGCAAATGCCGTTTCATGTTCAGGCAACAGCTCGGAAGGAAGAGTTCTGATCGATCCATCTGGCATGGGGAAAAAGGCTCTGAGGATATTTTCCGGCGAACCATCGGGCAGAATGATGCCAATATCTCCATTGAATAATTTATGCATATAGTCATTTTCTGTCACCAGCACGGGCCGCCCTCTCCAGTTATCTCCTGTCGGTTCGATAAGCCCGGCCGCAGCAAGCAGGGATTCAACTGTGCGATTAAGCCCGGTCACACCCCACGGCCCTTCACGCAAAGCACAGAGGACACGGAACCGATCGAACCTGGAGAGCGCCTCTGCAGGAGTGCCGGCTTCGAGATATGCCCGGTAACCATCGATTATTGAAGTGGCAAGTGCCGGCCGGAGCTCCGATTTTTCCGGTATTTGCCGCCAGCGGATCGCGGGCCGGGCCTCATCGTTCAGCAGTTGCATGGTTTCTGTCGGATTTCCGGAATTGACCGCATTACTGAGCTCTGCGATACCGGACCCCTCTCTGAAACGGAAATTCCTTTCGAGTATCGTCACGCTGCCCTCGTTCAGGGCGCCCGGGGTTTCGCCGGCCTTACAGATATCTCCGAGCACTGCGCCCGCTTCGACCGAAGAGAGCTGGTGCCGATCTCCAAGAAGAATAAGCCGCGAGTTGCCCGGCAGGGCAGTCAGGAGAGCGGACATCAGTGAAAGATCGATCATGGATGCTTCATCGACGATAACCGTATCGTACGGTAACGGATTTCCGGCATGATGCCGAAATGCCGAAGCACCGGGTAGCGACCCGAGCAGACGATGAATTGTCGTGACCTCCGCCGGAATAGCCTTTTTTATGGATTCGTCACAACGCAATGAATCGCGCATCGAGGCGATGGATGCTTTCAGTCTGGCCGCAGCTTTACCAGTCGGTGCCGCCATGGCTATCCGTTGTGCGAGACCGTCAGGCTGTTCGAGCAGGAGTGCCAGTATGCGTACAACGGTCGAGGTCTTGCCTGTCCCCGGACCACCCGAAATGACCGATAAATGCCGAAGCACTCCGGCTTCAGCCGCCCTTCGCTGACGGTCTTCCCCGCGCTCCCCGTCTGATGGAAAAAGTCGTTCAAGACCTTCCGAAAGTGTATCGGGATCGATATTCTCCGCGAACAGTGCGCATCCTGAAACGATACCGGCAGCAACGAGTTGCTCGTATCTCCAGTAACGGTAAAGGTAGAGACGGCCTGCAGCATCGAGAACAAGCGGTCGTCGTTCTCCCGGACGGCCAACCGAAGGCAGGTTGCCAAGCATCCGATACAGTTCGGCTGTTTCAGGAAGGGAGACATCGAGCTCCTCCCCGTCAGTCAGTTTTACCGAAGCGATATCGTCGATCCCTATGCATACATCGCCCTGGCCGACCGCCTGGCTGAGTAGAGAAACCACCAGACGAAGTATGGATGCATCATTTCCCGTAGCACCTCTGCAGAGAAACGCAGCCGCCTGGCGGTCGATGGGCCGTTCCCTGAATTCCATGTTCATGACGCATCCCCTTTATGATCTGACAGCAACCCCGCAAGTTCGCGGACAAGTGACTCGGACGGCAGGTCCCGGAAAATCCCCGTAGATTCCCCATTTTCAGAACGTACACCGCGAAGATAGATGTAGATCACTCCACCGAAATGTTCTGCGTACCGGTATTTCGGCTTGCGCATCGAGAGATATCGGTCGAGAGCCACCGTGTAGAGCAGATACTGCAGTCGATAGCGATGTTCGGCCATCGATGCCTGAAGAGCGGAATAATGATAATCATCGGAAACATTGCCGAGATGATTGGATTTCCAGTCGACCAGCCAGAATCTTCCATCCGCCTCGAAAACCATGTCCATGAATCCCATGAGCACACCTTTGACTGGTTGGAACTCCAGGGATTCTGCCAGCTGAATCAGGTCATCTCCCGGTTGAAGCGCTCCATGGCGTGCGAGTACCATCCCCAGCTCAGGCGCGGTGATACGCTTCAGGGGAAGGTGGAACTCGAGTTCGGTCAACCATCCCGAAGCCTTCAGATCCTTGAGTGAGAAGGTTCCTGAAGGGGACGAAAACCGGATCGAGATCACCTCATGCACCATCTGTTCGAGACTGGACGTCCAGCTCTCGTCGAACCCGTGACGAGCCAGCTCCTGTTCGACAATTTGATGTACAACGGACTCGGTTGCTGAATGGAATGGCAGATTTTCGAACAGGGCATGCATAAGAATACCTGCCCTTGCGCCACGAGGAAACGAGAAAATGCTGCGATCGTCGACCGGTAAGGATTGTTCAGGTGCAACCGACACCAGTGCCTCGTGTTCGTCACGGTCGGGCAACTCCATGGAGGCTTTATGCAGACGGCTGAATGCCGTGAAACTGGCAACCCGCCAGTCATGCTCGATCTGTTTTTCGAAACGGCGTACGGTAAATTCCGGCAGTTCTTCCTGAACCGGCAAGATGATATTTGTTTCCGCCGGAATGGCAGCGTCGCTGATTTTTCTGAATCCGATTGCCCCGGACGATCGATCTGCAAGCATTTGCAACTCCTTACACATCGCATCGGCAGATTTCGCCTCCAGATCGGTAACGGCGTCGGCAAGCATCGAAGGCGAACATTTCGAGTCTGCCGAAACATGCACGAGATACGATGCCGGTGAAAGCATCGGAGATCCATTATTTCCCATTCTCCCGTCCACGACTCTTCCCGTGAAGAGCACACAGCGATGCCTGGCTCTTGTGAGGGCAACATAGAGCAGGCGCAGATTCTCGGCCAGAGACTCACGGTCTGAGATGGCCCGGTGCTCCGCCATCTGCGGAGATCCGAAATCTTTTACCAGTCGCCCCTTGTCATCATGAAACTGGACGACATCCTTTGCGGAGGTAATGCCTCCGAAAAGAAACGGACAGAACACCACCGGATATTCCAGTCCTTTGCTTACGTGCACGGTGACTATTCTGACGGCTGGTTCATCGCTTTCAAGGCGGATCTGGTACTCCTCTCCCGGCTCTTTGGCTGCAACCCTTTCGCTGAACCAGGCTACAAGACTTTCGATGCCGAGACTCCGTTCATGGGTGATGCGATGAAGCAGCTCGAAACAGTGCAGTACATTCGTCAGCGCGCGTTCGCCCTGGTTCCCTGGTGCTGAAAGCAATCGCTCACGGACCGATTCATTGCTCATCAGCGCACTCGCCATGACCATGATTCCCTGCTCCTGCCAGATTCGACGATACTCCCTGAACTGCTGCAGACGGGCGATCCAGGCATCTTCGTCCGAATTGAGCCGGTCGATGTCGTTTCCCGACAAACCGATAATACGTGTTGCGAGAGCTGATCGGACCAGCGGTTGACGTGCCGGTTCGGCCAACGCCGAAATCAGAATACGGATCTCTTCGGCCTCCATTGAAGCGAACACCGTTTCGTCACTGCGCATGACCGATGCGATGCCTCGTGCCGAAAGCGCTGCCTGAGCCGCCCTGGCCTGACGATGGGTGCGAACGATTACGGCTATATCCCCAGCATTGACCGCACGATCACCAATCAGTAAACGCTCCGATTCTGCTCCTCCGGGAAGCATGGCCTGAATTTGTCGGGCACAGGTCCCGGCTGCATATCGCATGGCCTCTCCGCTGTTCAGGCTGCCATCCTGCCCGTTCGATTCAAGAAAACAGATTTCAAGCGGCGCAGGAGCTTCCGAAGCGGGTTCCTCT
The DNA here is from genome assembly GCA_013334925.1 of Chlorobiaceae bacterium. GTDB lineage: Bacteria > Bacteroidota > Chlorobiia > Chlorobiales > Chlorobiaceae > Chlorobaculum. The sequence goes on from JAAXWP010000007.1 coordinate 27,129, forward strand.
CCATTTACGCACCTGCCGGGAACGAGTGGCCGGTATTCGATGTCGTCAAAAACGAATGGTTTCCGGGAATCTTCAAAAAAGAGATTGAAAGCCTCGAGCAGCAATGGGTCCGATCGCCAGTTCGATACCAGGGTGAAGCGACGATCTTCCCGAACATCACGTGAAGCCTGCAGATACGCGAAAATATCGGCGCCGCGGAAGCTGTAGATCGCCTGCTTCGGATCACCGATCAGGAAGAGCGGCAACATGGTTCCAGCATAGATTTTCCTGAAGATCTCGTACTGCACCGGATCGGTATCCTGAAATTCGTCGATCAGGGCCGCGCGATAGCGGTTTCTCAATGCCGAGACGAGCGATTCGGCGCGATCCCCGGAACAGAGCGCATGGTAAAGGTCTTCGAGGAGATCATCGAAGAAACGCAGATTTCCCTCTTTCTTGCGCTCCGGAAGTCGCTGCCTGAAAAAGGCGAGCAGCTCAGCCTTCAAAGCGGTCAACCTCAGATCGACCAGTCTCTGAAGGTTTTCACAGAGGTCGAAAAATTCATGTGATGGGGGGCTGGATTTAGCTTTCGTGCCTTCGCGTATACCGTGGCTGGTGAAGCGCTCGAAACCCGGGAACAGACCGTACGGGTTCGCCTCCTGTATGAACCTGTCCATATGGTCGATCAGCCTGTCCAGCACATCCTGCCGATACGCCCCCTCAGCACGGGAGAGGCTCTTGTTCTCCAGAAGCAGACCAGCAATCTCCTGTCGCTTGTCCGTCCAGATCCTGGCCACCTGCTCGAAAGCTGTGCGGCACCGTGACTTGATCGAGGCAATCTCCTCTTCCGTAAAGGAGGGTAACACTGTTGACAGCGGTGTTATATGCAACGAAACGAGCAGTTTCATGAGCGAATCGGCAGACCATCCCCTCCCGATCGCATACTCAAGCAATGGGCTCTCCTCGGTGAAGAAATGGAGACGCCAGAAATCATCGGCGACTTCGCGTATAAGAGGCGACTGATCGGTCATCAGTTCAGTGTCATACAGCGATCCGCTTTCGAAGGCGTTGCCCTGCAATGCACGCAGGCAGAAGGCATGAATCGTGAAGATCGAGGCGGTATCGAAAGCGGCGAGCGCTGCTTCGAAGGTCCGGAGCGCATGCCTGAGGGAATCGGTTGAGTTCACGCGATCGCGAAGGGTCGAAAGAAACAGATCCTGCGTATCGCTGCCCTGTAACGTATCGAGCGCTTCCCTTATCCGTCTTCGGATCTTTTCCCGCAACTCCCGGGTTGCCGCTTCGGTATAGGTGACCACAAGTATCTGTTCCGGAGTCAGTTCGGATTCCAGCAGCAGACGCAGGTAGAGAGAGGTAATTGCATAGGTCTTTCCTGTTCCTGCACTTGCCTCTATGAGATTCATACCGGTCAGGGCGACGCTGGCGTGATCGAGTACGGTTGCGTTCATGCTTTACCCTCCTTGCCAATCATCGGGCAGATGATGGTGTCGGAAATTCTTCCGAAATCTGCTCCGAATGGAGGTTCCGTGCCGAAACAGAGTCGGAACGAAGCATCGGCATCCTCTCCCGGATACTCTTCATAACTGGTCACCCATGCCCTGACGGCTGCATCGAGACGCCGATCGTCCGATTGCCCGTACTTTGACGCCCAGGCAGTCGAAGATCTTGGGAAAAAAGGCAATGGTGACGACAAACCGGCCCAGTAGTGATCGAGCAACGTTGCAAGATGGCTCAGGGCATCATCGACCGGATCGTAGCGAACCGATCTGTTTCGCATGATCAGCACACTCTCCCGTGGACCTTCACCGGATCGGACGGCATTCATGGCCAGATGGGCTATCCAGGTCCTGATTCGCTCAGCCTCCCGCATGGTGGCACATCGGTAAAAGAGTTGCCCGTAATCTGTGAGACAATCCAGTGAACCGGTCAGATGGTATCCGCCGATGACGAGGTCGAACCTCAACGGTTCTTCCTGACATCTGGCCGATGCATGGGAAAGTACCTCTTTCGAAAAGGTGTGTGTCTCTTCGAGCAGCAGATCAAAAACCTGCTGACCGTGACGGGCAGGCGGCAGAATCCCCCGGCTGCGAAAATGGTCCAGAAGATCGCCGGGGTTTCCACCATCCAGGATCTTTTCGAGCAACTCCTGCCGCATGAGGTAGGCATCGAGACCGGAAACATCGAACACCTCGCGATCTTCAAGAGGCAAGGTCGCCTTGCCGGGCTTCATACCCAGGCGCTCTTCGAGGAAGAAGGCTGAGGGATTGGTGAAAAACCGGCAAAGTGCTTCCACAGTGACCGATTTCATCTCGTCTGAGGGAGGCGTGAGTGGGGGATCGAGAAATGGCCTGGAAACCGAATGTTGCTCCCTGCGGCTGGTGAGCGCCCTGAAATTTTCCCTGGAGTAACTGAACAGATGAGATTTGTCAGCTTTTCTGGTGAAATAGGCCTGATGAAATCCCTGGAGGCGATGTCGTTGCAGGAGATGGTTCAGCACCTCGCTGCCGTCCGCCATCCTGAAGACCCTCAGTACGGCATCTGTCAGCTCGCTGACCAGCACCGAAGGGGGAATTTCACTGCCATCCCGGATACTCTGCCCAACATAGCTGATGTAGAGCACCTCCCGTGCCGAAAGTATCGACTCGAGAAAGAGATAACGGTCGTCAGCCCGTACCGATCTGTCTCCGGGGCGAGGTGAGCGTGCCATGAGGTCAAATCCGGGCTGATGCTGCTGACGGGGAAAAACACCATCGTTCATGCCGATCATGGCCACAACCCTGAAGGGGATGCTGCGCATCGGCAGCATTTCGCAGAAGGTGATGCCTCCGGTCATGAACCCCAGCCCCTGTGAGGCCTGCTCCAGCGAAGACTTCAGCCATGAAACCATTACCTGGGGTGAAACATCGGTTTCATAACGGGCATTGACGGCGATATCCGTGAGTTTATCGATCGTTTCGTGCACCTTCGTCAATTCACGCTCCGACCTCTCATCATGAGCAAAAAACCGGTTCAGCACGTCTGTAAGAAACTCCCGCCACAGAACGAGCTCCCGCGACCGATCCATGGTGAGCAGAAAAGCATCGATCGCATCGATGAAATCGGCCAGCTTCCCCAGGGTTTCGGCAGCGTCTCCCTCGACGCCGTTCACCGGAAGAGCGCCATCGAACAACTGACCTTCGTCCGGCATGGCATAACCGAGCAGGAGGCGGTCGAGACCCGCTCTCCATGAGTTTTCCCGATACGCAGGCACCCCTTCTGCCTGCCTCGATCGTTCGTCAACACCCCATCTGATCCGTGTTTTTTCGATCCAGTCCCGGACAGTGTCGAGCTCTTCATCGCTGAAACCGAACCTCCGGCTTACCGGTGGTGTGGAGAGAAGGTCGTACAAAGCGGGTGCAGTCACCCGGCTGCCATAGAGTGCGAGCAGTTTCACGAGCGCTGATGAGATCTCTCCTTCATTCAGCAGCTTCCGGTCAGTAATCGTATACGGCAGTACAGCCCCGGATGAAGCTGATGAGCCGAAAACCGTGGTGATATAGGGGGCGTAAGTTTCGATTTCCGGTGTCATCACAACGATATCCCGGGGAGTGAGACCGGTACACTGGTCGAAAAGATCGAGCAGATGGTCGTAAAGTACCTCGACCTCACGCAGTGGGCTATGACAGGAGTGGATCTGTATGGAACGATCCTCAGGATCGAATGTCCTGAACACGCCGTCCTCCCCCGCACCTGTCAGGTTCAGCATATCGGATTGCAGTGCGTGCAGATGCGTGGCGTCGCCCGGATCGATGTAGAAATCGTCACCTGATTCAGGCTCTTCAGGCAGACCAAGGATCAGTTCTGAAAAATCGCGACCATTCCTTCCGAGGGATGCCAGTAACGGATTGCCTTCCGTGTAGAGCGCGCGCTCAGCATCCGGAAGAGATGCCAGCTTGCGGCGGGATGCAATGTCCCCCCAGTACTCACTCGTCGGACTCAGCAGAAAAATGTTGACTTCGCTGCTCCTGGAGAGTGCCGAAAGAATTTCGAGGTGAAACGGGGGCAGGTATGAAATGCCAAATAGCGAGACTCTCGTATTGAAATCACCTGCCGGATTCTGGCTCCGAACTGTTTTCTCGAGCAGCATCTGTTTCAGTTTACCACGATGCGTCCCTGTTGCTTCCTCAACGACCGCCCGCCACAGTTCAGGTTGCCAATCGTCGGCCTCATCGTTGCCACCCGCTTCCCATGCTTTGAGCAGATCAGCCCGGAAGAGCGTATACTGGTCGAACGTATCGGCTATCTTTCCGGCAAGCTGAAAAAGTTTAAGCCCTTCCGGATCATCTGTCAGGTAGGATCTGAGCTGAATGAACGAGTTGCTGGCATCGAGTCCCCGAAGCAGACGCATGATCCTCCAACGCATGGTCTCTTTCGAAAACGCTCCTGAGTCGGCCTTCTCGAGACCGTACTTCTCGAAAACCCCGGCGACAAATTTTTCAGGAAAAGGAAAATGACCGTTCGCCCATACCCCGAGCCTCAAGGCCAGCTGCATGGAGATCCATCGTTGCATCCCTCTGCTCTGCACCAGTATAACCTCTGGTTCGAATGGCGATTCCAGCGGTTGCTGCCCGAGCAATCCGGCAAAAATGCGGATCAGCTCTTCCATCCTGTTACTGGTATAAATCCGGAGGGACATGAAGCGTCATTTCAATTCATGGGGAGCGGTAATATTGCCGCAACATGTTTCTATTTAAGAAAATCAGGGTGCCCGAACAAAATCGGCACCACGATTTTCAAACCAAAAAATCAAAATGTTTTCATCAGCCTTGTTCGTACATTATTGCCATTGTCAACCGTCTGATGAACCATGTTCACCATGGCAGTAACCCCAGGCTATCCTGTTCTCGCCTTTTCAGGCGAAGTGGATGACCTGCAGCTTCATGAGGCGCTTCGTTCGGTGACGGAACGACCGGAGTTCATCCGTAAAAACGATCTCTGGATCTTCGAAGATTGCATCAGCAATTTCTCTCTGACGGTGTTTCCCGAACTGATCAGGATCATTCGCAACAGGCACCAGGGTGCACAGGGCAGAACCGGAACCGCTTTGGTGACCCGCTCAGGGTTTCATAACGCGCTTGCCGAGCTTTTTATCGAAGAAGCAAGACAGTTGCCACACCTCATCCGGTCATTTTTCGATCTCGATGCGGCATCAGCCTGGCTTGAAGTACAGGAACCTTCAGCGACCTGATCTGGTTCACACCATTCGTATCTGTGTTCGAAGCTTGAATCAACCCCTAACATTTAAAAGGACTGTAACCAATGGATGCAAAAAATATCGTACTGGAAACTCTCAAAAATGCCGGTGAACCCCTGAGCGCAGGTCAGATCGCAGAAAAAAGCGGACTGGATCGCAAAGAGGTGGACAAAGCCATGAAATCACTCAAGGAGGAGGAGCAGATCGTCTCTCCGAAACGCTGCTACTGGTCTCCGAAGGCCTGAACTGCAGCACGCAGAATCCGCTTATGAACGCAGGGTATCGTAAATTTTCATACCCTGCGTTTTTTGTTTCCCGAACTGGGCCGGCACAGATTGCATCATGCAATAACCCCTGATTATTCGTAGATTTAGTTTTGTGATCCCACGGCTTCAAAACCTTGAAAACACCAGTCATGATCTACTCGGAAACGCTACTGCAGCCTCTGTCGCAGAACGAACTCACCCATCTCGAAACCTTTCTCGCTTCCGACTTCACCCCTGAGGACTGCATGTCGTCACTTGAAATGATCGACGGCTACATGACCGCTCTTGTAATTGGACCAGAAGAGGTTTCATCGGAAAAATGGATCGCCTACCTTCTGAATCCGGAAAAACAGCGAACGGATGTATTTGCTTCGGCAGAAGAGGCCGAAGAGATCACCTCGCTCCTTCAGCGACATATCGGAGCTATCGCCAACCAGCTTAAAACCGATCCGGAAGGCTTTCTTCCACTGTACGAGATGTTCGGCTATGCTGAAGAAGAAGAACGGGAACTCGCCATCGAAGAGTGGGCGCTCGGCTTCATTCTCGGCATGGAACTCTGTCATGAGGCCTGGCAGCCGATGTTTGCCGATGAAGAACATGCCATGCTTGCAGGTCCGGTGTTTGTTCTCGGAAAAATCACCGACGACTACAATACCATGACCCAGCAGGAAAAGGACGAAATGGCCGACATGCTCGATGAATCGATCATCGGCATGTACCGGTTTTTTCAGGCATAAGCGGGTAATGGCTCAATCAATAGAACCCGGACACTGCAGCCGGCGAGACGACTCTGCTGTTTCGACGGTAAATGAGGCCCGCCACAAGTGAAAACGGAATGATGACTGTTGCTGCCACTACAAGTGAAATCCACGACGGATTTGGCGAATGGCTGATATGATTGATCAGGCGCAGCATATTTGAACATTTGAGGTTTGCCATAGGAACTGCCCGGAACTGCCGTGAAATCCACTTTGCAATTTAAATAGAATCCAGGGCCCCCGTCAAGTACTCAGGACTTAAAAAGAATGCGGGAGTATCAGAACACCAGGGTCAGAAAAAAGCTCTACAAAAAATCTCAGGCCGGGAGCGCGATCCCGGCCTGAGGTTGATATTTCGATAGAAACTTACCTTCTGTACTGGTCATCCGGACGTCCTGGACCTCGGTGGTCATCGCGATGATCATAACGATCATAACGATCATAACGATCACGATGCCTGCGGTATTCAACATCGCGATACCGTCGCATCTCTTCGATCCGGTAACGACGGATTTTGTGAGGCATGTCATGACCGCGTACAACAACCCAGGGGCCTCTGTAGTCACGTGAACGATACCAGACACCGCCATGGTTCACGTAGTACACTTTCCCGTAATATACTACATCATAAGGAGTTCCGACCGCCATGGAAAATCCTGGCGTTGCCATTTCGACAAAGGTCGGGCGCCGGTCGAAAACAAAAGCCGGAGGACGCGAGTTGATACCAACATTCACGTTAACCTCTGCATTGGCATCCATAGCGGGAGTTCCCAGCAACATACATGCTGCGCCAGCTATCATCAGAATCTGTTTTTTCATCATGATCTCCTGTTAATGTTCAGTGATGTTTTCAGTTTCGAGCAGTTCGCCGGCATCCAGCGCTAAATACCGATCTTAACTGCTTCTGAACATTGAGACGATCAATTGCCACAAATTCCTGCGCAACAAAAAAATTTATTTTATCACCGTACGCTATCCAGGACCTCTTCTACCTTGGCCTTGAATGTCTTGACTGAAAAAGGCTTCTGAATAAACCCCGCCCCCTCATGAATTGCTTCGTGCGTAGCGACGATTTCCGCCGTGTAACCTGACATGAACAGCGTTTTGAGCCCAGGAACCTCCCGCTGCAGTTTCATGGACAGTTCTGCCCCGTTCATCCCTGGCATGATCACATCGGTCACCAGAAGATCAATTTCATTTCGATGCTGCTCAAAAATGCCAAGCGCATCTTCAGCAGAGGATGCCGCAATGACGTTATACGAGCTTTTTTCAAGAATGAGACGAGCGATTTTCAGGATTTCCGGCTCATCTTCCACGAGGAGAATGGTCGTGGTTGCCTTTCGATTCTGCAAGGCATGAGATGAAACCTGTGATTTATTCTCTGAGAGGGTTGAAAGAGGAAAAAATACATTGAATACTGTTCCCTTTCCAGGTTCACTTGTACATTCGACGGCGCCCTGATTCTGCCTGACGATACCATAAACCGTTGCAAGTCCAAGTCCGCTCCCCTTTCCAGCCTCTTTGGTGGTGAAAAAGGGTTCAAAAATATGCGGCAGAACACTCCTGTCCATCCCCGAGCCGTTATCAGTCACCGACATCATGGCGTAGCGTCCAGGATTAAGACAAGGATGACCAGACTGAACATCTGTATCGGAAACATCAACAGAAAAGGTACTTATGGTGATATTGCCGATTCCATTGATGGCATCACGGGCATTAACACAAAAATTCATCAGGATCTGGTCGAGTTGAGAACTGTCGATAGTAATTTCAAGATCATTCGGCCAGGGCTTCCATGACAGGGTTATGTGTGAACCGATAACCCGTTGCAGCATATCGAGCAGTGATTCCACCTTCGTATTGAGATTCATCGGGCCAGGCTGGACTGGCTGCCTGCGGGCAAAGGCGAGCAGCTGACGAGTGAGATCCATGGCTCTTGACGCCGTTTGCCGGATCACTTCGAACTCACGCTCGTGAGTCCGAGAAACATTGCCATCTAACATGGCGAGCTCAGTCTGCCCAAGAATCACTGACAGGATGTTGTTGAAATCATGCGCAATACCGCCGGCGAGCTGACCGATCAGCTCCATTTTCTGAGACTGGATCAGTTTCTCCTGAATCGCTCGTTCTGATTGCTCTGCCTGTTTACGAGCTATGGTTTCCCACGCCAGATCGGCGAATGATTCCAACCATGCAACATCCTTCTCGTTATAGTCGAATGGTTTATTGCCAACACCCATGACAGCGACGACTTTGTCGGCCCTGCAAATCGGCACCACCAGCTCACGCAACAGCTCTGTATGTCCCTCCGGCAGGAATTTCTGATTCTGCCAGCTCGCAAAATCATTGTGTATCAGGGTTCTTCGTTCTCTGATGGCATCTGCCCAAACACCGCTCTCACGGAGCATCTGAGGATTGCTATCGACCTCCATGCTACAATTTGACCTGGTACGAGCTGACCAGGTTCGATGAACAAATAACGATTCGTCAGTATTGAACAGATGAAAAAAGCCTATGGCGCTTTCGGTAAAGCGTTCGGCAAAATCGACAACTTCATGTAATAAGGTATCGAATGGCAATGTCTCGGCAGTCTTTACGATCTGATAACTGAACTCACGCATCGCTTCTGCGCGACGGGTTTCGGTTATGTCAGTACCCGTACCAATGAGATAGGGCTTTCCGTCAATGATAATCCGTCTGCCCCTCATATCGAGCCAGATATATTCAGGACCTCCGTGCAGCAGAATCCTTGCTGGTGTTCGCTCTTCAGTACAGCTAACAAACATTTTCCCAATCAGCTCGACGACTTTGGGTATGTCATCCGGATGGGCATGGCTCACAGCATCGCTGCCAAGCATCTGCTCCTCATGTTTTCCTGCAATAACATCACGCATGAATGCATTCCAGGCAACAAAGCGAGCATTCTCGTCGATGACATAAAAAGCTCCGGGTATCGCTTCGAGTAGCTCCCTGTTGAACTCAGGGGGCAAAGATGCCAGCTTGTTCTTTGGTGACATATAGAGGGATAAAAAGAGATTCGGATTCCAGGAGCGTAAAAACAATCATCTATCGATATTGTAAACTCATATACCTTTTACATATAAAAAAAGAGATGGCATTTATGTGAAGTCAGAATATTACTATTCACACGATAACTGCATATTATAAATATTTGTTTTCATCGAAACAATTTTGACAATATTCTATCTTTTCTGTTAACCTGCGCAACCATCAGCAATAAATTCATCTATTCCCGACTATGGAAATGAAAAGACAATCAACCTTATTCTCCCGAATAATTTGCGGAAAGCCTTCTTTTTTCGCTATCGTTTGCCTAAATAACTGAGTTGATACACCATTGTCAGCAACCTCAGAACATCGACACACGATAGATGAATATTTCACAAGATGCTTTCCGTGAAGCAGCAATCGATAAATTCCGCCCGGTCGTTGAACAGATCGTCGAACACTGGGCCATCGGCAAGCCACCGAACCCGTCACCTGCAGCAACGTCTGACAAACCGAGCGGCTATTTCAGGTTGACCAACTACCTGATGGAATATCTCATTACCCATGGGACCTTCCCGTCAGGGATACATGCCATGCCGGAAGGACGTGATCGGCTGGGCAACCTGGAACCATCGTTTCCGGTTGACTTCGATGAGATTCTCAAGGGATTCGCGATGCCTGACTGAATTGAATGTCAGGCACCCCCGATCGCACGGTTCAGAAATCTGACCATCGGCATGACAGCTCGGCAGGTTTCTGCGAGAGTTTCAGGAAATTCCGGTGCGGTCACTTCCCCGTCGCTGAAAAACTTCTGTGTGTAATACCCCTTGTACCTCAGGAATTCAAGGGCCGGATTTGTGCTGTCGTACCCTTTTGGAGGACGCTTTGTCGATCCTGAAGGAAGCACTCCGGCCGGAAAATTGTCTGAAAAGTCTGGTTCAGTGACGATTGATACCCACTCCGGAAAACCGGTATCGATCGCGATTCTGGTTTTTTCCAGAATCTTCGCTTCCGGCATGTAGAGCCCTCCACCAGCAAATGACGCCCCTGGCTCAAGATGCAGGTAATACCCTGCAAGCGGGCCTTTTCTGCCTCCCGCACTCACATATGCGAAAAACCCTGTCTTGTACGGAGTCTTGTCCTTTGAGAACCGGGTATCCCGGTATATGCGCATGATGCATGATTTCGGATCCGGAAGGATTGCGGCTATCTCAGCATCGAACGATGCAATCGAGGCGACCATGCGGGCAACGGTATCGAAATAATCCCCATATGCGGATTCGTAGAGTGGCTTGTGAGCCTGAAACCATTCCCTGTTGTTGTTCTCCTTCAGGGAACGGAGGAAATCAAGCGTATTTTCAGTAATCATGTCAGGGGGCGTTTAACGCATTTGACAGGAATGTGCTTTGTCATGCAGGACCCACTTGCTGAACATAAGTATTTTGAAAAACAGTTACTTTGACTTTGTTCTGTAAAGTACTTTTCGATCAACAAAGAAAAGACAGGAACAGGAACCGGTTCGACGCGAGCTGAGATCAGCGTATGAATTTTTTCCCGGTTACAAGAAGGAGCACTGCCCCCGCGACGGTAAGCACTTTCAGGATCAATTCGGGTATGATGACCGGGCTGATGGGATTGAACGCAATGGCGAAAGCCGCGTATACAACAGCAAGAAATGTCTGGGGACCGAAAGGTTCGAAATTCCGGTATGCCCCCCATGCAAACGTACCGAACACCATAACATTCAGAAAACCCGTAAACTGCCCGGGCATGGGGAACAACGAAGCTGCCATCAGCGCAGCCGTAACGTAGACAATCTGTATTGGCATCTTCCCTCCCCTTGTCAGAACATTGAATGAGCCCCAAGTTCCTGTCCGGCAAGTCCTTCGTTGATCACTCGCCTGTAAAAATCCCTGAGGGTATCGGTACCGTAGGAAGGCGTTGCATCAGCGTCGTACCTGCCCGTGGCCGGATTAAGCACGAGCATCGACTCGGAACAGTAGTACTTTCCGATACGGGCAAACTCGGCCTTGTCCTCCAGCTTTGGAAATATTTTTGAAAGCAGCGTCAGTACCGGTATGATCACATCGAACATCCGAATCGGCATGTTTTTGAATTTCGGCTCCTTTCCCAGCAGCTCGAAGATCATCTCGCCCTGCTGGCGGGCGGTGATCGCTTTGCCGGGGCCGCCGATCGGAAGGATCCTGTTCTGTTTCGACGGGTCTTCGATGCAATCGGCCATAAACCTTGCAAGATCGGCCTCGCTGATCGGCTTGCAGGCGGTCAGCTCCCCATTTCCGAACATCACGTAGGGTTTGCCATTCTTTATTGCCTCGACCTGACCGGCAATCGACTTGAAAAATGCTGTCGGACGTACTATCGACCACGTCAGGCCTGACTCCATAAGCTCCTTTTCAAGTTTGAGTTTCGCACGCTGGAACTCAAGCAGCGGTTTCTGAACACAGATCGCCGAGAGCAGCACGAACTGCTTTGCACCAGCCTCGTTTCCGGCATCGAGCACGTTTTTCGAGGCCTGGTAATCGATATTCCACGAATCTTTCACCCCGCCGTTTCTTGAAGTCAGGCAGGAAACCACCACATCGAATCGTTCTCCCCTGAAACCGTTTTTCTTAAGAGATGCCAGATCGCAAACGTCGCCAAACCGGACTTCGGATCCCATCAGCTCCCTCCTGGTCTGTTCGGTAGTCGTGGAGGCATTCACGCCTGAACGTTCACGAGCGAAGCTGACGACTTCATATCCTCGCGATACCAGCTCACGAACGACAAATTTGCCGATGTACCCGGTAGCGCCTGCTACGAATATCCGTTTTTGCTGCCTGACTGTATCGCTTGCTTCAGGATGGTGAGAGGAGACCGTATTCAATGGCCAAAAATTTTGTTGATCGAGGATGCAATGCCCTGGCAATGATAGCCAAAGAACGATAATACAGCTTAAATCAAGATTTTGAAACCTTTACCGATCGAGATCACAAGGTTCGTTTCCATTTTGTTACAGACAGGTGATTTGATCGATGTTTTGTATTTTAAAGTACTTTACTCCCAAACAATAAAAGAGAAATCAATCAGGCCAAAAGCGCCTGGCCATGAGCTGTATCTGGCAGCTCATCCGAAACTCAGGGCAGATACATCTCCGGATATTTTTTCCGGAGCTGTTCGAGCTTCGGCAGATCGTTGATGACGATATAGGGGTCTTGACTGTGGCGGGCAAGATAGTCCTGGTGATACGCCTCTGCCGGATAGAACTTGCGCAGCGGCACGACATTGGTGACGATGGGCGAACGGTAAACCCGGGCGGAGTCAAGGCGCCTGATGAACTGACGCGCCTCTGCATTCTGCTCCGGAGTCATGAAAAAGATCGCAGAGCGGTACTGAACGCCAACATCCGGCCCCTGCCGGTCAAGTTGCGTAGGATCATGGGCGACACGGAAAAAAATGTCGAGCAGCTGCCTATACGATACCACCCCTGGATTGAACACGATACGTACCGATTCCGCATGACCGGTCGTTCCGGTGCTCACGTCCGTATAATTTGCTGTCGATGCCTCTCCCCCGGCATAACCCGAGGCCACATCCAGAACACCTCGCACATGCCTGAACACGGCGTCAACACCCCAGAAACACCCGCCGGCAAAGACGGCAACCTCCTTTTCATGTTGTGAGGTCAGCGGCTTCTGTGTTGACAGGCCGGTCTGTGTCGGGACAAAAACCGCCAGCAGGCACAGGACGATGATCAGATAACGTTTCATTGAGACTCCTCCCTTTTCAACCAAAGGTAAATGCAAAAGCTTCCGCGCCGCCGTCAAGGAACTCTATCCGGAACAGACGTTCCGGACGGCCGTCGCGTTGCCTGACAAGCTGATACAGACGCTGTTCACGGATCAATCCATATCCCTGTGCATCGGTATCTGATCCATGATCCTTGCCGGGAGCCTGTCCATCAAGCGTAACCCGGAACCTGAGCGGTCGATTCGAACGTGACGCGAGTACCAGATGAAGATCACGACCCTGAAAACGATAGACGATCGATCCACCGGGCTTCAACGAAACCGCATATTCTCCCGTTACAAGCCAGAAGCCATCCAGTGCCCACTGGTCGGTAGCGAGCGCTGACGGAGCCGAGTATTGTGCACCTTTATCTTTGGCGACCGGTACGCGCGACATAAAATTTTCCATACGCTCATACCCAATGTAGGTTTCGGGAGAGGTCCCTTCGAACGAAGGTGCCGCAAGAGCTCCTTTTCCGGATACATGGACAAGCGTGTCACCCCCGACCTGTCGGCCATTATGCGCTTCTCTGAGCAGCTCCCGGATCATCTGTTCGGTCTCCGCGTAATTGCCTTCTCCGAAATGACGTTCGCGCAGCTGGCCTCGTGCGTCGAACAGATAATGAGCCGGCCAGACGCTGTTGTCGAACCTGTTCCAGATGACATATCCGTTGTCCATCGCAACCGGGTAGTTCACCCCCAGATCGGCGACAGCCTTTTCGACATTCGAGCGCTCTTTCTCGAACGCGAATTCAGGGGCATGCACACCAATAATGACCAGTCCTTCGTTCCGGTATTTCCGGTCCCAGGCCTCGAGATAGGGCAATGTCCGAAGACAGTTGATACAGGAGTAGGTCCAGAAGTCGACAAGCACCACCTTTCCCCGCAGATCCGCGCTGCGCAGTGCTGGTGAATTAAGCCAGAGCGTCGCGCCATCCAGGGATGGCAGGGTAAATGCACCTTCGTTCCCGGCGCCCGGATGCTTCTCGGTCGGTGAAAATTGCCGGATCAGCCGCTGTTCGGTGACGGCGGTGTCAAGCGCCGGAATTCTCGTCAGGAATCGGGTATCGAGTCCGAATGCTATGAAGATCACCCCGGCAATGACCAGCATACCCAGTGCGCGGCGAATCCAGACCTCAGCGCCAAGCCCCCGCTTCATCAGATTGAGGATCCTTCCTCCAGCGACAAGCGCTCCAGCCAGTGATGTGGCCGAGCCGGCAGCGAACATCAGCAGGAGCAGGACACTGCGCAGGTTCAGGCCGTTGAGCGCGGCGCCGGTAAGCACCAGACCGAGAATGGGACCACCGCACGGAGCCCACAGGAAGCCGACAGCAATTCCGGCCAGGACTGAATTTCGAATCGTACGTTCGCCTCCGGCACGCTGTTGCAATCGTCCTCCCAATTGAACGAACGGGCGCATGATCCGCTCCGACACGGCAGGAGAAAGCAGGGCCAGACCGAGCAGCAACAGCAGCAGCAGGGCCAGATATCGGCCATACTGATTGATTCGCACCAGCCATGATCCTCCAACGGCCGCAAGGCTCGCCAGCACAGTGAAGGTCACCGCCATTCCGGCAAGAACCGGCAGCCCGCTCTGCCTGAAAGGTCGATCGGACCTTGCGAAAACAAATGGAAGAACCGGGAGTACACAGGGACTGAAGATCGAGAGCAGTCCGCCAAGATAGGCAAGGAAAAAAAGAAGCATGTCGCGCCTCCTGTTCATGGTTCGCGCCCCTCAGGGAGGATCCGTGAGGCTGTAGCCTTCCGAAATCACGTTATCGGCAACGTTCCGGGCACCATACGGAACCGTGCACAGCGGGAATGGAATCCTGCAGCCGGTTCACATCGGGCCTGATTTCCTGAAAACCCGGCGAGCGGCTATTGGTTCCTTTTCCATCGGAAAGATAGCCTGAGCAGCGGGGTCCCTGATCAGGAACCCGCTGCCGGCAAAGAAAAGCGTACGAACAGATATGACAGCGATGCTGACGTGGTTACATCGGACGGTGAATGGTGGCCGGAGTATGCTGAACCGTACGTGCATACTTGACTGCCGGCACGCCGAAAGTCATGGCATAGCCGAACTGATGATCTTCGGGTATCCCGAGCGTTTCCTTCAGTTCAGGAAGCATTTCGTCGATCGCCCATTTCACGATACCATTCCAGACGGTACCAACACCATTGGTCTGGGCAAGCAGTTCGAAATATGACATTGCGATGAGGCAGTCCTCTTTCGGGGTGGCCACGTTTTTCGGCGCCGTGGCGATCAGCAGATGCGGGGCGTTCCTGAAGATCAGATCCGCTTTCTGACGCTCCCATACCTTGACGAACAGTGCAAAATAGGAGCGGCTCTTGGGAATCTTGTTTTCCTTCAGCTGTTGCACCAGCCCTTCCATCATCTGGTCACGAAACTGCACCAGTTTTTCACGATCGTCGATCACCGTGAATCGTACCTGACGGGCGTTGACTCCGGTCGGTGCATGCCAGGCAACTTCAAGAAGATGCTGGATCAGCTCAGGATCGATATTCTCCTCACGATACCGTCGAACCGAGCGGCGCCCCTTGATGAGGGTCTCCATTGCTGCTGGCTCGGGAAGTTTGCCTTCGACCGGCAGGCTGTCTGCAGCTTTATATCCAAGAATCGAAATCACGCCGGGAGGGCAGACTGCGAGGCAATGCTCGCAACGAATGCAATTCCCCTCTTTTTCCGGTGGAATTGCCGGATATCCATCACTTCCTACCCCTATGATACGTGCAGGACAGTCAAACACACACTCGCCACACCGGATGCACCCCGGTTTGTTCACCTCGAATTGTAACATCATTTCATCTTTTCAGTTTATAATCTCAACTGCCGTGCAGTTTTTTTGGGGAGAAAATAGTCAAAATGGAGAAAGCGCCATGACATCATGACGCTTTCCTGAAAAAAAATCTTGCTAACCGGTGCTGATCTGCCGGTACCGGAACGTCAGGGACAGGTAAATGTCACTGCAACGCTACAGGAGTTGACCCCATCTTTCAGGTTTGGAATTACCCGGTATTTTCCAGCAGGCAGCGAATAGCCGTTGGACTCCGCAACGGTATTGAAGTTCCTGACCAACTCGCCGGAATCCTTTTCGATCCAGAATCCAGCTGCACCATGAGGATCTACAGCGGTGATGCTGCCGGCTCCCGGCAAGGAGAAAAGATCACCATGGATCTCTGCATTGTGACCCGGATATCCGCGACTCTGTCTTCCGTTGCCGATAACTGTCGTTGCGGCAAACGAAACTGTTGACCAGAGCAACAAGGCTAAAATTGCTGGAAGTGCCAGCCTGAACCGCTTGTACTTCATGGAACAACCCCCTGTTTATGCATTGAAGAAATTGATATCCCAAAGACATTGTCAACAGTTCAATATACAAACTTCCCCTGATGCAGCCATACAAACTCACATGTAAACTCATTTGTAAAATAGAGATAACAATCACCTTACAGCCAGAGCCATGAATCGGCTCGGCGGCGTTGACAGGTTAGCATACCTGCCGGTAACAGCACATCACCGAAGGCCTGCATCAGGGTAAAAAATGAAATTATTCGTTACTCTTCTGTTGAATGCCAGCATTTCAGGGACGCTCGAATTCACGCAAATTGTCCGGCAAGACAGGCTCATCTCAAACCATGCGTTTCCGGTAACTTGCAAAAGGCATCGTTTCGATAACCCCGTGATTGAACGTGATGATCAGAAACAACGACTACACCATCAGAACCATGACTCGCTGCGAGATCGACCTTGCGGTGGAGTGGGCTGCGCAAGAGGGCTGGAATCCAGGACTGGCCGATTCGACATGCTTCCATAGAGCAGACCCGGAGGGGTTTCTGATTGGTCTTGCAGACAACGAACCTGTAGCGGTCATCTCGGTGGTCAGGTACGGCACATCCTTTGCATTTCTTGGTTTCTACATCGTTCATCCGGATCACCGGGGAAAAGGATATGGACTGGCCATCTGGAATGAAGGTTTGTCAGGGCTCGAAGGGCGTACCGTAGGACTTGACGGGGTTGTGGCACAACAGGACAACTATCGTCGATCAGGATTCGAGCTCGCCTGGCGCAATATCAGATATATGGGCTATGGCGGCGGTGTCTGCCAGACCGATCGAGGCATTGTCCCGTTATCCGAAGTGCCTCTCGACGAGGTAGTTGCCTATGACCGGCCATTTTTCCCCGATGATCGCCGCGACTTCATCGAGTGCTGGATCAATGCGCCGGGACACCGATCACTCGGATTCGTTGACGGGAATGGCCTGTCCGGATATGGTGTGATTCGTCCTTGCAGGAAAGGCTACAAAATCGGACCGTTATTTGCCGACTCTTCAGAAATCGCGGATCTGCTGTTTTGCGCTCTGAAGTCGGAGCTTCCCGATACCGAACAACTCTTCCTTGACATCCCGGAAGTCAATCCGGCAGCGGCAGCATTGTCACTGGTAAAGCGACATGAAATGAGCGTCGTGTTCGAAACCGCACGCATGTACAAAGGCACGCCACCCGAGCTGCCAACCGAAAGACTTTTCGGAATCACCACTTTCGAACTGGGCTGACAAGGCCATGCGGATTGTCGAAACGGTTCATCACATGCGCAATCATCAGTGCTGTGGCTCCCTGTTCAGAGCCTCAAGATTGTTTCTTGCATCTTCATTGCCTCTTGCCGCCGACAGCTGCAACCATTTTCTGGCTTCAGTGGCATCTTTCGAAACACCGAGACCTTTGGCATACATCATACCGAGGCTATTCTGTGCTACAGGATTCCCCTTTTCCGCCGATTTACGGAACCAGGCTGCTGCTTCGGTAAAACTCCGTTCAACCCCCATACCAAACTCATAGAGGCTCCCGAGAGCAAACTGGGCATCGGCGTCCCCCTGATCAGCAGCTCGCCTGTACCACTTCGCCGCTTCGCTGTAGTTCTGTTTAACTCCCTGTGCGGTCGCATATATTTCGGCAAGACAGAACTGGGCCCTTGCGTGTCCCTGTTCTGCAGCACGGGTGAACCAGGTTCTCGCATCATTCAGATTCCCCCTGGATTGCTGATCGACAGCTATGACATATTGTGACTGGGCATCTCCGGCATATGCCTTCCTGGAAAACTCATAAAGCGGAGACGGGTTACGAACTGCCGCATGACCTGAAATAGCGAAACCGGAAAGAATCAACACCATGACCGGTAGTTGTTTTTTCAATTGGATCATATTTTATTTCAAGTGGTTAAATATTAAACAACAGGATATGTCCAGTCATCCGTGGCACTGAGTCCTCCCTGTTGCCAGGTCCAGTCAATCTTTCTGTAGGTGAACGTAAGCTCCTCACGCTCAGCCGGCAGAATCGAGTCGGGCAAAGTCTCCGGAGTCAGCACCAACCTTATACCTGAAATGGTCGCATTCAACAGACGGATGGTATAGTAAGGCACATCCCTGCCCGCACGATCCTGTTGCCAGAACTGCAAGAGCACCTCATTCAGATTTTCATTCGTGACCAGGGCGTTCATCAGAAGCGGACTCGAACAGTCGATCTCCTTGACCAGAGTCATCGGCTTGTGCATCCGGTTACCAGTAGGCAACCCGGTTGCTGCATCACGAGGCGATACGATTTCATGCGAACCACTGTATACCCTGATTGAGTCCTTCCTGCCGGGAAGCGTCACCGGGCCCCTGATTTTGCCTTGTCTCTGACCGGTAACCGTGAGATATGCGCTGTGTGACATGCCCGCCTCCTGATTGTCAATCGTGATGAAGAATGGATTCGCTCTGAATGCAATCAGGCACTCAGGGCAACTCGTCCGGTATTCTGAAAACAGGTTTTGGCCCTCTCAAAACTCATACTGCAGCCAGCAATCCGATGATGCTCAACAACCGCAAACACGCATCCTTCAAAGCGGGATAATCAGGATCTGGTATGCGCTGGTAATGACCAGCCTCTCCTCTGGTTATCGAGCCACGTCTTCCATGCACAACACTTTCACCTTTGCAGCCATGTCGATTGCCCGGCGCTTCACCTCGTCTACATCGCTTCCGACAGGCGCACTGACCAGGGCGACTGCCATGCGACGATAGGGCCGGGTAACGGGTTTACCGAAAATGCGGATATCGCTTCCTGGCACGCCAAGTGCCTCCTCCAGACCGGTAAACTGCGGATTGAACCCGTTCCTGTCGGCAAGAATGACTGCGCTGGCGCCAGCACGACAGAGTTCAATGGCGGGTATCGGCAAACCGAGCACCGCCCGCGCATGCAGCTCGAACTCGGACAGGTTCTGCGTACCCGCCAGCGTCACCATTCCGGTATCATGAGGCCGGGGAGACAGTTCCGAAAAGTAGAGACCATCGTCAGCAAGGAAAAACTCCACGCCCCAGATACCGGCTCCGCTCAATGCCCGGGTCACCTTTTCGGCAATATCCTGCGCCTGACGAAGCGCATCATCCCCGATCAGGCATGGCTGCCAGCTCTCCTGGTAATCTCCCCGCTCCTGTCGATGTCCTATGGGCGGACAGAAAAGAGTCGGACCATTTTTCTGTGTGACGGTCAGGAGGGTAATCTCGGTATGGAAGGAAACGAACTCCTCAACGATCACTTCGGCAATATCGCCACGTTTTCCGCTCTGGGAATAGTTCCAGGCTTTTTCAATATCTTCCGTGCTCCTGACGACCGACTGCCCTTTGCCGGACGAGCTCATGAGGGGCTTGACCACACAGGGCACGCCGAGCTGGGCCACCGCAGCATCCAGCTCTTCGAGCGAAGCCGCATAACGATAGGCTGCCGTTCTCAAGCCAAGCTCTTTAGCCGCCAGATCCCTGATGGCCTTTCGATTCATGGTGAAATTCGCCGCTCTGGCAGAGGGAACCACCTGAATGCCCTGCCGTTCGTAATCATAAAACCGTTCGGTCCGGATGGCCTCGATCTCCGGAACGATGATGTCGGGACGATGCTTTGCCACAATCGCGTCGAGCGCCTGACCGTCAAGCATGTCCATAACCTCGCGGGCGTCGGCAACCTGCTGTGCAGGTGCGTCGTTGTAACTGTCCACGGCGACGACCCTCTGGCCAAGTCGTTTTGCGGCAATGACAAACTCTTTTCCCAGCTCCCCGCTGCCCAGCAGCATAATGGTTTTCGACATGACGATATGGTTCTTGTTACCTGAATGCAGTTCAGCGAATTTAAACCATAACATCGTCCAGAATCAACTCCAAACGACAAAAAGCATCGTTTTGCCGTTAACTCGTTAAATATGAAGAGCCGGATTATCTGATCCCCGGCCCGAACCGCTCACCAAATGCATCGATCATGTTCTGAAAATTCATATGGAGAGTTCGTGGTTCCAGATTGCCGTGCTTTGCCAGAATCCTCCCGGACTTGTTGTCAATGAACAGATCGGAACCATCCGCTCCGATCATGCCGTATACCCACCGTTCTGTCGAACCAACGACGAAGAGATGTTCTCTTGCCGGCGGCAGGGCCGATCCTGTCATGAACGTATCGATGATACCCTGCAGGTCGAGATGTGAACGCATGATTCGGTCAATGCCATGAGACAGTCTCGGCCCGACCACGAGCAACGGCACCCGATAATTGATCTTATTGGCAGAGTCTGACCGGTTCCCATGATCTGCGACAATGATAATGAGACTCTGAGGCCATGCACCTTCGGCAACAAGCCGGTCTAACAGTTCATTGAAGTATCGATCATAATAGGCAAGACTTGACCATCCTGTCTTTGCACGCCAGGCTGTCGTATGACCATAGACAAGCTCCTGCATGATAAATGTTTTCGGATACCGCTTCGTCTCTGATAACAAGGTGGATATTGCGGCGCGATCTTCGGTCGCCGACTCCATCCTGCCGGATTCGACCGACACCCAATCACCACGTAAATGCAAGTCACTTCGATGCATGATACCATCCCAATCTTTCCTGACGGGAATGAATGGCTGGTAATCATAGGTGCTGACAAACAGGGTATGGAATCCGGACAGACGATAATCGCGGACAAGATTTGACGTTTCGTTCACAGCATCATAGAGCCCGGTATCGGTATAGGAGCGGTATGGCACCTGCTTCGAGGTCAGCATGGCGATAAGGCTGGTATAGGAATCAAGGTTGGTTGTGTAATAGTTGTTGAAATAGACCGAATTGCCGGCAATACGCCGATAAAACCGTGATTCCCTCCCCTGCAGAAAATCATGCTCGAAATCATCCGCAGTGATGCCTTCGAGCACGATCAGATACAGATGCGTTGCATTGACCTGACCAATCATCCTCGATTTTACCGGAATTTCCGATTGCCGACCAGTTCTGGGTGGCGCAGGTAAAAGACTCGGCACAGCTCGGCTTGCATTCGATGAGATCATGGACAACTCCTCCTTCAGACTGCCGATCACCGGATGTGGGGACCTCGGCACACTCATCATGCCGACAGCAAGCAGGATGATCCATAAGACAACAGAGAAACGCGGCAGCCATGAGAATCTTACCGGTAGCGCTGGAATCAAGAGCGCGACAAGTACGGTGGTAATGGCAAATACAGCAGGAAACAACCGATTGAAACCGAGATATTCCCTGACAAGAATGAGCGCCGAGCTGCTGTTGCCATCAAGAATGTTGGCAGGGAATGAGAGATATTCGCGAAGCATCTGCGGATAGAGGGAAAGAAGCATCCCTGAGCCTGTAAGGACGATGCCAGCCAGTGTATCACAAACAGGTCGTTTATCAGCCGGCAGCAAGAATGTGCATAACCTCAACAACCCGAAGACCAGGGAAAGGAGCAAAACATCGTGCGACCACGCAACCAGATGCGGAGGCAGCAGTAATGGATCACGGGAATTCAGCGAGTAACAGAGATGCAGAATCAGCTGCACGAATAGCAGCGCGGAAAAAATCCGCATGGTGCGGTCACGCACCACGTACAAGCGCACCAGTAAGGTATGTGGCATGACAGAGGGGGATATGTTGGGGGAAATCTGTCCTGCAATCAGACGCTGCCCTTGTAGAATCCTTTCGCCCTGATCATCGCAAACCACTCCCGGGCTTTTTCACGGGCAGCAGCTTTCGGCATCCAGTGGACAAAATTGGCAACATCCCGAAGCTCCGTCTTGCCGAGTCCGGGAAAATCGACCGGCCTTGGCACACCCAGTTTCCAGGTAGGCGGTTGCCTTACCTTTCCCTGCTCGGGATGATCGAACTCAATTGCCGGAAACACCTCCATAAGTGAGCGGTTACGCCACTCTTCTGCAGGAAAGGTGATGCAGGAAGCCATCTCTCCGGGCGGCTTCATCCGCGAGCATGCGGCTGCCATCAGCACCGGTCGTCCGAACACCGAACCGGTGAACTCCTTGGGCGTGCCGGCGAACCCTGCCACGACACGTCCACTGGCAATACCCATATCCGGACTGAACAGCAGTTCATCATTATCCCCCAGCCAACGGGCTGTCCTGATGGCATCAAGAAAAGGATCTTCAGAGCCGAAGCGCTTCGAAAACAGCAGCACGATCGCGCTGTCCAGAAAGCGCTCGACAACGCAGATCCGCTCATGGTCAACCGCTTCGCGCATCCAGACCAGAAACATGTTCAGATAGATCAGTATTTCCGGAGGAGAGAGCTCAAGGGAAAGCCTCGAAAAATCGTGTACACCGACATAAAGCACGGTCGCATCGAATTCGACGCACTTCAAAGGAAAGCAACCGGCAGACTGATCGTCGATTTCGACATCTACCGTCAGAGGCTGTGACAGCAGAAAATCGGTTATCGTATTGAAACTGTAGGGCGTTTTCACGGCTCCGGATCGGTTTTGGTTGCGGCCTGAACATAAAATAGCAACCCGGATCAATATCCGGAAGCACGCCGGACACGACGATACCTTCGATGAATTGTATTATATTGAGTGCATGTACAAGCTCACCATCAACAATCATTCAAACCGATAGTACCATGGCAAACAACGGCGTATTCTCCGACCTCTTCAATGCAGTCGGCACCCCGGTCCAGAACGTTGCCGACATCGTTGGCAGCGGATTCAACACGGCACTTTCCCTGGCAGAAAGCTGCGTTAATGTCTGTTCCTCACTCGTTACCAGCACGGCAAACACAGCCATCCAGCTCATCCAGGGCGTCTCTTCGGCACTCAATTCGATTGTCGCTCCGAAGCAGTAAACCCGGAAAAATCCGAACCCCCATGCAGCCATGCTGATCGCACGTGGGGGTTCGATCATTATTTCAGTTTCCTGTTCCACCCTTCAGCCAGTCTGCACACACAATCAGAATTCCATTCCGCTTCATCGTTATCTGCGCTTTTCAGCCTTTGCTCGCAGCACCCCGATTGCGGTGATCCTGATCAGTTCCGAAAGCCACTCCCGGTCATCAAGACCGTCAACGATGACGAGATGATTCTTTGCCCTGGGATATGGGGGTGCTTCGATACTGTCATGAGCAAATTCCCTTCCTGCAGTTGTGGGCTTCACGAACAGGGTGTTGTCACATACCAATGCCACAACTGCACCATCTCAGTAAATCGCATACTCCCCGAACATTTTTCGAAATCCGATTCTGCCGGCAGATTCCATCTGACCGCACACATACTCGACAAAGGAGAGGGTTGAGCTCATCGCCGATCAATTTATATTGAACCTGTTCCATTGCATCCTGCAGCAACAAATAATAAACGATGATTCCCTGATTCAAGGCAACACGCTACATGAACAGAAACAACGATTCGGCAGAATACGTTATCCTGACAATTACAACCGATATCACCACGTTGCAGGTTGACGCGATCGTCAATGCCGCGCGAATGCCTCACTACCTGGAGGAGGTGGCGTAGATGGGGCCATTCAACAGGCACAGGTCCAAAACAGCTTGAAGCATGCAGAACACGGAGCGGACACCGAACCGGTGAAGCCAAAATCATCGCAGGGTATCAACTGCCCGCCAGATATATCATTCATACCGTCAGTCCGGTGTGGCATGGTGGAATCCATAATGAACCTCAACTGCTCGCGTCCTGCTATCGGAAATCCCTTCTACTCGCAGATGCATACCATTGCCGTTCGATCACGCTCCCCTCGATCAGCACCGGAGCCTTCGGATTTCCGATAGCACGGGCGGCTGAGATAGCAATATCCACGACCATCGATCAACTTGATTCTACCGCTGAGATCCGCAGGATGATCTTCTGCTGTTTTTCAGATCACGATCTCGAGATATATCAAAAAAACCCTGCATCTCTTTAAGTAATCGTCCTTTTGTCTGGCGCCTCACGACTCCATAGCGCTCTTTGACCTGGTGCGTCTGCGTGCTCTGACGCTGTCAGCCGGAACTTCGAACAATCTGATGCCGAGAGCCGCTTCAAGTTTGGCAATCGTTTTGATGGTAAGGTTGACGTTGCCCCGCAGAATACGACTTACCTGTTGTGGCCGGAAACCGATCGTCATGGCAAGCTCCTTCTGCATCATTTTCTTAACCTTGAGGGCCTCGAGCACTCGTTTGGCTATAGCACTTGATCGAAAAGTCCAGGATTCGGAGACCTGTTCCAGAAGTAAAGGCTGGATCTGAAATGCTGAATTATCTGACTTCGTCTTGCGCTGACGAAGCTTGTTATGGTTCGTATCCATGATATCACCGTTCGGTTGGTTGGGGGAAAAAACGGAATTGACGATCGATATCGGCTCCACTCAAAGCGTAAGACTGAACAGTCTGTTCAAAAAAATATTGATGGAGGAAACGGACTATCCTGTTCAGGAAAAAGAGATGATAGTCCTGAAAGCCATACCGGTTTCGTCTGCCGGCCTGCCGAAAAAGAGAGGTGATGCGAGAAGCCGAATACTCACCATATGCTGCACTTCCGCGCAGCTCCTGAAGAGGAGTGACCATAGCAACTATTGGGGGATATAGTTAGCCCGGACTTATAATAACCTGACAATCAATGCATTATAATAAAAACATTTTAAGATCATATAAAAGTTTATCCTTACTGAACACAACCGCTTTTCATCATATTATATCATATTTGCGCCGAATCTGCGCGATATTTTCCCACGCACGGATCTGAGCGATCACCATTCGTTCGACTGTCTGGCGCACCCATAAACTCGAACAGTAAAATCAAAACTCGGTAGAGGCTGTCTGAGCCTCATAATCGAGCGTCGATAATCTGGGCGGATACTCCTCACCACCGCACGCACGCATTGCTGCTTCCGAGAGTACACCGGAACAAAAAGCACCGGGTATTCATACACGACCTTACCAGAGACAAGAGCAGCTGTACTACCTGGTTTTCAGAATGTCATCATCCCACTGCTCAGCCGCATTGACAACGATATCAAATCGATTTTCACCACTCAGAAATACAGACACGAAATCATTACAACCCATGCTAATAATTTAAAATCCACAATACCAGCAAGCATTAACCGTTTTACACAAATCCATAGATACGATCACTTAAAAAATAGATCATAATTTTTCGTCTGAATGACTGGAAGCATCAGCACATCTATTGAGTAACTTGTTTTTTTATTTTTCTATCGATTGATTATCATAATATTGAAATCATTCAACAATATTATTCGCACATATTTACACATACTTATAAATTCCTTAAAGCCTCTATTTCACACATCAATGGTCAGCAGAATGCGAAATTATCAAAACACAACACACATAAACATTTTATCACGCAACGATTTTTATCTTTTTTTATTTTAATAAGTTACATGACATCGAAATCTATAAGCGAAGCACCGGCAAACGCCCGTTTAAAGAGACCATAAACAAAATCATATGGAGACGTTACATAAAGTCATAATTGACACAAATAAAGTTTTTTCATTAAAAGAAACCCTGTTTTCGGGTCAATCTTTTTTCTGGAAAAACCAAGAAAACACAAGCGGTTATTATCACTTTTTTAGTAATTCTTTTTTTATATTGTTATCACAGCTATCTACAAGCTCTATCTGCGTAAAATTCAGCAGATCACCTCTTATTAATGCCGATATCAGGAATCTTATTTCCCGCTTTTTTACTTTTGACATTGACATAAATCAGGTTTTTTCTGACCATTTCAAGAATAGATACCCTGCCGTATGGCAACTGATACAGCCGTATCTCGGCGTACATGTGATGCGACAGGATCCGTTCGAAACGATGGTGACATTCATGTGTGCACAGGGCATTGGAATGGGCCTGATACGACGTCAGGTATCGATGATCGCCGAACGATACGGGCGCCAGATTGTCGTGGAAACGGAACGATGTATCTATAGCGGGCATACCTTCCCCACCCCGGATGCCCTTGCCGCAGCAACAGTCAGCGAGCTGGCAGTGTGCACCAATAACAACCGGGTCAGGGCTGCGAACATCATTGCCATGGCACAGTCATTTGTATCAGGAGAGCTGGCGATGATTTGCGCGGAAGCGGAATCCTGTTCACTTGATAAGGTGAGAACATCGCTTTGCCGGCATGGAGGAATCGGCATGAAAATCGCTGATTGCATCGCGCTTTTCGGTCTCGGCAGATTCGATGCATTCCCTATCGATACACATGTAAAACAGTATCTGTGGGAGTGGTTTGGCATCGAGGCTGCGCGTAAAAGCCTCACACCTGGCAACTATCGATACCTTCAGGAGACGGCATGTTCTATTCTTGGCCATTCATATGCGGGATATGCCGGGCATATCCTCTTTCATTGCTGGCGCAAGGAGATCAGGAAGATGAAACAGTTCTGAGCACCGGGATCGATGAGACGGGGCGATGTGAGCTATCGGTATGAAAGAGCGACGCTGATGGCACCATCAAGCCACTCAGGATGTTAGGTTTTCCTGAAGTCAGAACTTTTCAGGAGCTTCGCATTCATGAAGACCGTGCTTGTGGCCGGAGCCTCCGGCTATATAGGGAGATACACCACACTGGAGTTCCACCGCCGTGGTTATCGTGTAAGAGCGTTCGTCCGATCCCCAGATAAACTTGGCAAACCGGGTACCGGGTTTGCGCCTGCTATCGACAAGGCCGTGGATGAAGTGTTCACCGGAGATGCCACGAAACCTGAAACGCTTTATGGAGTGTGTGATGGTGTCGATATCGTATTCTCGTCGATAGGGCTGACACGCACGGAACCGAAACGCACCTGGGAAGCCGTCGACCACATAGGAAACCGGAACATCCTTGATTGCGCAATCCGGGCGAAGGTAAGAAAGTTTGTCTATGTTTCGGTGTTCAGGCCTGAAGATATGCCGGAAAGTTCCGTTGTGAACGCGCATGAAGCCTTCGTGCAGGAGTTGCGCCAATCAGGAATTGACTATGCTGTAGTACGTCCAAACGCCTATTTTCCTGATATGGCCCAGTTCCTGAATATTGCCCGCAAAGGCGTGATATTCTGGCTTGGCGATGGGAGCAACAAAATCAACCCTGTCCATGGTGCCGATATGGCAAAGGTCTGTGTCGACGCTGCTGAAGGTCCCAAACGCGAAATCGATGTCGGCGGGCCTGACATGTTCACCTTCAGATCCCTGTTCGAGCTTGCATTCCGAACGGTAGGCAAACAGCCCCGGATCATTTTCCTGCCCCTCTGGTCAGGAGAGGCACTGCTTGGCCTGATCAGGATATTCAATCCCGGATTGGCCGGCGCAGCTGCTTTTTTTGTTGAAGTGAACAAGATGGACAACGCAGCACCTGCATACGGCTCCCTTCGGCTCGAAAACTATTTTCAGGAGGTCATCAGGCAAGAATCTGTCAACCCCAAACCATAAAACACCATGAAAAAAGTACTTGTAGCCGGATCCACCGGATATATCGGCCGCTATGTTGTACAGGAGCTCAAAAACCGGGGCTACTGGGTGCGGGCGCTGGTACGCAGTACCGAAAAGATCAAGCAGCCGGGCGCACACCTCGAACCGGCCATAGCACCGCTGGCCGACGAGTTTTTTACAGGTGAGGCGACCAGACCGGAAACCCTTGCCGGAGTCTGTGACGGTATCGATATCGTATTCTCATCGATGGGCATGACCCGACCCGATTTCGTCCATTCGGCTTTCGATGTGGACTACAAGGCGAACCTGAACCTCCTGCGCCTGGCAATGAAAGCCGGTGTGAAGAAGTTCGTGTACATTTCGGTGTTCAATGCTCACCATATGATGGAGATCCAGAACATTCAGGCTCACGAGAAGTTCGTGGATGAACTTCGGGCATCGGGCATCGATTATGCCGTGATCCGGCCAACAGGCTATTTCTCGGACATGGCACAGTTTCTGAATATGGCACGAAGCGGCATCATGCTCTCGCTCGGTGAAGGAGACAAGAGATCGAACCCGATTCATGGTGCCGACCTGGCTAAAGTATGCGTCGATGCAATCGAAGGCGATGACAAGGTGATCGAAGCCGGAGGGCCCGAGACCTTCACCTACCGGGAAGTGGCGGAAATGGCTGCCGAAGTGGTCGGCAAACACCCCTTCGTCGCCTCAGTTCCCGTCTGGCTGGCCGACGGTATAGCGGCGGTATCTGGCTTCATCAACAGGGATATCCAGGATGTTGCATTATTCGCATCGGCAGTCAGCAAGATGGACAGCGTGGCTCCGGCTCGCGGAACGCATCGTCTGAGAGACTATTTTGTCGAAATGCTGAACATGGACGGGCGCTGACAACCTGGCTCCGTTCAGACCACTGTGATGGTTGCAATCCGTCGACAGAAGATGTCGCTGATCCAAAGCAATTGAAAAAAATGCAATCAGTTAGGGGCCTCCGGACGGGGGCCTCTTTTTTTCGGACAATCAGCTTTTTCCGATGCGGTAAATGTCATACTTTATGAATCACCCAGGGATAGGCCCGAATTGCTCTTTCTGCACCTCGGAACTATCAGTGAAAGCTTGCCTTACGGCTGTTTTTCACGTTAAGAACCATTGAGTACATCTGCATCCATGCTGAAAATTTTCGAAAAGATTTTTGGATCCAAACACGATAAGGATATCAAAAAAATCCAGCCTCTTGTCGACCGGATCAACGAACTTTACGCCCCCCTGCAATCACTTTCCGAAGAGGCTTTCCGTCAAAAAGGCTCTGAACTGAAAGAAAGGGTCAGAGGCCGCTTGCTGCCGATCGAGAAACAGATAAAAGAAGTGGTCGAGAAGCTGGACCGTCCCGATATCGGCTTCGAGGAGACCGAGCAGCTCAATGCGAAACTCGATCAGATCCGAAAGGATTACGAAACCGAAACCGCCAGTGTGCTGGACGAAGTGCTTCCGGAAACCTACGCGCTCGTCAAGGAGACCTGCCGCAGACTGAAAGGGCACACGTACATCGTGATGGGCCGGGAGATGGTCTGGGACATGGTCCCCTACGATGTTCAGCTTATCGGTGGCATCGTTCTTCACCAGGGCAAAATCGCCGAAATGGCAACCGGTGAAGGCAAAACCCTCGTATCAACCCTGCCGGTATTCCTGAACGCCCTTACCGGACGCGGCGTGCACGTCGTGACCGTGAACGATTACCTGGCCCAGCGCGACAAGGAGTGGATGACGCCGGTATTTGAGTACCACGGGCTCTCCGTGGGCGTGATCCTTACCGGCCTGCATTCCGAAGAGCGTCGCCGTCAGTACCATTGTGATATCACCTGGGGCACGAACAACGAACTCGGCTTCGACTACCTTCGCGACAACATGGCGGGCACACCCGACGAAATGGTGCACCGCGACTTCTATTTCGGCATCGTCGACGAGGTTGACAGTGTGCTGATCGACGAGGCCAGAACCCCGCTGATCATCTCAGGCCCTGTGCCGAACGCCGACAACAGCAAGTTCCAAGAGATCAAACCCTGGATCGAACAGCTGGTGCGAGCACAGCAGAACCTGGTCGCATCGCTCCTGACCAGTGCCGAAAAAACGCTCAAGGACAAACCGAACGATTTCGATGCCGGTCTTGCCCTGTTCCGAGTCAAGCGTGGACAGCCGAAAAACAACCGCCTCACCAAAATGCTCTCCCAGGGCGGCGTCGGCAAGCTCATCCAGCAGGTAGAAAACGAGTACCTGAAGGATAACGCAAGCCGGATGCACGAGGTGGATGACGAGCTCTTCTACGCTGTGGACGAGAAGGCCAACACCATCGATCTGACCGACAAGGGCCGTGAATTCCTCAGCCGTCTGAGCCACAAGGACCGTGACCTCTTCCTGCTGCCGGATGTCGGTTCGGAAGTGGCGGGCATCGAATCGGACCAGTCCCTTTCCACGAATGAGAAGATTCAGAAAAAAGACGAAGTATACCGCCTGTACGCCGACCGATCAGAGGCACTGCACAACATCAGCCAGTTGCTCAAGGCTTACTCCCTTTTTGCCAAGGATGACGAATATGTGGTCCAGAACGGACAGGTCATGATCGTCGACGAGTTCACCGGGCGCGTACTGCCTGGCCGCCGCTACAGCGACGGGCTGCACCAGGCTATCGAGGCCAAGGAGAACGTCAAGATCGAGGGCGAGACCCAGACGATGGCCACAATCACCATCCAGAACTTTTTCCGCCTTTACAAAAAGCTTGCCGGCATGACCGGAACGGCCGAAACCGAAGCTTCGGAATTCTTTGAAATCTACAAGCTCGATGTGGTGGTCATTCCTACCAACCGGCCGATCTCCCGTCGTGACCTCGATGACCTCGTCTACAAGACCCGCCGCGAGAAATACAACGCGATCGTGAACAAAGTGGTCGAGCTGAAGGAGAAGGGACAGCCGGTACTTGTCGGCACAGCAAGCGTCGAGGTCTCCGAGACCCTCTCGAGAATGCTGAGAGCCAAAAAGATCGAGCACAACGTGCTGAACGCCAAACAGCATGAGCGAGAGGCCGACATCGTGGCCATGGCAGGCCAGAAAGGGGCTATCACAATCGCCACAAATATGGCCGGTCGCGGTACCGATATCAAGCTGGGGCCCGGTATACGCGAACTGGGCGGTCTCTATATCCTCGGCTCTGAACGTCACGAATCCCGCCGTATCGACCGCCAGCTCAGGGGGCGTGCCGGACGCCAGGGCGATCCGGGTGAATCGATCTTCTACGTATCGCTCGAAGACGAGCTGATGCGCCTGTTCGGCTCCGAACGCGTGATCGCCGTCATGGACAAGCTGGGCCACGAGGAGGGCGACGTCATCGAACATTCGATGATCACCAAATCGATCGAGCGCGCCCAGAAAAAGGTCGAGGAGCAGAACTTCGCCATCCGCAAACGCCTGCTGGAGTACGACGATGTCATGAACCAGCAGCGCGAGGTAATCTACACCCGTCGACGCAAGGCTCTTGAAATGGACCGCCTCACCGGCGACATCATGGACCTCCTGCACGACTACTGCGAGAACACGGCAAAGAAATACCATGCGGCCAATGACCCTGCCGGTCTCGAAGAGCAGGTGTTGCGCGAGCTTTCCATGGAGTTCAGACCCGATCCGGCCCAGTTCGAGCGCGATCCTGAAGAGAAGACGGCCGAAGCACTCTTCAGCGCGGCAAGCGATTTCTACCGCCGCAAGGAGGCGGCCATGCCCGAAGAGATCATGCGCCAGATCGAAAAGTATGCGGTGCTCTCCGTGATCGACCAGAAATGGCGCGAGCACCTGCGCGAGATCGACTCCCTGCGCGAAGGTATCAATCTCCGTGCCTATGGTCAGAAAGATCCTCTGCTCGAGTACAAGCAGGAGGCATACAAACTCTTCATCGAGCTCCTTCGCGAGATCGAACTTGAAACCCTGTCTCTGGCCTTCAAGCTTTTCCCGGTCACCGAAGAGGAGTCCAGGGAGATCGAAGCACGCCAGCGTCAGGCGACGGTCAAACAGGAGCGCCTGGTCGCCCAGCACGCAGAGGTGGAGAGTACCTACGATCTCATCGAGGGTGATGGTGACGGAACTGTTGCCGATCCCGAAACGACCGTCGCCCAGCAGCCGGTACGAGCCGAAGAGAAACCGGGCAGGAACGACCTCTGCCCGTGCGGAAGCGGCAAGAAGTACAAGAACTGCCATGGGGTGAATGAGTAAATTTTTTCATGATCTGAATACCAATCGAGCACAATGCACACCGAACCTGAAGTGAACCTGAAGCTGGCCCAGGAGCATGGCCTGAACGCCGAAGAGTACGACAAGATCGTCTCGGTACTCGGCAGGACCCCAACATTCACCGAGCTGGGAATCTATTCTGTCATGTGGTCGGAGCACTGCAGCTACAAGAACTCGATCGCCGTGCTCAAGACCCTGCCGCGCGATGGCGAATCGCTCCTGACACAGGCTGGCGAAGAGAATGCCGGTCTTGTCGATATAGGCGACAATCTGGCTGTGGCCTTCAAGATCGAATCGCACAACCACCCATCAGCTGTTGAGCCTTATCAGGGCGCTGCGACAGGTGTTGGCGGCATCCACCGCGACATTTTCACCATGGGTGCGCGACCGGTTGCCTCCCTGAACTCGCTCCGTTTCGGCTCCCCTCGCGATCCGAGAGTACGCTTCCTTGTCGACGGCGTCGTTCGCGGCATCGGCGATTACGGCAACTCGTTCGGAGTGCCGACTGTAGGCGGTGAGATCTACTTCGAGGAGTGCTATACCGGCAACCCCCTGGTCAACGCCATGTCGGTCGGTCTGGTCGAACACCGGATGACCGTGAGCGCGACCGCAAAAGGCAAAGGAAACCCGGTTCTGATCGTCGGTTCCTCTACCGGTCGAGACGGTATCCATGGTGCGACCTTCGCTTCTGAAGATCTGAGCGAGGCATCGGAAGACAAGCGTCCAAGCGTGCAGGTTGGCGACCCGTTCGCCGAAAAACTGCTGCTCGAAGCAACCCTGGAAGCCATTGCAACCGGTGCGGTTGTCGGTCTGCAGGACATGGGGGCGGCCGGGCTGACCAGCTCGACCTCGGAAATGAGCGCCCGCGGTATCGAAAAGACCGGCAGCGGAGGAATCGAGATCGACCTCGATCTGGTTCCGGCGCGTGAAAAAGGGATGACCGCCTATGAACTGATGCTCTCGGAATCACAGGAACGTATGCTGATCGTAGCCGAGAAGGGTCGCGAACAGGAGATCATCGATGTGTACAAAAAATGGGATGTCAACGCGGTCGTGATCGGCCAGGTGACCGACGACAACCTGCTTCGCGTCAGCCAGCATGGCAGTGTGGTCGCGGAGATCCCGGCAATTTCCCTCGTACTTGGCGGCGGTGCCCCGGTCTACATCCGTGAAGCCGTCGAAAAGAAACCCGAGACTCCGACGGCACAGATCGCTTCCGACGACACCATCGATTTCAGGGCGGTCACCCTGCAGCTCCTCTCCCGTCCGAACATATCGAGCAAACAGTGGGTGTACCAGCAGTACGATTCGATGGTTCAGACCAACACGGTGACCCCGACAGGCCACACCGATTCAGCGGTAATCCGCATCAAGGGCACACGCAAGGGACTTGCCATGAAAACGGACTGCAACTCCCGTTACGTCTACCTGAATCCGAAAGCCGGCGGGTCGATAGCCGTTGCCGAGTGCGCACGCAACATTGCCTGCTCCGGCGCCAGGCCGCTCGCCGTGACCAACTGCCTCAACTTCGGCAACCCCTACAAACCTGAGGTCTATTTCCAGTTCAAATCGGCCGTCGAGGGTATGGGCGACGCCTGCCGCATGTTCAGTACGCCGGTAACCGGCGGAAACGTGAGCTTCTACAACGAGTCGACGTTTGGCGGTGAGCGCAAGGCCATCTACCCTACCCCGACCATCGGCATGATCGGCCTGCTTGATGATATCGACAATCTGGTAGGATCGACATTCCGTCAGCAGGGCGACGCCATCGTGCTGCTTGGCAACCCGGAACTGACCCTTGAGGGATCGGAATTCCTCGTTATGCAGTATGGAACGCCTGGCAGCGATGCGCCATCTATCGACCTGCAGCATGAAAAGAACCTGCAGGATCTGCTGGTATCTCTGGCCGCCGCAAAGCTGGTCAACTCGGCGCACGATATCTCGGACGGCGGTTTTGCCGTAGCCATTGCCGAGAAATCGATCATGGATCGTGAAAATATGTTCGGCTTCGATGTCGAACTTGAAGACAATGGCAGTGGCAGCACGAAGATCCAGAGACAGCTCTTCTCTGAAGCCCAGGGTCGGGTCATCGTCTCGGTTGCGCCATCGAATGTCGAGACCGTGATAGCGGAAGCTGGACGACTGAACGTACCGGTACGGGTGATCGGCAAGGTCAGGGAGAGCGGAGCCAGAATCGCCGTGAATGGCCACACAGTGGCCGAATTCACCAACGACGAGCTCCTGTATGCTTACGAGCACGCACTGGAGCGAGCACTGCACCTGGACGAAATGTAAGTTCCGACTGGTATGGGCATCGGCAAAAAGCTGATCGATGCTGTTTTCTCTTGCTCGGGCTTCAGCCCAATATCTTTTTCCGGAAACTGTGAAGATATTGGGCTGAAGCCCTCAGTGTTTAAGGCAAATCGAACATGTTCTTCAATTGTCGAAACGCCTGGATTCCGGGATCTGAAATCCAGACGTTTCTCCTGATTCCATTGTAGCGTTAATCACCGGAGGTATTCATGCAGCCAGTCCTGACTGCCCGTGAAATGGCACAGGCCGATCGTGCGGCCATCGAAGAGTTGCGTACCGGAGAAACCCGGCTTATGGAACTTGCAGGCCGCGAAACCGTGCGGATCGTGGCTGAACAGTTCAACAGCGAGGGAAAACTGGATGGTCATGCATTTCTTGTTTTCTGCGGCAAAGGCAACAATGGCGGCGATGGATTTGTCGCAGCACGCCACCTGCTGAACCGTGGCGCATTCGTGGATGTGGTGCTTGTCTGGCCTGAAACCGAACTGACGGGGGTGAATCTCGAAGGCCTGAACATCCTGAAAGCCTACCGGAGATACAACGACGAAGGACTGCGGATATTCTCCGACCTGGAGGCTGCCTTGCCGATCGTTATGGAGCGTTCGTATGATGCCATCCTTGATGCCCTGTTCGGCACCGGCTTCAGGCTCGATCCCGATAGCCCGACCATCAAAGGTCCGGGCGGTGATGCCATTGCGCTGATCAACACGATCAATGAATCCACGAGTGCCGTAACCATCGCCATCGATATACCATCCGGACTTGACGCCACCACCGGTCAGAGCGCAGAACCCTGTGTGAAAGCCGATCAGACGGTCACCATGGCTTTTCTCAAAACCGGGTTCTTCCAGAATGACGGACCTGTGCTCTGCGGTGAAGTGCAACAGGCTGAAATTTCAATCCCCCGGTTCCTGGTCGAACCGTTCACCTGCATGCTGGTCGACGAAACCTTCGCTGCCGAAAGCTACCTGCTGCGTGATCCATCGAGCGCCAAACACCTGAACGGGAAGGTACTGATTGTGGGAGGTTCGGTTGAAGGCGGAGCTTCGATGCTCGGCGCGGCCATGCTTGCGGCACGGGCTGCGGTCAAAACTGGCGCCGGCTATGTCTGCGCGTCACTGCCTCCAGGCCATGCCGCGGCCATGCACAGCTTCGCTCCCGAAGTGGTGGTTATCGGACGCGATATGGAGAGCATTCTGGAAAAGGTTCGCTGGGCGGACGCCGTCGTGATCGGTTGCGGACTTGGCAGAAGTGCCTCGTCGCAGGATCTGGTGGAATCGCTGCTCACCCATCCGGAGGTGCTGTCGAAAAAACTGATTCTCGATGCCGACGCCCTTTATGCTATCGCTGAACGGAACCTCTTCGACGATGGGCATGGGCTGATCGATGCTGTCGTAACGCCGCATGCTGGCGAATGCAGTCGCCTTTCAGGTCTGACCGCCGATGAAATCAATGCAGCACCTATAGATGTCTCGCGCAAACTCGCAACTGCCTGGAGCGTAAATATCCTGCTGAAAGGCCGGCCGACCTTCGTGGCCGCACCATCCGGCACGGTACTCATTTCGGATAGCGGAACCGAGGCACTTGCGTCTGCAGGCACGGGAGATGTGCTGGCCGGCATGATCGGAACCCTTGCCGCAAAAGGCCTCGATACGCTCGATGCAGCGGCGACAGCCGCATGGCTGCATGGCCGGGCGGGAGACCTCGCCTGCGATGTTTCAAGCCTGGTGTCGTCGGTCGATGTGCTGCAGGCCATTCCGCAGGCCGTGATGGAGCTGTTCGAGGAGGAGTGAAGAAATAGTGACGAGTGAC
>JAAXWP010000056.1 GCA_013334925.1 Chlorobiaceae bacterium
TCAGCATGATCCATGTCGATGACCTCGTCCGGGGTATCATGATGGCGCTTCGCTCAAGGGCTGCTATCGGCCAGACCTATTTTCTGACTTCGACCCATCCGTACAGTTGGGACGAAGTCATCGATGCGGCCAGACCGGTGCTCGGTTTCAGGCATCTCTTCCGCATCGGGCTGCCTGCGCCACTGGTCTTCGGGCTCGGCAACCTCCTGGGTGCGACCTCCGGACTGACCGGAAAACCCGCACTGATCAACAGTGACAAGGCAAACGAACTGACACAGGACTACTGGACCTGCTCCGGTTCCAAAGCCTTGCGGGAGCTTGGCTTCACGCCGTCGATCACGCTGCGGGAAGGTGTCGCCACTACGCTGCAATGGTATCAGCGGAAGGGTTGGATTTAGGGGCCCGTCGGCCATCTGTTGCGCGATTCGATTGGCTGCGTTGGGCGGTGCTCGAAATCCTCATGTACTCCGTGTACATTCCGGTTTCTGCGCTCCGTCCGCCTTGCACTCGAACCGTTCACGACGATGGTCAACGGGCTCCGGCCTTTTTGACGAGGAGGTTCAGGGAAGGCTTCAGTTAGAAAACGGACTGAATGGACTGAAAAATCATCTCTTGTCCATCACGTCCATTTCCCGTATTCGTCCATTTTTTTTCCTACCCCAGGAGTCCCTGCATCAGCCTGAGCAGGATGAACTTTTCGTCACCGGCGGGTATGATGCCTTTCAGGGCTGCGTCGGCGTCACGGAGTGCGAGAATGGCTCGTTCGGTTTCGCCTGTGCTGAAGCGCCTGGCGTAACCGGTATAGTTTTTCACGAAATACTCCTGTCGGCCGTACATGCCCAGCAGGGCTGCGGTCTCCTGAGGGGTTTTCTGCTGCAGGCCGGGCGTCTGCAGTTTCCAGATCCTGATGAAAAAGGTGGTCAGGTAACGCACGATATTCATCAGCCCCTCTTTCTGTCCCTCCTGTTCCATGATCATCATGGAGATGCCGCTGCAGAGCCGGAGGTTCTTTTCAGCAAGCGCTTTTTCGAGCTCGAAGACATTGTACTTTTTCGAGATGCCGACGCATTCGCAGACATCGGCGAGGGTGATACGTCTGTCGGTGCGCTTGTCAGCGGCGTAGAGGGTCAGCTTTTCAAGTTCCTGGCTGATCTGCCGGGACGATGGTTCGATATAGGCGGCAAAGGCCTTGAGGGCCTCCGGATCGAACTCCCATCCCGCTTCGCGGGCCTGCTCGGTGGCGAACTGATCGACATGCTTTACCGCGGGGAAGTCATGCCGGCACGACTTCAGGAGCTTGTATGGTGCCTTTTCCAGATCTTTTTTATCGAGCTCTTCAGCATCGAGCACCAGCACGGCAAAAGATGCCGGGTTGGCGAGATAGCGTGTCAGTGAATCTTCGTGCTGCTGGACCTGCTCTTTGCTGCCGCTTTTTTTCAGCTTGTCGAACTGACGGACGATCACCAGCTTTTTTTCGGTGAACATCGGGTACTCCGATGCAGTCGAAATGATTTCACCGAGGGTGACGTCTGGTCCGTAGAGTACCAGGGTGTTGAGTGCGGCCTCGTTTTCTGATGGAAAGAGCGATGTCCTGATGCGGGCCGCAAGCTCTTCCTTCAGCCAGCTTTCAGGACCGTGAAAGAAGTAGACGGGCGCTATCCGCCCTGCCGCAATCTGTTTTTTCAGGTCCGTCATTGAGCGCTTGTCATTTCAGCAACAGCATGTTTCATTTTGTAATTCTGCATGACGCGCAGCGGGATGAAGAATCCATCTTTCTCCGAAAAAAGAACTTATGGATTCTTCGCTCCACCAGGAGTGACTATATCCGATATCAGACTGCATGGCAATCGAAATATCTGATCGCCGCGGTCATCAGGGCAATCGGGTGGTTCAGAATGGCAGGTCGTCCTTCTCCATCTCAGGCATGGATCCCGACGAGGGGCGGGTGTCGAACCCACCGGAGGATGGTTCGGGGCGCTGCTGCCTTGGCTGGTACGACGGGCGTTCCTGGCCGTAGGATGGTTCGCTCATGCCTCCACCCGAGTCACGACCCGAACCGAGCATCTGCATATCGGTGCAGACGATTTCGGTGGCATACTTCTTCTCGCCGGATTTGCTGTCGTCCCATGAACGGGTCTGCAGACGGCCTTCGATATAGACCTGACGGCCCTTTTTCAGGTACTGGTGGCAGATCTCGGCAAGGCGACCCCATACGACGATACGATGCCACTCGGTGCGCTCCTGGAGGTTTCCCGAGCTGTCCTTGAAGTTTTCGCTGGTTGCGACGGTGAAATTGACGACGGTCTGGCCCGATGCGGTTTCACGGCGTTCGGGATCGTTGCCGAGATGACCGATGAGCATTACTTTGTTCAAGCCTTTTGCCATAGGATATGCGGAAGTAATTAAAATTTTGCCTTGTAGCCGGGGGTGCCGGGCCTTGTCTGTCCTGTTGGAAAAAAGCAGGGCATACTGACACCTAAGCTACATCAATAATCGGTATTCTTCAAAGTGACCTCAGGCGGTGAAGCGCTGTCCGTCGATAACCGGGCCTTCCCTGCAGAGCAGGATGGTCTCCTTCTCCCCGTCGGCGTTGTTCAGCTCCACCATGCATCCGTAACAGATGCCCACGCCGCAGCCCATGATCGATTCGAGAGACAGCTCGCACGGAATATTTCTCTCCTTGCAGAATCGGGCGAGGGCTTTCAGCATGGCGTTCGGCCCGCAGGCGAATACCTTCAGCCTGCCGGTGACGCTGCCTGACTGGATCTGCTGCTTCAGCAGCTCGATGACGTTACCATGGAACCCTTCGGAACCGTCGTCGGTCGAAGTGCGGCAGTTCGACAGGCCCCTGGTGAGCAGGTCGGTGCGAGTCCTTCCACCGACAAGGTTCATGAACGGAACGCCTCGTGCAGCCAGTGTTTTTTCAAGGAACAGCATGGGCGCCGTACCGATACCTCCCGAGACGAGCAGGGCGGTGTCGAACTCTACCGTATCGACTCCGAACGAGTTACCGAGCGGCCCGAGAACCAGGACGCTGGCTCCGCAGGTGGATTCGCAGAGCAGGTTCGTACCCTTTCCGACGTTTTTGACCATGATGTCGATCGTGTTGCCCCTGACGTCATGGATGCAGAACGGGCGCCGCAAGAGCGGCTGGCTCGACTCGTTCACCTTGACATTGACGAAATTGCCGGGTCTGGCATTGGCGGCGATTGCCGGGCACTCAAGCGAGATGACGGACACATCCGACCCGATGGAACAGGTGTCGGTGATATGTGCCCTGATGTCGGCAATCGAGCTGGTTGGGTTCATGAATAGTCGGATGAGAGGTTCCTGAAATGATCGTCTGGACGGCTATTGCCAGTAATAAAGATCGCTGTCGCGGATTTTGCAAATTTCCTTTCCGCTCCAGCCGCGCTCCCGTGAGCAGGTGGCAATCCGAAGTAATCTATGGTTGTCCGGACCTGCAAACTCTTTTTTGGCAAGGGGCTCCCAAGCCTATTGTCACTTTGCAGAATCTCGGGAGATGTATATCTTAATGACCTTGGCTGTATAACAAACCCGATGCCGGCTCATGCGTATATTGACTTTTACAGGTAAAGGTGGTGTGGGAAAGACCAGTGTATCAGCCGCAACGGCTGTACGACTTTCCGAATTGGGACATCGTACGCTGGTACTCTCGACCGATCCGGCGCATAGCCTCTCCGACTCCTTCAACCTGCCGCTGGGAGCGGAACCTACCAAGATCAAGGATAATCTTCATGCGATCGAGGTCAATCCGTATGTCGATCTCAAGCAGAACTGGCATTCGGTACAGAAATACTATACCCGCATCTTCATGGCTCAGGGAGTTTCCGGAGTCATGGCAGACGAGATGACGATTCTTCCCGGCATGGAAGAGCTTTTCTCACTGCTGCGCATCAAACGTTACAAATCGTCCGGTCTGTACGACGCCCTTGTGCTCGATACCGCTCCGACCGGCGAAACGCTCAGACTGCTTTCGCTGCCCGATACGCTCTCATGGGGTATGAAAGCCGTCAAGAACGTCAATAAATATATCGTCCGGCCTCTCAGCAAGCCGCTCTCCAAGATGTCGGACAAGATCGCCTATTATATTCCTCCGGAAGATGCCATCGAATCGGTCGACCAGGTGTTCGACGAACTCGAGGACATCCGGGATATCCTGACCGACACGGTCAAGTCCACCGTCAGGCTGGTCATGAACGCGGAGAAGATGTCGATCAAGGAGACCATGAGAGCGCTCACCTACCTGAACCTTTACGGTTTCAAGGTGGACATGGTGCTGGTCAACAAGCTGCTCGACGCAAAGGAGAACAGCGGATATCTCGAAAAGTGGAAAGGAATCCAGCAGAAGTACCTCGGCGAAATCGAAGAGGGTTTCTCGCCCCTTCCGGTGAAGAAACTCAAGATGTACGATCAGGAGATCGTCGGTGTCAAGGCCCTCGAGACCTTCTCACACGACATCTATGGCGACACCGATCCGTCCGAGATGATGTACGACGAGCCGCCGATCAAGTTTGTCAGGAAGGGCGACATCTATGAAGTTCAGCTCAAGCTCATGTTCGCCAATCCGGTCGATATCGACATCTGGGTTACCGGCGACGAGCTGTACGTGCAGATCGGCAACCAGCGAAAGATTATCACGCTTCCGGTCAGTCTCACCGGTCTCGAACCGGGTGATGCCGTATTCAAGGACAAGTGGCTGCATATTCCGTTCGATCTGGAGCGCCAGGGCAGGCACCAGCGCGATCGGGAATCATACAAGGCCTGAGCAGAGTATACCCGTTCAATCAGTAAAACCAGTAACCGACGGCTGCGCAACGCAGCCTCAATCAAGGAGGACCTTATGTCAGAATCCTATCAGAAGCTCCGCAAGGATTTCAAGGATCTTGAATTTACCGACAGGCTGACCTTTCTTGCCGAAAGTGCGCTCCTGACCGGTCAGAGCGCCATCGTTGGCGGTCTTGAGCTGGCTGGTGGCCTTGTCGAAACCGTTGCCGGCACTCTCGGCTCGCTCGTAGACGCTTCAGGCATCGGCAAAGTGCTTGGCAACACCAGCGGTGTGGTTGGTGAAACCATCGATCGCGTAGCCATCACGGTCAAGGACGTCTCCCGTTCGGCAGGCGAGCTTTACGGTGATGCCGTCAAGAGCGTCGAGAACGTCGCCGGCAATGCAGCCAAGGCTGTGGGCGATGTAGGTTCTTCGGCTTCGGATGCCGTCAAGAACATCGCAGGCTCGTTCCAGAAAACGACCGGCAAGAAGTAAGTCGTTCAATGGGGTGGCCGGTTTACCTTGATTGGTATCCAAGGAGGCCGGAATCAATCTTTTGTTTGCGTTTTGTCGTTTATTCGTTTATTTTTATACCAAAGTCCAGAATTACTGTTGACTGATTTCCGTTAATCAATTTCCAAAAGGAGGAGTTATGAGTGGAGGAGGCGTATTTACCGACATTTTAGCAGCCGCCGGCCGTATTTTCGAAGTTATGGTCGAAGGTCACTGGGAGACCGTCGGTATGCTTTTTGATTCTCTGGGCAAAGGCACCATGAGGATCAACCGCAATGCCTATGGCAGCATGGGTGGCGGTGGCAGCCTGCGTGGTGGTTCACCTGAAGTTTCCGGCTATGCCGTTCCTACCAAGGAAGTCGAATCCAAGTTTGCAAAATAAGCAAACCGATTCGGTCAGAATCATAAAGGCAGTGACAGGCATTCCGCCTTCACTGCCTTTTTTTTGTCCTCTCCCACATTATCTTCCATATCATTCGGCATGAAGGAAAGAGTGCCGGAAACGCTTTGGTCATGTGGCTTTGACCCTGATCGGTTCTTTGTTACGTAATTTATTTTTGTTTTCATATTTTAGTGGTTTGAGTGCTCCCATAATGACTGAAAGGCAACACAGGTAACGTGACCGGACGCAGTAATGGCTAATATTTCTCTCTATGTCTCAGGGCAGACCGAACTGAACGATGTCACTGAGTTTTTCCAGAAACGGCTTATCGGCGAAGGTGAAAACCCGATAGCCTTTTTCGACGGGGTATTTTACGAATCCCACCAGGAACGTGTGGGCAACATCGTATATCAGGACTATCTGATCTATACAGACAAGGCGATCTATCTCTGGGCCAGAGGTACGGCAAAGGATTACCTCGACCGCTTCACTCTTGGCGCCGTCTCGGTGAACAGCCGGAACAAGGACAGCGCATTCGCGACGCTCAACCTCAAGATCAAGCGAGAAGGCAAGGAGCCGGTATACGTGATTTTCGACATGGTCGAGATTCGTGAGGCCGAGACGATCGTGAAGCTGCATACCGTCATCGAATCGACCATCGAGGACTATCTTGGCGTCAATTACCGTCAGGAGATTCCTAAGGATGTCGCCACAAAGATACTCCAGAGCTCCCGTAATATCTGCCCTCCCCGCCCGGTCGCCATCTCCATGGAGCCTCCCCAGATGCCCGTGCCCGATGCCGGTATCGGCTACGGACAGGATCTGCTCGAGCAGTACAAGGCTTCAATCGGCTATGGACCGGAGGATCCGCAGTATCATGGCGCACCTCAGCCACCCCGTGGTGGCATGGGTATGCCTCCCGGAATGGGTGGCGCTCAGGGCGCTCCCGAGATGCCGCGAGGTCTGGAGGGAATGCTTCCCGCCGACCCGGCTTCCATCAAGCGGATCGCCGGACAGCTCAAGGATATGGTTGGCGATGCCCCGTTCAAGCTCAGGGAGCAGGTGATGAAAGACCTGCAGCACGTTCCGAACGATGTCGCTACGGTGCTGACGGCGCTGAACGAGCTGCTGGCCAACATCGCCGGCAACCCGCAGGCGGAACGATTCGTCATGAACGCCATCAAGACCGCAGTCAGCAATGACGGTATCATCGGTTCGGTTGGCAAGATCATCAAGCTGACCTCCGGCATCGGTGGAGGGGGAAAGAAATCCTCGAAACAGGAGTCGCACGGCGATAGTTCGGCAAAACGTGATCGCGGTTCGGCAAGGCGTGACGATTCCGACGACGACTCCACCATTCGCCGCAGGAAAATCAGCGTCAGGGACGATAACGACACTCCCGGCGGATTCGATCCGTTCAGCGATGAAGCCCCAGCCAGGGACAACCGCGACGATCAGCCGGCAAAAGCCGCAAGACGCCCCCTTCCCGACGAAGACGATCTCGGTGCCGCACCAGCAAGGAAGAAGCTCTCCATCAAGATGGAGGACGATAGAAGCAGCGACATCGCACGGAAGCTGATGAGTTATGATGAGGACGAGCGCGATCAGCCGGTCGCCGCATCTGGCGCATCGCCTGCCAGGCAGGGCTCCGATGATGCAGAGGCCGGACCACGCAGGAAAAAACTGGCCATCAAGGCAGTAGATTCGGAAGACGAGATCGCCCGCAAGCTGAGGAGCTACGACGAGTCTCAGCGTGAGCAGCCGGTAGTTTCTCCCGCAGAGGATCAGGCTGGCGAAGCCGATGAGGCTGTGGAAGAGGTCGTCGAGAGGCCCCGCAAGAAAAAACTGGCTATCAAGGCAGTGGATTCGGAAGACGAGATCGCCCGCAAACTGAGGAGTTACGATGAGTCGGCACGCGAGGCATCTTCATCGGAACCACCAGTACGAGAATCGGCGGAGATGTCCGAACCGGCAGCACCCGCGCCCGTCAGGAAGAAAATCCAGGTCAAGGCAACCGAAGAGGATGCCACGATGACGCTCTCCGAAGAGGTCGTGCTTTCCGCCGTTGTCATGGCTCAGCCCGAAACCG
Organism: Chlorobiaceae bacterium; assembly: GCA_013334925.1. Taxonomy (GTDB): domain Bacteria; phylum Bacteroidota; class Chlorobiia; order Chlorobiales; family Chlorobiaceae; genus Chlorobaculum. Next base: position 7,774 of record JAAXWP010000056.1, read on the forward strand.
CTCAGGAAGAAAGCTACCTTACGCTCGAATCAGACCTGCCAATTCAGGAACAGGCACCGGCACCGGTCAGGAACAGCAAGGCCGAAAAGGCTGCCCCTGCTGTGGGGAAGTCCGGAAAAAACGAAGGCGCTGACAAGCCATCCGATACACATTCCGTAAAAGCAAAGCCTACACCATAGTTTCTTAACACCATGAGAATCATTCTTTATCTGGGCAAAGGCGGGGTGGGAAAGACCACCGTTTCCGCATCAACCGCCACCGCAATCGCCCGAAGCGGCAAGCGTGTGCTGATCATGAGCACCGACGTGGCGCACAGTCTTGCCGACGCACTTGGCTGCGAGCTCAGTTCCACTCCTGTTGAGGTCGAGAAAAATCTCTTTGCCATGGAGGTGAACGTTCTTGCCGAGATCAGGGAGAACTGGACCGAGCTGTATTCTTACTTCTCTTCGATTCTCATGCATGACGGTGCAAACGAAATCGTAGCTGAAGAGTTGGCCATCGTGCCGGGTATGGAGGAGATGATCAGCCTCCGCTATATCTGGAAGGCGGCGAAGTCCGGTCTTTACGATGCCGTGGTTGTCGACGCAGCACCGACCGGCGAGACCATGCGTCTGCTCGGTATGCCCGAATCTTACGGCTGGTACTCCGAAAAAATCGGTGGCTGGCACTCGAAAGCCATTGGCTTCGCTGCACCGCTCCTCTCCAAATTCATGCCGAAAAAGAACATCTTCAAGCTCATGCCGGAAGTCAACGAGCACATGAAGGAGCTGCACGGCATGCTGCAGGACAAGAGCGTTACGACGTTCAGGGTTGTCCTCAACCCCGAGAACATGGTCATCAAGGAGGCGCTGCGCGTCCAGACCTACCTGAACCTGTTCGGCTACAAGCTCGATGCGGCCGTGGTCAACAAGGTGCTCCCGACCAACTCCACCGACCCTTACCTGCAGAGTCTTATCGACCAGCAGGCCAAGTACCTCAGAGTGATCGACGACTGTTTCTATCCGGTACCGATCTTCAAGGCGAAGCAGGCTTCGAAAGAGGTGATCGCGACCGACAGGCTCTACGAGCTCAGCCAGGAGCTTTTCGACGGCAGGAACCCGATCGAAGTGCTCTACTCCAACGACAAGACCCAGACGCTCGAGAAGGTCAACGGCAAGTATGTGCTCAGCCTCTACCTGCCGAACGTTGAGGTCGACAAGCTTGCCGTCAACATCAAGGGTGACGAACTGCTGGTGGACATCAACAACTTCCGCAAGAGCATCGTTCTGCCGAACGTGCTGGTTGGCCGCAAGACCGAAGGCGCGGACTTCGAGCAGGGAACGCTCAGCATTACGTTTACAAACTGAGCGAACCTCTTCCGGTTCTGATCTGCAGCGGGTCGTTTTCGAACGACCCGCTTTTTTTTTGCCCGGGAGGGAGGGGAGGAGGAAGAATGTGGGATATGGACGTAATGGACTGAATGGACTGCGTGGACGTAATGGACAAAAGAAAAGGCCGCTCGTTTGCCGCCCTGTTTCAGTTATTCTTCGTCCATAATGTCCATAATGTCCACGAGTTCATCCGCCGATTCTCAGTCGCTCGGTCAGGCGGACCGGAACGGAGCGGTCACCGCTGGTTGGCAGCAGCTCTGCGATGGTGCGGTTGAGGCGCGGATGAAGAGGATTGTCGATATCGAGTAGCGGTACCAGCACGAATTTGCGTTTTGGCAGCTCTGCGTGAGGGATCACCAGCAGCTCACTGGTCATACAGAGCTCCCCGTAGAGCAGGATGTCGAGGTCGATGGTTCTCGGGCTCCAGCGGCGGTAACGGTCAGGCCTCCCGAGCTGCTGCTCAATACTTTTGCAGGTCGAGCGCAGGCTGATCGGATCGAGGCCGGTCTCGATCCTGACGACGGCATTGAAGAACCGCTCCTGCTCGATATCGCCAACAGGCTCGGTCATGTAGACCCGCGAAACGGCAGTGACGGAAGTTTCGGGAGCGAGAGCAAGGTGGTCAACTGCCTGCTGCAGATTGGCGAAACGGTCACCGACATTCGAGCCGATGCCTATATAAGCGGTGGTTCGGTTCATGTATTCACTCACGGCTTGTCGATACGGTACTCTGCTTCGGCGTGGTCGCACAAGCCACCCAGGGGGAGATTTTTTTTCCTCACTCTCACCGTCACCCCTTCAAGTACCGTGAAGCTCTCCATGAGTTCCGTTGCGATATCAAAAGCCAGCGTTTCGATCAGTGATGCCTTTCTTCCGGTCATGATGTTGCCGATGATCTTATAAGCCTTGCTGTAATCGACGGTCCTTGAAATGTCATCGGTTGCTGCTGCCGGACGGAAATCGAAACGGAGCTCGGCATCGACTTCATATCTTCCGCCGAGACGCTGCTCTTCGCTGTGCACGCCATGCCACGCATAGAATTCAGCGTTGACAAGCCGTATGCATGATTTGTGATGGGCACTCATGTTCATAGATCTTGAGTTTACTGGCGTCACACGGTTACAGGCAACAAGCCCGTAACTTTTGTGCGATGCCGACACTCTGTCAGGCTGCAAATATAAACATTTCGGAAGCCCCTAAAAGCGTTCCGTCAGGTGAATGTTCTGGACGCGGGTGCTATCCGCTGGCTGATAGATCAGATGGCAGAGAAATTGCAGGCAGCGAGGACTCCACAGTTATTACTCCGGCGACTCAAGGACGCAATAGTATTCCAGGCCCAGTCTGTCATCCTTCACTTCGCTCAGAATGACAACCGATAACAAACCGGATTGACACTTTTAATTGCCGGAGCAATAAACACACCGGAGTCCTCACGAGATCGGAACGGGTGGCGGACGAAGTCAGTGCGTGACGACTTTCGGCAGGGTTTTGGCCTGGTCGATCCAGTTCGTTACGCGGGACATTGGCGGAAGTCGGCGGATGAGCTTCTTTGCCTGGTTGATCTCACTCATCTTCGCGAGCAGATGTTCTGCATTCCTGTGAGCCAGTTCAGGTACCGAATCGACTCCGGCGGTTTCAAGCAGTTCGGCATACTGGCCGCCAATGCCGTTGATGCGGGCCAGATCTGCGTGGTTGGTCCAGCGAAGGATCTCCGCATGGCTGATTCCGGTTTTTTCTTCGAGCGATTTTCGTCCGGAAGGTGAGGCGCACATTCCCAGGAACGCTTTCAGTGTCGGGACACCCGCAGCCTGCAGTTTCTTGAGTGATGCCTCTCCGATGCCTTCGATGTCGATCAGTTTGCGCATGGCTTCCTCCTTGAAGTTTGATGATGACGATGGCCTGGGTTCTGTACAAAGAATCAAAGACGTAATGGGTGCTCATTCGGTGCATGAGCATGGAATCGCCTGTGAACTGCTATCCGTCATTCGCCCTGAAGCGTCAAGGCTACGAATGAAAAAGGAAGGAGCGACCACAGGGAGCAGACGGGGTCAGCGGTCGTCCGGGGGAGGAAAAATCAACTTATAAATTTAGAAAAAAAAATTTGTAACAACCGCCTCACATGTTTTCAGCTCGACGATCTCCATGTTCATGGTCTGATGGTTGGCATGGGAACGGTTTTCTGGTTTTGCAGTTTGATGGTCGCAGAAGTTGCAAATGCCGAAAAAATGGTACTTTTCACTACGGATGTCACGTTCCGCTTCAGCCAACTTCTCACTTTTTTGTACACATGGGAGATAACAGGTCCAATCACGCGTTCCGGGAATTTTTTGAAAACTGCAGGAACAAGGCGCTGCAACTTGCTTTGGAAGAGGATAGATACCAGGGGGATTACACCACACTGGCCACTATCGATCCGGAGCAGATGGGTTCAGGCATCATCGAGGCCAAAATGGAAGGCGTGGTTGCCGGTGTCGAAGTTGCCCGTCAGGTATTCAAGTCCTGTGATCCCGATCTCGAAGTGACGGTATCCATCAAGGATGGCAATCGGGTCTATCCGGGCGAGCGGATTCTGGAAGTGAAAGGCAGGATCGCGCCGATCGTGATCGGTGAGCGCACAGCCCTCAACTTCATGCAGCGTATGTCCGGCATCGCCACGAGGACGAACATGTATGTCGAACGGGTAAGCCACACGAACGCAGCCATTCTCGATACAAGAAAAACCGCACCCGGCCTTCGATTCTATGACAAGGACGCCGTCCGTATCGGTGGTGGCGTCAATCACCGGTTTGGACTCTTCGACATGATTCTCATCAAGGACAACCATATCGATGCCTGTGGTGGTGTCGATATCGCGGTAAAGCGGGCACGGGCGTACTGCCAGGAGCAGGGGCTGAAGATCAAGATCGAAACCGAAGTCAGAAGCATGTTCGAGCTCAAGCAGGCCTGTGCAAGTGACCCCGATATCATTCTGCTCGACAATTTCATGGTCGACGGTCTGGCAGAGGCTGTCCGGTGGGTGAAAGGCAGTGGTTATGGACATATTCTGCTCGAAGCCTCGGGCAACATCAGCCTCCATAACGTTGCCGAAGTGGCCATGACCGGTGTCGACTATATCTCGATCGGCGAACTGACCCACAGTGTCAAAGCGCTCGATCTATCCATGAACATCGAACTCGGTTGATGGAGATCGGTGTCGACATCGTCGAGATCGAACGGATCAGGAAACTTTATGAACGATACGGCGAGACCTTCCTGAAGCGGATCCTGACGGACGCGGAGGCTGAGAAATGCCTGAAGAAGCCTGACCCTGTCGCGAGCCTCGCGGGTAGGTTTGCTGCCAAGGAGGCTGTTTCGAAAGCGCTTGGAACCGGTATTTCCGGAGGCCTTTCCTGGCACGACATCGAGATATTCAACAACGAGGCGGGAAAGCCTTCGGTTACGCTGCACGGCCACCCAGGTATCCGCGTGTCCATTTCGATATCCCATGACCGCCACTCCGCGGTCGCCATGGCGGTGGTTGCATGAGCGGAAGACGAGTGGACATGATGGACTGAACGGACAATCCGGGAGAACTGCCGCCGGCTGTTTTTTCTGAGCTGTCCATGCTGTCCATCAGGTCCATAAAGTCCATGCTCTGTTTTTAATTCCTCGCATAAAAAAAGGGCTCCGATGGAGCCCTTTTTTTATGAGTGCAACTGTTGTTGCGCTTATGCTTCTTCCTCTTCCTCGTCGTGTGCCGGTACCGCTTTCGCCTCTGTGGTGACGGTCACTTTCGACTTGATGACGTCGTAGATCTTCTCTTTCAGGATCGTGTCGACGATGTAATCCCTGAACTCGGTCGACATGTAGGTGCTGAGCAGATCCTCGGCCTTGAGGGAAGGATTCTTTGCAGCTTCCTTCTCGGCGTAAGCCTTGATGTCGTCGTCGCTGACCTTCAGATCGTTGAGCTGGGCGATCTTCTGGCTGACCAGGAGCCAGCGGGCATGTTTTTCGGCGTTCGGCTTCATGGCGC
>JAAXWP010000057.1 GCA_013334925.1 Chlorobiaceae bacterium
ATCGTTCCGAACGGGTATCCTGCCATCGCCAGAAGCTCTTTCCGGCGCGGGGACTGCGATGCGAGCACGAGGGTCAGTGGCTGGCTCATCATCATTCGAAGGTTTTCCAGTTGCGGCGGGACAGATCGCGCCAGATCATGAACCCGGCGACTGCAGCGGCGGCATAGTAACCGAGTGCCCACATTGTTTCCCCGAAAATCAGCTTGCCGGTTCCGAAGAGCACCGAGTAGACGAGTACGATGCCGAAGAACCAGTCGGCGAAGAGTGCCGGAAATCCGGTGTCACCCACGACATCAGGCAGGTTTTTCGCAACAGGTTTCCAGAGTATTCCACCGACCCTGGTGGTGCGGTAGAAGGATTCGAGCCTCGAACGGTCGGTCGGCGGTGTAAGCCAGGTGACGGCGAGCGTACAGACGATGGTGAACGCCACGATGATGAACAGCGAGTCAGGGAAGGTGGTCTTCGTGAAGAGCGAGATTACCGTAAAGGCCACGATCGGTGCCACCATGGAGGTGATTTCGGACCATGCGTTCAGGCGCCACCAGAACCAGCGCATGATCAGCACGAATCCGGTGCCGGCGCCGCACTGGATGATGAATTCCCAGGCTCCGGTGATTGTCTGCAATACGAAGAAGGTGATGTAGAGCGCGAAGATTGCGGTAATAGCCGTGACGATCCTCGAAACGAGCACATAGTGCCGCTCATCTTCTCCGGTCTTCAGGAATCGCTTGTAGAAATCGTTGATGAGATAGCTCGTTCCCCAGTTCAGGTGCGTCGAAAGCGTTGACATATATGCCGCCAGGAATGCCGCGATCAGGAGACCTTTGAGTCCGGGAGGCAGTACCGCGTTCATGACGTGCACGAACCCGTCCTCTTTCTGATCTGCCGGGAGGTCAGGAAACATCACCAGACTGACGAGTCCGACGATGATCCATGGCCAGGGGCGGACGCAGTAGTGGGCAATGGTGAACCAGAGGGTGGCCAGCAGCGAATGCTTTTCGTCCTTCGCGCTCATCATGCGCTGGGCGATGTAACCTCCGCCACCCGGCTCCGCACCCGGATACCACGAGGACCACCACTGCACGAAGGCCATGGCTGCGAACGATGCGAATGGCAGGGCATAGGCGCCGGTCGCGCTTATATCAGTGCCATTGTGACTCCAGGTGGGAAAAAAGTCGAACATCCATGCTGGCAGCGCCTGTTTCAGGCCTCCTGCAGCCGTTACGGCCGGGGAGTTTACGGCAAGTATGGCCAGTACGATGCAGCCTCCCATAGCGATGATGAACTGCACGGCGTCGGTGATCGAAACGCCCCAGAGCCCGGACATGCCCGAATAGATTGCGGTGAAGATCACGAGTCCCACGATCGTCAGCTCCGGATTCAGGCCGGGGGTCATGATCCGGATGATCTTGTACATGGCCAGGTTGACCCAGCCGATGATGACGGCGTTGATGAACAGGCCGAAGTACACCGCCTTGAAACCCCTCAGGAAGGTGGCCGCTCTGCCGCTGTAACGAAGTTCGATGAATTCGAGGTCGGTCAGGATGTTGGCACGTCGCCAGAGTCTGGCGAAGAAGAATACCGTCAGCATACCGCCAGAAACGAAGGTCCACCAGACCCAGTTTCCTGCGATGCCGTTTCTGGCAACGAAGCCGGCCACGGCAAGCGGCGTGTCGGCGGCAAAGGTCGTCGCAACCATTCCGGTGCCCGCGATCCACCAGGGCAACTGCCTGCCAGAGAGGAAGAACTCTCCGACGTTTTCAGAGGCTCTCGACGAGAAATACAGCCCGACAGCGAGTGTCAGCAGCATGTAGCCGACGATGAAGGCCAGATCGAGGTAGGTCAGTTGCGCCATTTTTCAGGAGTCTCGGGTGGTTTGGGTTTGCCGGGCGGGCGCGAAGGATATGTCAGAACAGGTCCGACCGGTCGAAGAGGCCAGAACAGGAATATCGAATTTCTCCTGTACTGACCATGCGACCTGTCGGACCTGTACGACCGGTTCTTCTTATCTGCTCACGTGCGACAGGTCGAGGAAGCTGTTGTAACGGTCTTCAATTTCGAGCAGGTCGAGGTCGTTGACCCTGTCCGTACCGAACTTCTCGACGCAGAAGCTCGCCATGGCGCTGCCATAGAGTACGGCTTTGCGCATCTCCACTTCGTTGATCTCTTCACAGCGCGAGAGATGGCCGATGAAGCCGCCGGCAAAGGTGTCGCCAGCGCCGGTCGGATCGAAGATCGACTCGAGCGGGTAGGCCGGAGCGGCGAAGATGCCGTTGTCCGTGAAGAGCAGGGCGCCGTGTTCGCCTTTCTTGATGATCAGGGTTTTCGGGCCCATGCTGCGGATCATGCGGGCGGTCTTGACCAGGTTCGGTTCGCCGGAGAGCAGGCGAGCCTCACTGTCGTTGACGATGAAGACGTCGACGCGCTCCAGGACCTTCTTCAGCTCTTCGGGCTTGCCTTCGATCCAGAAGTTCATCGTGTCGCAGATGACCAGTTCCGGTTTTTCGATCTGGTCGAGCACCTTGACCTGCAGTTCGGGGTCGATGTTGCCGAGGCAGACGAATTTCGATTCACGATACTGCTGCGGAATATGCGGGTCGAAGTCCGCAAAGACGTTGAGCTGTGTGTCGAGCGTGTCGCGGGTGTTCATGTCGTAGTGGTAGCGGCCAGCCCAGCGGAAGGTCTTTCCGGTGTCGACCACCTGGACCCCCTTGGTGTCGATGTTCCTCGAGTGGAGCAGGCTGAAGTGCTTGTCCTCGAAATCGGAACCGACCACGCCGACCATACGGATGGGGTCAGTGAAATAGCTGGCCGAAAGGGCGATGTAGGTCGACGATCCTCCGAGGGTGTTATCGGAACGTCCAAAAGGGGTTTCGATGTCATCGAACGCCATGGAGCCTACTACGAGAAGTGACATGATGTTGGTGTTTTTATTGTTGATCGGAAAAACGGTTATGCTTCAGCCTCAGCAGGCAGTTCGAACAGGATACAGGCTCCCGGTTCGAAGTCATATTCAAGACGGTGGTTCCTGACCGCCAGTGTCCGTCCGCTGAGCAGATCGGTGATCTCCATGGTTTCGGGCTCGAACTCCATGGTGCCCGGCACGCTGTCATGCATATTGCTGTTGCCGGCAAAGATAAGTGATTTTCCCCCTGATTTCCGCATGACGGTAAGGATTGCGGGATCCGAGACGTAGGGCTGCAGGATCGAACCCTTGTCACCACAGCGGATCAGGCCAAGATAACGGTTCCGTACGTCGAGAATCCTTCGGATATCGTTACAGAGCGGTTCCATGCCGTTCGCATCTTTCCAGTCATAGGTGCCCGGGCTGAAAAGCGGAAGGGTTTCGGCTGGGAAACGGCGACGGTCTTCGTCGTTGAAGTTCAGGCCGAGGTTGACCGGATGCCATTCGCACAGCTCCATGCCGGAGTGGATGAACGGCATGGCCGGCAGGATTGCTCCAAGGGTGAAGAGGAACAGGGCCCGGCGACGGCCTGCAGGCTCTCCTGCGAGGTTGTGGCAGACTCGCGGCGTGTTGTGGTTCTCGCCGGTCGCGAAAAAGGGGATGGCAACACCGTTACGGTTCAGGAAGTTCAGCAGCCCCTTGATGTATTGCACGTCGTGGATGACGAAGGGGAGCGAGCCGAAAACGGCATCGAATCCCTCATCCCTGAGTTTCGATGAAGGATCGAAATTCTCGTCCCAGAACGCGAAGTCAGGCCGGTTCTGCCGCGCACCTGCAACGATCGAAGCTTTCAGCTCCTGCGGCAGGGCGTGTCCCATGTCGATCATGGCGCCGTCGATGCCGAAACGCTCCTGGTACCAGGGGATGATCCCCCCGATCTCGTCCCAGAGCCGGTCGTTTCTGAACTCAGGCTGTTCGAGTTCTACGTCGTACATCCTGATCGTATTGTAGGCGATATAGTTGAACTCCGGGTGCCGGTGCATCTTCAGATAGGCGACATCGGTCCATGGCGGCTGGCGGTCGTCCGGGGGCCAGTCGGAAAATGCGCTGGCGACATGACAGGAGATCCCGTCGGCCGTAACGCCTTCAGGGCAATCATCATGCAGGTTGACCGAGGTTGGGCTTTCGACGAAACGGTGCCGGTAGGCATCGTCAGGAGCCGGCAGGTCGCGAAGATCGTGTTTGTCAACTTTTTCGTAGATTTCGGCGAGCGTATCGTGGCTGAAGGCAGGCGGTCCGTAAGGAGATGGCTCGTCGTTGCGCAGCCAGTAGAACCAGTCCGGATGAGTTGTCACCCATTCACTGTCGATCGCGGCCGTCCGGAAAACGAATTCGAACACGACGCGCATATCGAAACGGTGCGCAGCTTCGATGAAGGCAGCCAGCTGGGTTTCGAGCGGCAGACCGAGCGCCGGCTCGCCGAGCATCGGATCGAGCGCGTAAGGATTCCTGACGGCGTAGGGTGACCCGAGAGCCCCCTTGCGGTTCTGCAGGCCGATGGTCGAGAGCGGCAGGAGGTACACCGTGTTGACACCGAGCCGCTTCAGGTAGGGGAGCATGGCGATCGATTTCAGGAGTGTGCCGGTCTCCCTGAAACCGCAGGGAAGCGGATCGGTGCCGATCGTGCCATTTCCGTCATGATCGAAAGCCGCTCCGAGGCGCACGAACAGGTTATAGACTACGGCATCTGCAGTCCAGCCTTCGTGTTTTTTTTCCTGTTCTGGTTTTTCTTTCAGTGGATTGGTGAGAATCTCACCGACGATACCTCCGTAATAGTCGGCGGGATTCACGAGTGAACTGCCGGTGGTGCCGTGTTGCCACAGGTCTGGAACGGCATACGATCCCGCACCGGAGGTCACGTGGACCGCCCGGATGGAGTCGAACAGGGTTTCGAGCGCTGTTTTCGTCAAGCTTGAAGCTGGTTTTCAGGTAAGATAAATGGTGAAGATAACTATTATTGAGCAAAATATGGTTGGTCATGGACAACAATGGTCGGCAAAGGGGCAGCGATACGTATGAGGAATGTCAGAATCGATATTGAATATGACGGTACCGGTTTTTCAGGATGGCAACGGCAGGCTGATGGAATCCTGACTGTCCAGGGGTGTATCGAGGAGGCACTCGGCAGGATTCTGCAGGAAGAGATCTGCATTGAAGGGGCAGGGCGCACCGACCGTGGAGTACACGCCCGTGGACAGACGGCAAATTTCCGGACTGGCTCTGAAATGCCGTTGACAAGGCTCATCCATTCGGCCAATTCGCTGCTGCCGGATACGGTCAGGCTCACCTCCATGCGCAAGGTGCCTATGGCGTTCCATGCACGCTTCAGCGCGGTATCGAGAGAGTACCGGTACTTTCTTCTCGAATCTCCCTCGGCCATCGACGGGCGTTTTGCCGGCTGCATCCGCAGAAAGACCGATCTCGAGGTCATGAACCGCCTTGCGGCGCTGTTGCCGGGTACCCATGATTTTTCGGCTTTTTCGAAGGAGGATCCGCAATTGAAGGGTACGCTCTGCACCATTCATGAGGCCCGGTGGTATCGGTATGGACGTTTCATCGTGTTCAGAATCCGGGCGAACCGGTTTCTCAGGAGCATGGTCCGGTTCCTGGTGGCGGGTATGACCGACTCCGGGACTGGCAGAGTGCCTGAAGAGAGCTTCAGGGCGATGCTGGAGGGTGGGGCCCGTCGTGCCAATATGGTACCGGCTGATGCATCAGGGCTTTTTCTCTGGAAGGTGAGGTATCGTTGAATGATGAGTGATGAGGTATGAGTGATGAGGTATGAGTGATGAGTGATGAGTGCTGAATGCTGAGTGATGAATGATGAATGATGAGGGATGAGGGACTTGTAGGGGCACGGCGTGCCGTGCCCGAGTTCGTGACTAGAAACAGGTGACGAGTGGCGAGTTGTCCGTTGATCTGCAGGAGGCTGTCTCAGAAGGGATTCACCTATGTGTTTTGCGTTTGTCCCTGAATGTCATCCTGATCCCGACTTGTCGGACTCAGAATGACAGAAAAAGTGAACGAACCGGCCTCATTAAGCGGCTTTGTTGGTGCTTTTGAGACAGCCTCGAATCACGTGTATGGTGGTCGAGTGAGGAGTGGTGTGAAACTGCCGCTGGAGGCCGCATGGGGCCCCAAAAACCGTCAGGGTTTGTAATAATCGGGCGGTGTGGTTATGTTCAAGCTGTCACTTTTTTATGAAGAACGCAAGGATGCGCGAACTGTTTCCCTTGTAAACCAGGCTGTCTTGTGAAGATTTTACCGTTCAGACATGCATGTCTCGGCGTGCTCCTGCTGGCCTCGGGCTTTTCTCCCGCAGCACATGCAGAAGAGCCGCAAAATGCCCCGGCATCCACTTCTTCAGGCGTTTCGGAAGTTCTTGACAGCCTTGTTACCACCACCTATTTCAAGGACGACCAGTTCCAGCTTGCCGCACCCGGGGGCACACGGGAAGCTTTTCCGAGCCAGTTCGTGCCACAGTTCAGTGATGGCGTCTACTCTGACAGGATCGCCGAAATGGCCAGGAGGTCGGAGTTCAAGTTTGTCTACAACGATCATGTAAAGGGGTTCATCAGGCTCTACGCCGTAGACAAGAGAAAGCAGGTCTCGAAGATGCTCGGGCTGACCAGAATCTATTTCCCGCTGATCGAAGAGAAGCTCAGGGAGTACAATATCCCTGCCGAGATGAAGTACCTGGTTATCGTGGAATCAGGACTTAATCCTACGGCGGTCTCCCGTGCAGGGGCCAGAGGTCTGTGGCAGTTCATGAGCGGGACGGGCAGGATGTATGGTCTGCAGTCTTCGTCATTCATCGAGGACCGTTACGATCCCTACAAGGCTACCGTGGCGGCATGTGAGCACCTTCGTGACCTTTATGACACTTTCGGGGACTGGTTCCTCGTTCTGGCGGCATACAATTCCGGCGCCGGTAACGTCAAGAAAGCCATTCGCGCTTCGGGCGGAGCCTACGATTACTGGCAGATCTGGCCGTATCTTCCCCAGGAGACCCGTGGTTATGTGCCTGCGTTCATCGCGGTCAGCTATGTCATGAACTATCACAAAGAGCATAACATCAGACCGCTGGAACCAGGAACGCTCTATACCGAGACGGAACGGGTTCCGATAAAGAGCGCCCTTACTTTCGAGCAGCTTCAGGAGACCATCGGTGTTTCCGCCGAGGATCTTCGCTTCCTCAATCCACAGTACAAGGTAGGCCTCATCCCTTCACCCGGTTCAGACTCCAGGATGCTGCGTTTGCCCAAGCGATACGTCGATCCTTTCAGGCAGAGAGAGCAGGAGATCTATGCCTATCATGCCGACCGTGCCCGGGAGCGTGAGCAGCTGTATGCACTGGTGCGCGAACAGGAACGCCAGGATGGCGGCGAGGTTACCGGAACCAGGGCGCGCAAGACGCATGTGGTCAGGAAGGGTGAGACGCTCGCTACGGTTGCCCGTCGATTCCAGGTGCCGGTCAGTCAGCTTATCCAGTGGAACAACCTGAAAAGCGGCCGAGTGAAGCCTGGCCAGTCGCTGGTCATTTTCAAGGCAAAAGGGGACAGCAATTCCGGTAAGGCGACCTCTTCAAGGATCAAAGGAAAGAAAGGCAAGAGAGGAGAGGCGAAAGTCAGCTCTTCGAAAGCCAGAGGCAAGGGAAAGGGTCTTGCCAAAAGTAAAGTTTCGGGCAAGAAGAAGGCAAAAGAAGGGAAAGGCACAACGAAGAAGGGAAAAACAGCCAGGAGCGGTGCCCGTAAACATCGTGGCAGATAAGCTTTGAGCGGCTTGTTCCGGCTTGCTGCCGTCTGTGCAGCAGGAGTGTTGAAAACCACCTAAGTTCTTCTTGTCATTGACGGTTTTTTGTTATCTTTGCAATTCGTTTTCTTACGCACCAGTGCCCAGAATTTTCATACGGAGCAGTTTCTTCAACCACCTATCAAAGGGAACCATAACAACGTATGCGTAATATCATTTTCACCGGCAAGGGCGGCGTCGGCAAGACCTCGGTAGCTGCGGCAACGGCTCTCAAAGCTGCGGACATGGGGTACAAGACCCTCATCATGTCGACCGACCCTGCACACAGCCTCGGTGACTCTCTCGATTTCAAGCTCGGCCCATCTCCGGTCGAGATCACGAAGAACCTCTGGGGTCAGGAAGTCAGCGTCTTTGGCGATCTCAACCTTAACTGGGATGTCGTCAGGGAGCACTTCGCACACCTGATGGCTTCGCGCGGCATCGAAGGCGTCTACGCTGAAGAGATGGGTGTGCTGCCCGGTATGGAAGAGCTGTTCTCGCTCTCCTACATCAAGCGTTACAACGAAGAGCAGAAGGATTTCGATCTGCTTGTCGTCGACTGCGCACCGACCGGCGAAACCCTCAGGCTGCTGTCGCTGCCGGAGACCTTCGGCTGGTTCATCAAGTTCATTCGCAACGTCGAAAAATACATGGTCAAGCCGATGATCCGGCCTCTGTCCAAGAAGGTCAAGAAGCTTGACGATTTCGTGGCTCCCGAAGAGGTCTACGAGAAGGTCGACAATCTGTTCTCCTCGACCGAGGGCATCATCGACCTGCTCGCCGATGGCACCAAGACCACCATGCGTCTGGTCATGAACCCCGAGAAGATGGTCATCAAGGAGTCAATGCGCGCACTGACCTACCTTAACCTCTACGGCATCACGGTCGACAGGATCACCATCAACCGCGTCATGCCCGACCAGAGCCCCGACCCGTACTTCCAGAAATGGCGCAGCATCCAGCAGAAGTACATCGAGCAGATCCAGGGTGCTTTCGCCCCGATCCCGATCGCCGAAGTGCCGCTGTTCGACAACGAAGTTGTCGGTCTCGACATGCTTCGCAGGGTTGGTGAGAAGGTCTATGGCGACCAGAATCCGCTGGATATCTTCTTCAAGGAGGATCCGATCAACGTCCTGAAGGTCAACGACGGTCACTACACCGTCCGCGTCAGGCTGCCGTTCATGGAGACCATGGGTCTCGAGCCGAAGATTCTCAAGCTCGGCGATGACCTTACCATCCGTATCGGTGACTACCAGAAGATCGTTGCACTGCCGATCTTCCTCGCAGGTATGGAGTCTACCGGCGCTTCGTTCGACGAAGGATGGCTGAACATCGAGTTCACCAAGGCGTGAGCCGGTCGGCGATTTAGCTGACAAGTTCATAAGAGCTGAAAAGGGGCTGTCCAGGCAATGCCGGGACAGCCCCTTTTGTTTTTTTGGGGAGGAATGGGTCGGATGGGGCTCATAGGCCCTATAGGACTCATAGGACCCATTCTTCCCGTACGACCCAGGGGAATTTATTGGCGTATGTTCCCATTATTATCCTTGATTTTGTTATCTTTAAGGCTGTACCCCAGATATTGACTACATCAGGCCATCGATGGCACCTCTGGTGGTTCCGGATGGTGGTCCCCATTGAGTAAAACGAATGCAACAGTTACAGGATTTACGAGTTTCACGCATCATCACATTGACCTCGCCCCGGGCTCTTAAAGAGAAGCTGCCCGTGACCGAGCATATAGCGGATACGGTAAGCCATGGACGCAGGGAGGTCGAAGATATCCTGACCGGAAAAGATCAGCGTCTGCTGGTGATTGTCGGTCCTTGTTCCATCCATGACATGAAGGCTGCACGCGAATACGCAGTACGCCTGTCTAAGCTTCGCGAGGAGCTTGCCGACACCTTCTGCATCGTCATGAGGGTCTACTTTGAAAAGCCGAGAACGACCATCGGCTGGAAAGGTTTCATCAACGATCCGCACCTGAACGATACCTACGATATTGAGCATGGTCTCTACCACGCACGGAAGCTGCTGATCGAGCTGAACGAGCTGGGGCTGCCTGCCGCGACCGAGTTTCTCGATCCCATATCGCCCCAATACGTCGCGGATCTGATCAGCTGGGCAGCAATTGGCGCGCGTACCATCGAATCCCAGACGCATCGTCAGATGGCCAGCGGGCTGTCGATGCCTGTTGGCTTCAAGAATTCCACGGATGGAAGGCTTCAGGTAGCGATCGACGCAATCCGGTCAGCCATGCATCAGCACAGTTTCCTGGGCATCGATCAGGAGGGGCACAGCAGTGTCATTACCACGAAGGGCAACCCGTTTGGCCATCTGGTGCTGCGTGGAGGTTCTCACCGACCGAATTACGATGCCGAAAGCATCGCTCTGGCTGAAAGCAAGCTGGAAAAAGCCGAACTTGCCAAATATCTTGTCGTTGACTGCAGTCATGCCAACTCGGGCAAGAAATTTGAAAACCAGCTGAAGGTGTGGGACGATGTGCTCAACCAGAAACTGGCCGGGAACACCAGCATTGCCGGTGTCATGATCGAAAGCAACATCTGTTCGGGAAACCAGCCGTTCCCTGTCGATCCCTGTTCGCTCAGGTATGGTGTTTCGATTACCGATGAGTGTGTATCCTGGGATGAGACCGAGCGGATGCTCCGTGACGGCGCCAGAACACTCGGTTCCTCGAAATCCTCTGTGAAGTAAAAGGTGTTTTTTCGCAGTATCAGCTAACTTCAACTGTTCTCAAGACATGAATATCGATCGTGCCATATATGCCATTGCAGGATTTTTCATCATCTGCAGCGTCCTCCTGTCAATCTATCACAATCAGAACTGGCTCTGGTTCACTGGCTTTGTCGGACTGAATCTTCTTCAGTCATCCTTCACCGGATTCTGCCCAATGGTTTATATTCTCAAGGCAGCAGGACTTAAGCCCGGCCAGGCGTTCAAGTGATTGTAACCAGTTTTTTTACAGCAAGTTATCATGAGCATCGAGATCAGACGTGTCAATACCAGGCACGAACGTAAGCAGTTTATCAAGTTTGCCTGGAAAGTCTATCGTAATGATCCGGAGCTGAACAGACACTGGGTGCCTCCGGTGATCTCGGACTACATGAAGACCCTGGATACCGAGTATTACCCGTTGTATGATCATGCCGACCTCGCCATGTTCACGGCATGGAAGGACGGTGTGATGGTCGGAACGATCGCGGCAATCCAGAATCGCAGGCACAACCAGATTCATCAGGACAAGGTCGGCTTCTGGGGTTTTTTCGAATGCCTCAACGACCAGAAGGTTGCGGACGCCCTGTTTGAAGCTGCGGCTATGTGGCTGAGGAGCAAGGGGCTTGACGCCATGCGGGGACCTATCAGCCCCTCCATGAACGACCAGTGTGGCATGCTCACCAGGGGGTATGACAGTTCACCAGTGTTTCTGATGCTCTACAACCCGCCTTACTACAACGATCTCTGCCTGAACAATGGCCAGAAAGTGGCACAGGAGCTTCTGGCCTGGTATATCGATCAGAAAATCATCGACATCGAACGTCTCCGTCGGATTGCGCAGCATGTCATGAAACGGGAAGGCCTCTCTGTCCGGATCCTCGATATGAAGAACTTCGACAGTGAAGTCAGGAAGATGCGAGAGATCTATAATGGCGCCTGGGAGAAGAACTGGGGTTTCGTGCCCATGACCGACAAGGAGTTCGATTTCCTTGCCACGAGTCTCAAGTCGATAGCCAATCCGCACTATGTCTATTTCGTGGAAAACCGTGAAGGTAAAACCATCGGGTTTTCCTTGTCACTTCCCGATATCAATCAGGCGCTGAAGCATGTTAACGGTAATCCGTTCACGCCCTGGGGCCTGGTCAAGTATCTCTGGTACAAGCGCAACATCACCATGGTCAGAACCATCGTCATGGGTGTGCTGCCTGAATACCGGAACAAGGGGATCGACAGCATCATGAATGTCCAGATTGCGGATTATGGTGGCAAGCACGGCGTTTTTGCCAGCGAGATGAGCTGGATTCTGAAATCAAACGAAGCCATGAGCAAGCTGGCCCTGGTGATCGGAGGCAAGCCATACAAAGAGTACGCCATTTACGAAAAAGCGATATAATACCGGGGTCAGGCTCTGCAAGGCCTGACCCCAGGGCAACAAAAAAAGGAGCCGATTGGCTCCTTTTTCTGTTTGTCTCAACCTAACAAAGAACATTCCACATTATCAGAACGATGCCATGAAGATCAGGTGCGAAGCTTCGGTGTCCGGATTGTAGACGTAAGAAGCGGTGTAGCGATCTTTCGTCACCGAGATGCCGGTGTTGACGACAGCGATCCTGTCGTTCTTGCCGACGCCGTACTGGTCACCATAGTAGTCCTCATCGCCAATGCCGACGACGCCTTTGGCGCTGTAGCCGTCCTTGTCGTAGAACTTGTAGCTCGCTTCGCAGTATTTGGCGTTCTTCACACCGTCGGTGCCGAGCGCTTCGTCACCTTTGTTGCCGGCGACGTTGATGGCAGCAAGCAGGCCGAGGTTGCCTTTGGCATAGGCGACGTTCAGCTCGACGACGTTCGGGCCGTCCTTGCTGAAATCAAAGGTGCGGCTGACGCCGGGAGTTGGAACATAATAATCGATTACGCCGAAGCTGAACGGTCCTACAGGAACGGTCGCCGACAGGTCTACCTCTTTGTAGCGGTAGCCATGCGTTTCGAAGGCATAGGAGCCCCATGCACCAAGAACGATGCCATTCTTGAAGGTATAGGACAGCGTTGGCTGGACGGCCGGAGAATCACCGAGCTCAGTACCCCTCCAGACATAGCTGCTGACAAGATCGGCTCCTACTTTGAATCCTTCTGCATGAGCGGTGCTGGCACCGAAACCTGCGAAAAGTGCTACGGCAAGGGCCAACATTTTTGCTGATTTCTTCATCAGTCTTTACTCCTTGTTTGTGCGTTGGTTGTGTTGTTGTCGAAAAAGAACAGGACATCGATCAAAACCATGCCTTCAGCATTGAAGGTGGTTTCGGCGAG
>JAAXWP010000058.1 GCA_013334925.1 Chlorobiaceae bacterium
GCTTGCAGATGATCAGCACCACATCTGGCAGCAGCGCCTCACCAACCATCTTCGAGAGAGGACCGACGATCTGGGTGGCGAACTCTCCGTCCTCGAACGGCATGGTTCCAGCCATAGAGCAGCGAAGCGCATCCATCGATCCGAACAGCTTCCCGTCGCCGATCATGAACTTCTCGGCCACCTCCAGCGGCAACAGGCTCCCGAAACCCGCGGCGATAGCTCCGCCCCCGCAAAGCTGGTGCTCTTTTGTCGTGTAGAACGGTCCTGCCCCCCTGAAGCAATCGCCCCACATGGCGCACAGGAACGACTTCGGCTTTTCGACGCCGGAGGCGGCTCCGAATTCCTTTATTCCTTCCGGCACCTCGCCGAGCGACCTGACGAACCTGATCGCAATGGGCGCACGCTCAATGCCTTCACTCTCCACAAGTATTCTGGACAACTCTTCAGGAGTCATGCCTCACCTCCGGCTGTTTGCTGACAAAAAGGGTAAATCCGCTCATTTCAGAAGTATAGGAAAACCATCAGTTGTTTCCGTGTCCGGTTCATTCAACAGCTTATCAGTGTGCGTCTGACAGGAAGGAGAAGTCACAACTCTGATGCTGAAATCGCTTCAGGTTGCGTGCATGTCATGTCGTGGATTATTGGGCGCTATTTGAAAATCTGGCCTATCCTTGTTAAATAAAATCTGTAAACCGCACCGTCCGGTTAACGTTTCCTTTTTGAGAAGGTATTCCCATGAGCACTACAGTTACTCCTTGTCAATATGTTATCAGAAAACGAGCCCACCCATCAGGATTTTGCGCCTGTTGTCATTCACAGCGAAATAGCTGCCAAAATCAATTTTGCCTGTCAGCAGAGTTCATTCGCACTGCTTCGTGATTTGCGCATAGAGAACAGAAATGCTGACGCAGGTCTTGATGAGCTGGAGGTCACGCTCAGTTCAAGTCCGGCTTTCCTGAAAGAAAAGTCATGGCGGATCGACCGTATCGCTCCGGGAGAGATCGTCACTCTCAAGGATCGTGACATCGAGCTTGACGGCGGTTTCCTGCTGAATCTTGTTGAGTCGGTTCGCGGTACAGTGAACTTTATCGTGGAAGCAGGAGGCAGCGCTCTTGCCGAACAAAGCCTGCCCGTCGAGCTTCTGGCTTACAATGAGTGGGGGGGCACAAGTTACATGCCTGAACTCCTTGCTGCATTTTCCCTGCCGAATGATCCCGCTGTGGATCGCGTATTGCATGATGTCGTTAAGGTGCTCAGAAAAGCGGGAAAACCGGATGGTATAGACGGGTATAAAGCCGGAAGTCGTGAAAGGGTTTGGGAACTGGCTTCTGCCATTTACACGGCGATAGCCAATCTCGGGATTGGTTATACCCTTCACCCATCGAGCTTCGAGCGGAACGGTCAGAAGATCCGTCTGCCCGGACAGGTACTGGAAAATCGTGTGGCGACCTGTCTCGATACGACCATGCTGTTTGCGTCTGTTTTTGAACAGGCAGGCCTCAATCCGATTGTCGCATTGCCTCATGGCCATGCGTTCGTAGGTGTCTGGTTGCAGCCAGAAGAGCTGTCAACCATGGTCATCGAAGAAGCGGAGACCCTTCGCAAGCGGGTGCAGCTCAAAGAGTTGTTGCTGATTGAAACCACCTGTGTCACCCAGCATCCTGTCGTTCCATTTTCAAAAGCCCTCGAGGCGGCCGTCCATACCATTGCCCCGGAGAATGATGAAACATTCAATGCGGCTGTCGATATCCGAAGGGCCCGGGCACATCGGATCAATCCGCTTGCCCTCAAGGTTGAGCGACCTTCAGGGACAGGAGGAAACGATGATGCTTCTGTTGTCGAGCAGACCCTGGAAGAAGCTCCTGACCTGCCTGATTTCGAAGGAGAGGTCGAGGAGGCGATACAGGATGAGTCTCCGGCCGGTCGCCTGGATCGCTGGCAGCGGAAACTGCTCGATCTTTCCACACGAAACTCCCTGCTCAGCCACAAATCATCGAAATCCAGTCTGCATTTCATTTGTCCCGATGTTGCCGCTCTCGAAGACAAACTCGCCGCAGGCGTCAGGATTTCGATCCGTTCAGTGCCTCGTCCGAGCGGTGAGGGACAGGATGAAGCGCTCCATCGCCAGCGAACCGGTGAGGTCATAACCGATGAGTATGCCCGTGAAGCGTTGAATCAGGGCCAGGTTCTGGTCGATCTTGTTGAAGAGGAGCTCTCGAAGCGGGCCGTGGAGATCTATCGAAAGTCGAGGACTGCACTTGAAGAGGGGGGGGCCAATACGCTCTACCTCGCTCTCGGTTTTCTTCTCTGGAAGCATCAGGATCAAAGAGACAACAGGCGCTTCCGGGCTCCCCTCATTCTCCTTCCGGTAACGCTCGAGCGAAAATCCGTGCGAAGCGGCTTCCGGCTGTCTTCACATGACGACGAACCCCGTTTCAACACCACCCTCCTCGAGATGCTGAGAAAAGATTTCGGTCTCGACATCAGAGGGCTCGATGGGCCTTTGCCTACTGACGAAAGCGGGGTTGACGTTAAATGGATATGGGACCGCATCAGAAAAGAGGTCCGGGATGTGCCTGGATTCGAGGTGGTTGAGGAGGTTGTGCTTGGACATTTTTCCTTTGCCAAATACCTCATGTGGAAGGACCTGGTGGATCGAACCGATGATCTGCGTAAAAGCCCCGTCGTCAGACATCTCATCGATTCGCCTCGGGATCCCTATCCTGCCAGAGCTTCATTTGTTAACCCGGACGATCTCGACCGGGAGTACACGCCTGCCGACCTGTTGACTCCGCTGCCGGCAGACGCTTCCCAGATGGCGGCAATCGCGAGCGCCGACAGGGGGAAGGACTTCATCGTTATCGGGCCGCCCGGTACCGGAAAAAGCCAGACGATCAGCAACCTGATTGCCCATATGCTGGGCAAAGGGAAATCCGTTCTTTTCGTCTCTGAAAAGACGGCGGCTCTCGATGTCGTTCATCGAAGGTTGCAGGATGTCGGTCTTGGCCGTTTCTGCCTCCAACTCCACTCGAACAAAGCTCGCAAGACCGATGTGCTTGGGCAATTGCATGAAACCTGGGGGAAACACCGCTCGGCATCCGTCGAAAACTGGGAAAAAGAGGCTGACAGGTTAAGGCAACTGCGTGATCAGCTCAATCTTGTGGTCGACCGTCTGCATCTTCGCCGTCGTAACGGGCTGACGGCTCACTATGCCATAGGCGTCAAAGTTCGGGATGAAGCACTTGCATCCAGGGTGAACTTTGCCTGGACATCGGCAGACCGGCATGATGAACAAGTGTTGGCCGCCATTCGCGAAGCCGTCGGAAAGCTGCGTGTGCAATTCGCCGCTATCGGCGATCTGTCGAGAAGTCCTTTTAAAATAGTCAGTTCCGGTGAATGGTCGCCACAATGGGAGAGTCAGATCGCGGAACAGGCGGTCAGGCTCGCAAGAGCTGCAGCGAGGGTGGACAGTGCTTGTTCCGGGTTGCTCGACGGTGCGGGTATTACCTTGCCTGACCGGACACTCGAACGTCTCGATGCCATTGCCGATTTCGCTGAGCTGCTTGCCGAATCATGGCGGAAACAGACCGCTTATGCGCTTGAAGCTGACGGTCAGGACCGGATCGAATCGCTCGAAGAGGCGGTCAGGCGCCTTAAGGCCTATGCCGAAGCCCAGGCATCGCTGAGCTGTTCCTATGAACCCATGGCCTGGAGACAACTCGACGGAGATGACATCGCCCGGCGCTGGCAGGAAGCTGAAACGGCCATGTGGCCGATGAGCGCCATGGCCAAGCGGAAACTGAAAAAAGAGATGAAGGCGGCTGGCGCACATGGTGAACCGGACCCTGCACATGATGCTCCAATTCTGACGCGACTGCGCGAAGAGGGCGAGGCTATCGACAGGCTCGACAAGGCACTCTCGGGATTCAGGGCGTGGAACGGCCACACCTCGGATCTCGACGACGTAAAAGCACTTGAAGAGATCGGCAGACGGGCAAGGTCGGTCGTCGGCCGTCTTGTCGAAGAGCCGATGGCCCTGGTCGAGTTGCGTGGAAAGGTTCGTACCCTGATGTATGATGGCAACGATCTGCTCTCCCCGGACGCTGCCGTCGGCAGGGCCATAGGGCTGTTCCTGGAAGCCCGCAGTGAGCTGCAGGAAACCTGCATCAGATTCGAAGCTCTTGCCGGTCGTTCCATCCGTGAGCATTTTTGCGATCAGGGGAACGCTCTTGACGCCATCAGGCAAACCGCTGAAGAGATCGTCGCCCGGCATGCGGAATTGCGGGCATGGTGTGCATGGCAACGCTGTCGCAATGAAGCTCTGGCACTGGAACTTGGTCCGTTCATCGACGCGCTTGAAAACGGACGCATACCGGTCGACGAGATCGAGAAGACCTTCGAGGCGGCCTACTGCGCCTGGTGGTCGGCCATGGTTATCGGAGAGGATGAGGTACTTCGCACCTTCTCCACACCCGAGCATATGTCTGCGATCGGCAAATTCCGTGAACTCGACGACCGCTTCCGGAAGATGACTGCAGACTATATCGCCGCGAGGCTGTCAGGCAATGTTCCAGATCCTGACGATATCGACCGGACATCCTCGTGGGGTTTGCTGCGTCGCGAGATCCAGAAACGCAGCCGCCATAAACCGGTCAGGCAGCTCATCCAGGAAATCCCCGATGCTCTGACGGCGCTGGCGCCATGCCTCATGATGTCGCCCCTCTCGGTCGCCCAGTATCTTCCTGCCGATCAGGCCTTGTTCGACGTCGTCATTTTCGACGAAGCATCGCAGATTACCGTCTGGGACGCTGTCGGCTCGCTCGCACGAGGCAAACAGGTCATCATTGCCGGTGACCCGAAGCAGATGCCCCCGACCAATTTCTTTGCGCGATCCGAAGATGATCCTGACGGTGACGTGGATGTCGAAGGCGATCTCGAAAGCATCCTCGATGAAATGATCGGGGCGAGTATACCGCAATGTCTGCTCAATCTTCATTACCGGTCCCGTCACGAGAGCCTGATCGCGTTTTCCAACAGCCGTTACTACGACAGTTCCCTCACGACGTTTCCCGCTCCGGTCAATCCCGACCGGGCGGTCAGGCTGGTGCGTCCCGAAGGTTTTTACGCCCGAGGCAAAGCCCGGTATAACGAAGGTGAGGCAAAGGCGATCGTCGACGAGATTGTCAGGCGCCTGACCCATTCGGACGACCGGGTCCGCAAACAGTCGATCGGCGTAGTGACCTTCAACACCGAACAGCAGGGATTGATCGAGGACCTCCTTGACAAGGCTCGCTCTGCAAATCCCGCGATAGAGCCGGCGTTCTCGACCGAGCACACCCTTGAACCGGTTTTTGTCAAGAACCTTGAAACCGTCCAGGGCGATGAGCGGGACGTCATCCTGTTCAGCATCACCTACGGACCTGACCAGTCGGGTCACGTCACCATGACCTTCGGCCCGCTCAACCGTGACGGCGGTGAGCGGAGACTCAATGTGGCTCTGACCAGGGCGCGTTCGGAGATGCTCGTATTTTCGACGCTCAGCCCCGACCGTATCGATCTTTCACGTACATCGGCGCGGGCGGTAATGGATCTGAAACACTTCCTCGAATACGCAGAACGAGGGCCGTCCGTACTCGGGGCAGCCGTGTCTGGTTCCCAGGGAGACTTCGATTCCCCCTTCGAATCGGCTGTAGCCCAGGCATTGCGAAGCAAAGGGTGGACGGTCCAGCCCCAGATCGGTGTCTCTGCTTACCGAATCGACCTCGGCGTTGTCCATCCCGATATGCCCGGTCGCTATCTTGCCGGTATCGAGTGTGACGGCGCCATGTACCACAGCTCGGCTTTCGCCCGTGAGCGGGACAAAATTCGTCAAGCTGTCCTGGAAGGACTTGGCTGGAAGATCCTGCGTATCTGGTCAACCGACTGGTGGACCTATCGTGCCCAGGCACTCGATGATCTGCACAGGTCCCTTAACGCGATCCTGGACGCCGAGCGTCAGGTAAAAGATGAGAACCCGGTAACCGATGCCGTATCTGTCGAGACGGAGACTTTCGACAGTTTGCCGACACAGCCAGTAGACCGTTCGCAACCAGTCGGATTCACGACTGTCGGGGCCGTTCCTGAAAAAGCGGAAAGTACCTATGAAGTCGCAGTGCTCGATGTGGGTCGATTCCGTCCCGAACCCGATCAGTTCTATAGCGAAGAGTATGCTGCGCGCCTGACTGATATGATCGATCATGTCATAGAGCAGGAAGGGCCGATCCACGAAGAGGTACTCGTCAGGCGGATTGCCCGCTTTCATGGCTTCAAACGTTCAGGTAACCAGATCCAGGACATTGTTTTTGCTGTTGCCAAACGCCGCAAGTGCCACAGCAGGGAAAAGGTCGGTCTCTTTTTCTGGCCAGAAGAAAGGTTCGAAGATCGTCGTGCTCCCGCCCGCTGGCAGGGCCGTGACGATGAAATGCGCAAGGTGGAGTACATCTGCATGGAAGAGATCAGGGCGATCGCCAGACTGCTTGAAATCAGCAATGACCCGGTCGAACTGGCCCGCAATCTCGGCATCACCCGCCTCAGCCAGTTTGCCCGTGAGCGATTGGCTGAAGCTATTGGCTGACCAGGTCAATGGTAATGAGTGCCCCGGATTCGCCAAGGCTGATAGAATAGAAAGTGATGGGGTTCATTGCCGATAATGTGAGCAATCTGAGCGTCAGACGAATCCGATGAAAGGGACGATTGATGGAAGTCAGGAGGGGAAAAATGTATCCAGAAACGCAGATGGGGTGAGGATTGGTGTGTTATTCCATACAGCCAGATCGAGCAGGTGTGCATCACCTGAGATTATGACCTCTGCCTGAACTGCAGCTGCAGTTTCAAGCACTCGATCGTCATCGGGGTCAGCAGCGATCACGGAAAGTCGTAATTCCGGTTTAACGATGGAAAAGGTGTCTCTGAACAAACGAAGAATACTGTAGACCTGCTCCTCATCCAGACCGAATTTTGGCCTTTGCAGAACGGTTTCAACCTTTTTCAGCAGATCCGGTGAGGTGAAGTTGGTGACTTTTCCTGTGGCGCAGAGTTTTAAAACCTCCCTCGGTTTTCCTCCGAAAAGGATGCCGGAGATGAGTACGTTTGTGTCACAAACCAACCTCATGAGCCTCTTTTTTCCTGACGAGCGCTCTTGATTTCGTCTTCAACATCCCTGAGTGTCAGCTGTTTTTCTTCTGTTATACGCTCGCCAAGCTGGAACAGGTCATCCCATTGCTGCTGACGTTGAATGTACAGCCTGGCGGCATCACGCAGGAGTTCCGAACGACTTCGGTGCTCCTTTCTGGCCGTTTTGTCGATTTCGTTCAGCAACGAATTCTGAAAGGAGATGTTTACGGTGACTGTGCTCATGGTGATTTGTATCATTAATCGAATATACAAGCTTTGTATGGAGAAACCCGCCTTTCTCATTATAGGTTCCTTTCCCTGCAGCAGGGATGCACGTTGGATCTACTGTAGTGCGATGGTAGAGAAATTATGAACGTTTTTATCGCATAAGATGAAACCCTTGATGGTCTGCATAACCGGAAGCACGGATGAGGCAGGGCTGGCTGCGGCGAAGCGGTTTGCTGGTGCGGATCACGGGTGATAGTACATGGGCGCGATGCTTTCAGACTGAGACTCAGGGGGATTCATGACTTGGCTGATCAGGTCAGCGGTAATGAGTCGCCAGGAATCTGCGAGGCTGATGGATGGAAAAGTGATTGGGTATATTGCTGATTGGGGTCCTTGGAAATTCAGGTAAAGATTGTTATTTAGCTAAATAAATTAGGTAAAAAGCTTGAGTGGTACATCGGTATCGGCATGTCGTCGCTCAAGTTGCGTTTACCATCGTTCCGGAGCTCTCATACTGTGTAGCCTTGTTGGGCATGACTGGTTTTTCCGGGGGACAGAGCGGGCGATGGACGATCGAACCTTTGCCGCATTTCGCAGGGACGATGCGAACTATAGCGAAGTCCACAACGTGGCATAAAATTCAATCTGACAGCATAAATCCAGGGAGTAAAAGATTATGGCAGAAGAGGCAAACGAACTGAAAAAAGAGCTTGCCAGGCGTAAACGGATGGCGATTGACATCGCATCGCAGATCCATGATATCGTCGAAGATTCACTCTGGGTAGACTATGACAAGATGCCTGGGCTTTCTGAAAAGCTTGTCGCCGCCGTACAGGAGGCCAACCAGTTCAAGACGGCACACGGCCTGTGATGATTCCGGTACTTCCATGACGGAACCGATCAACCGGATTGGTGACTCATTTCAATGTTCCAGAAGCTTACGGCAAGCATGAAACAGCTGACTGTCTGCATAACCGGTAGTACTGACGGGATCGGGCTTGCTGCGGCAAAGCGGTTTGCAGCCGCTGGGCACCGGGTGATCATCCATGGCCGCGACGCTGGCAGGATCAGGAATGCATCTGCAGATATTTTCCGGACAACAGGCAAGGAACCGATTGGTGCTCTGGAGGCCGATTTCACTTCGCTCGATGCCGTGTATGCCATTGGGCAGGAGATGCTCGCTAGCTATCCAGGCATCGATCTGCTGATCAACAACGCTGCGGTCTACATGCCAGAGAGGGAGCTTGTGCCTGAGGGGTACGAAACGACCTTCTGCGTCAACTACCTTGCCGCGGTCCTGCTGACGAAGCTGCTCAAGCCAGTTCTGATCGCCAATGGTGGTTCGGTGCTCAATGTGAGTTCCATCGATCACCACAGCGCGGTGTTCGATCCATCGAATATGCAGGGTGAGCGCAGTTACTCGGGGTATGAGGCATACGCGCGGAGCAAGCTGTTCAACATCATGTTCACGATCGAATCGGCGAGCGGATGCCATCCTCTGCGGTCGAACACGCTCGATCCCGGAGTGATCGCCACCAAGCTGCTTCATGCCGGATGGGCGCTTGCCGGTGACGATGTTTCGGCTGGTGGAGAAGCTCTCTACGATACGGTCGTGGAGGTCGCCAGGAACAACTGGAACGGTGAGTATTTCGAGGATGCCCGGTCGGCCATCTGTTCACCAGTTGCGAGAGATCCTGTCGCCCGGCAGGAGCTTGCCGAATTGACCGGAGCCATGCTGCGTCGCTTCAAATGCTGACCCCAGGCAGGAAGATGGCTGGCAGATGTATTGAGGACTGGAGCAGTTTGAGCGGTATTACTCGGCGGAGAGCGAAATCTGTTTGGGATGTTCAGGCGGCATAGATTTCAGGTGTTTTTTCGTAAAAAACCTTGCCGAACTGTTTTATGTGATCGAGTACATCCTGATCGTTGATGCTGCGCAGAATAGAAATATCGAATGTGTAAGGCAAAAACAGCTCATCGATTTCATCCATGATATGGTAGAGCACGCTCAGGTCAAGGTCATGGCCACCAAGCAGTGTCAGGTCTATATCCGAACCTGTTTTATAATTTCCTCTGGCTCTGGATCCATAAAGAATGGCTTTCTCAACCTGCCGGTATTGCGCAAGCACACCGTGAATCTTTGCGATGGTCAATTCATTGAGTCCGTACCTCATTCCTGAACCTCCTTTTTGTGCGCTTCGAACGTATCCAGAAGCATGCGAAATGCGTCGAGATAGCTCTGGGTGATGGCCTGGGCAATTTCGTCAGCGATATCCTGGTTATAGGTATGCGATGTCAGATTCCTGCTTTTGATCATCTCCATCCAGACGTCGCCTTCTTCAATCAATCCTGTTTTAAAAGCTGAGCGGGTAGTGTCTTTTGATCCGTAAAGCGGTTGAATTCCCTGGTTTTCAAGAAAATCTTTCAAGGTGTTCCAGGCTAGTTCATGGGTGTACTCGAAAGACTGGATCAGGCCCTGCTTTTCAAGCTCGCTCAACGGGCGCTGTTTTGCCAGGCATACAGCCCGGTCGAGCTGGCCGAATGCAAGCGAGAAGTGTTTCAGACGCTGAATCCAGCGGATATCCTGATTGTTCATAGGGCTGTATCGTTATCGTAATCACGCAGAACTGACCAGAATTCTGCACAGGAAAAAAGTTACAGAATATTTTGGTCAGATCGCTCTGGGGTTACAATCAGTGGACGGAGCAGGAGATGCAGGGGTCGTAGGCGCGGACCAGCGTGACGCAGAGCTTCTCGGTCTCCTTCTCGCTTTTTCCCTCTTTCAGCGCCTGTTCCGCAAGGGCGTGCAGGTCGAAGTGGATGTTTGCGTTGTTCTGCGTGGTCGGGATGATGCAGTCGGCCTTGACCACTTTCCCTTTTTCGTCGGTCTCCATGTGGTGGTAGAGAATGCCTCTCGGGGCTTCTACAGCACCGGTGGCCGCTCCCGCTTTCGGGTTCCACTCGCTCCTGATCTCCTTCATGTCGTTCTCCAGCAGTTTTTCGACGAGTTGCGACGCGTCCTCGATGATGTGGTGACACTCGACGAGCTGGGCGATGTTGTTCATGAAGGGGTTGTGGCAGACCGGTTTGAGGTCGAAATTCGATGCGACGGACTTTGCACGCGGGTGCAGCAGGTCGTAGTTGTTGTTGAACCTCGCCAGGGCGCCCGCTGCCGATGATTGCCGGCTGAGTTTCGTGAATTTCGAGGTCGAGAACTCCACGAGGTATTCGTTGGTCATCTCGAGGTAGCTGTTCTCATCCCTGACGACGCCGTCCGTCGAGACGAGATCCCCTCCGATCGACGGATAGGTGGTGCCGTTCCGGAGCGAGATAAATTCAGTCTCGCGCACGAAATCGGGCAGGATCAGCGTTCCGAAGAAATCGGTCGCCCGGAAGAGGGCCGTCCGGCGATCGGCGATCATCTGTTTCAGCCCGAGCAGTTGCGATTTCGACGGGGCTTTGCTGACGCCGCCCAGCACCAGGCTGACGGGGTGGGTGCAGCGGCCGGTGGTGACGGTGCTGATCTCGTTGCCCAGCTCCTTGAGCAGCAGGCCGGCTTTCACGATCTCCGGGTGTGACTGCATGATCGGCAGGACGCTCGGCGTGTCGAGGAAATCAGGGGCGGCGAGGAAAAAAAGGTGCAGCGCGTGGCTTTGCAGGGTTTCGCCGTGCATGGCGAGCAGCCGGATCATCCGGGCTGTCTCTGGCGGCTCGATCTCCATGGCCCGTTCGAGCGCCCTGATGCTGGTCAGGGTATGGCTGATCGAGCAGATGCCGCAGATGCGTGAGGTGAGGAACGGCACTCGTTCCGCGCTCATGCCCTTGACGATGGATTCGAAGAATCGGGGCGTTTCGACAACTGCCCACGTGGCTTCGGAAAGTCGGCCCTCTTTGACCCTGATATGGATGTTGCCGTGTCCTTCGACCCTGGTCAGGTGGTGGAGATCGATATCGAAATCAACTTTCATGGTCAAGGTATTCTCTGAAGCCGTTGTAGAATTCCAGTTTTTCCCTCATCTCCTCCTCGCTGAGCTGTTTGTCCTTCACCAGCTGCTTGAACGAGGGGAAGTTGATGTCTTCCGCCGGACCGCGGCAGCCGAGGCAGGCCGTCTTGCCGGTGGGACAGACGGCGTCGCATCCGGCCCTGGTCACGGGGCCGAGGCAGACCTCGCCGAGATCGAACAGGCAGGTGTTGAGGCGCTGCTTGCATTCGACGCAGACCGGATATTTGGGCAGGCTGACCGGAGAGCGCGTGACCATGCCGACCAGGATTCGTTCCACCTCCGCTTTCGAGACCGGGCAGCCGGGGATGTGGTAATCGACGGTGACGATGTCGCCGATTCTGGTCGACGGCATCGTTTCGATCTTCTTGCCGTCGTACACTTCCTGCACAATCTCCTCCTGCGGGAGTCTGTTCTTCAGGCTGTTGACCCCGCCGAAGCAGGCGCAGGCGCCGAATGCCACGAGCACTTTGGCCCGTTCGCGGATGCTCTTCAGGCGTTCGATCTCGTCGCTGCGGGTGATGCTGCCTTCGACGAGAGCGATGTCGTAATCGTCATGTTTTTCCGAGGAGATCTCCCTGAAGTTGCGGATATCGACGAGCGCGAGGAACTCCGGCAGGGTGGACTCCTTGTTGGCCAGCTGCAGCTGGCAACCTTCGCAGCAGGTGAAGTCGAACGAGCCGACCTTCACCTTCGCTATGCTGAATCCGAGGTGCATCATGGGCTCTTCCTAAATCGCTTCCTTGAGGTTCATGACCGACCAGTAATCGAACACCGGGCCGTCCAGGCAGGTGAAGGTGGAGCCGACCATGCAGCGGCAGCACTTGCCCATGCCGCAGTGCATGCGACGTTCCAGCGACACGAACATGCGGTTCATCGGTATGCCCATCCGGTCGAGGTAGTTGCAGACGAATTTGAACATGACCGGTGGTCCGCAGACGATGGCGTAAGTGTCTTCAGGGACGATGGTGAATTCGTCGAACAGCGCAGTGATCATGCCGGCCCGGCCATGCCACGATTCGTCAGGGTTTTCGACAATGGTGTGCATCTGGACGTTGCTGACCTTCTGCCACTCTTCGAACTGGTAGTTGAAGAGCAGCTGTGACGGGTCTTTGGCACCGTACAGGAGGCGGACGTCCCGGTACCGGTCGCGATGGTTGCCGATCCAGAAGAGCGGCG
>JAAXWP010000098.1 GCA_013334925.1 Chlorobiaceae bacterium
AATAGGGCTCGAAAATATGGGGGAGTACCTGCGAGTCGATTCCACTGCCTGTATCCCGAATCGAGAGTATCACATAGTGTCCCGGTGTTTTGCAGGGGTGTCCCGCTTCACAGTCGCGTTGTTCCACGATCAGCGGAAGCGTCTCGATAATGACGGTGCCAGTGCCTGAAATGGCGTCTCGTGCGTTGACCAGCAGATTGGTGATGATCTGGTCGAGCTGGGATGGATCGATACGTATTTTGGCATTCCTGGTGCCGGGTTTCCACAGAAGGCGTATGTTCTTGCCCGCCATCATCTTCAGCATTGGCTGCAGGTGCTCGATCGAGTCGTCAATTTCGAGCAGTACGGGCGTGGTCAGCTGTTTTCTGGCAAACGCGAGCAACTGATGAATCAGTTGTGCAGAGCGCAGAGAAGCGTTACGAATGGATTCGAGATTCTGAGAGAATGGATGTGATATGTCAAGCTGTTCGAGCAGCATTTCGGTGTTTCCGAGAATTGCTGCCAGTACGTTGTTGAAATCATGGGCTATGCCCCCGGCCAGCTGTCCGACCATCTCCATTTTCTGCGCCTGCTGTAACTGCGCCTGGAGCTTTTCGTGTTCTTCCGCGGCACGTTTCTGGTCACTGATGTCGGTTGTCATGACCATCATGCAAAGCGTGCCTTCGACTGTCAGGTAGACTGCAGAGCAGAGGGCATGAACAGTTTCGCCGGATTTCGTACGAAGCTCTCGGGCACTGTTGATGATGCGCCCCTCTTTTTCAAGTTGTTTGCGGAACGGAACGTGATCGTCATCGCCAGCCTGAATGCCGATATTCTTCATCGATCGTCCAAGAACCTCTTCTTTGCGGAGCCCGAAAAGGCGTTCCCATGACGCGTTGACGTCGACCAGCCGGTGGTCACGGGCAGTCTCGATGCTTATGGCCAGTGGTGCCGAGTCGAAAATGCTTCTGAACTTCAGTTCGCTCTCCTTGATGGTGAACTCGGCCCTTTTCTTCTCGGTGACATCACGGGCGGTGATGACCGAACCCGCTATGTTACCTTCATTATTGTACACCGGAGCGAAACTGTAATTTCCGAACCAGGTCTCGTCGGTATCCTTTCTGTGCAGGATATACTCGGCGTTGGTATTGGTCTCACCTCTCAATGCCCTGAAGACAACCCAGTTGTCCGGGGGGACCAGTTCTCCGTCGGGTGTATAGACATCGAACAGGTCGATGTAGGAGGAGAGGCTCTTGGAACACTCGGCCTTGCTGCTGAATTTATGATAGCTCGCGAACGCTTCATTGAAATCGATGAAATTTCCGTCAGCATCCGAAATGAGTACCACATCGGTCATGCTTTCGAGCACCGTTTCCAGCTTCGCCTTGCTTTCGGCGATCGCCTGTGCAGATTTTTTGTGCTCGGTGACGACATCGATGATTGCCACGAAGTGATCCTTTTCGGGGCTGTAAACCGAAGTGGAGACCCATTGATCGATCGGTTTCAGGTAGCTTTCGAAATGTTCGGCAATTCCGGTTCTTGCCACGCGGCAGTGTACCTGAAAGAACTCTTCGTCGATCTCCCGGATCCCCGGCATGATTTCAAGGATTCCTTTACCGATGACATCGTCAAAACCGGTCAGCTTTTCGTAGGCAGGGTTGACAGCCAGGTGAATGAAATCTACCGGTGTATCCCCATCGTAGAGCACTTTGCAGTAGACAAGTCCCTTGGGCATGTTGTCGAACAGCGACCGGTATCTGGTTTCACTCTGCTGGAGGGATTCCAGAATCTCTTTGTTCCCGGTGATGTCCCGGACGATGCCTGAAAGATGAATGGGTTTGCCTGACGGGTCGAGCTGGAAGCCCGCAGTCAGCCAGATCCAGCGAATCTCTCCATCCGGACGCCGGATGCGGAATTCATATTCACTGTTTGCCAGTGTCGACAGTGACTTCTGGAATCGATCGGTTACCTCAACACGGTCTTCAGGGACGATGTGGTCGAGGAGTGTCTGGTAGGTCCAGTCATGCATGGATGCGCCATGCCCGATGATGCGGTCATATTCAGCTGTTCTGATGGTGGCGAATGTCTTGAGATCGAGGTTCCACCACCCGATATGGCTTTTTTCGAGAATGAAGTCCTGACGGGCCTGATTTATTTTCAAATTCTCTTCTGCCTGTTTTCTCTCCGTGATATCGATAATCGTACCGATATAGCGATCAACCGTGCCGTTGTCATTGAACACCGGCTTTCCCCTCGAATAGAGGCAGATGATCTGGCCATCAGGCAGGAGCATGCGGTACTCAATATTGATTTCCCGATTTTTTTCTGTGGCTTTCTTGACCGTTGCCTTGACCTGTTCGCGATCGTCCGGGTGGATGGTGCTTGCCCACAGGTCGAACGACGCCTGCTTTTCTTCTTTGGAAAGTTTGCAGAGCGCCCAGAATTCGTCTGACCAGAAATTTTCACCAGTGCCGAGATTCCATTCCCAGACGCCAGCCCGTGCTGATTCGAGAGCGAGATCGAGTCGTCTCCTGCTTTCTGTCAGCGCCTGTTCGGACTGTTTCTGTTTGTTGATGTCCGTGCCGACCATGAGCACACAGGGGCGCCCGTCTATGTTGATACGCTTTCCGCTGACCAGTCTCCATTGATAGCCCGTTCTGGCATGGTGCAGGGTTCTCATTTCGATCGTTGCGTCCACTCCGGTCTGAAAGATGCGGGTGAACTTTTCTTTTGCCAGCTCCCGTTCATCAGGGTGAATAGGCAGGAACGGGTCGACGTCTGACATGGCCTCATCGGATTTGCCAATGATGATGTCACGTGCGAAACTGTTCCAGCCGGCAAGCCTGGCATGTTCGTCGATTATGAATGCAGAACCGGGTATCGCATCGAGTAGCGCTTGCTGGCGATGATTGACAGCATTGTCTTTTACGAACGGTTGTGCCGGTTCGGTGCGAATGATGACCAGAAGAATCGGATCGTTTCCGGCAGGAGCTGGAAACGGTATGATAGAGTAGTGAAGCAGTTCTCCGAATTTTTCATCAACGAACGAAAGCTCCCTTGCGCAACGGAGTGCTTCGATCGCCTGCTGGCGGATCACTGTCAATACGACAGGAATCTGCGCTTTGCCGTCAGAGATGGAGACATTGGCCGCAATGTCCGGCGAGTCGCATAGTGCGAACGTATTTCTGAGCGATTGGTTTGCGTCGATGAGTGTGCCATCAGATCGAATCA
>JAAXWP010000059.1 GCA_013334925.1 Chlorobiaceae bacterium
CTCATCATGCTATCTGCTTCAGCAGCTCAGGGGTTACCGTATCCTTGCCCAGCTTTGCGGCATGTGCTTCCGCCTTCTGTTTCATCTCTCTGCCGAAGGAGATCTGGCTGATGAACGGGGCTTTCCTGACGATCTCTTCGAGCAGTGCGTTGGCCTCGGGCGTCCAGGTAACGACCGGTGCCGGTTGTGCGGAGCCAGACTGACGTTTCGTGATCGGCAGGAAGGCAAAGAGGATGTCGTAGAGAGCATTGACGATCTCCTGGATCAGCCATACCGCACCGCTGTGGCCCATGAACGGAGTGCCAAGGGCACGACGGACGATCGGACCGGGGAAGCCGGCTGGGATGAATCGCGTTCTGGCATCGATCTCTGCCAGATAGATCTTGTCCGGCATGCGTCCGAAGAGAAACTGGGGCTGCTTCTGCATGATCTCGTCACGGATGACGGCATTGTCGGCATCCGACGAGTCGTAACTGAACAGGCACTGCATGCCCATTTCACCGGCGAGGAATGTTTCGAGCCCTCTTGCATAACTGCTCGCTGCGGCCACCCCGAAGCGGATCGTGGGAAACCACTCGGATTGCGGGCCTCTCCAGAGGTCCCAGAGCGGGCGCAGGGTCGTCTTTTTCTCGTTTGCCAGAAATCGTTCTGCCTGTTGCTTTCTGCCGGTCAGTTCGCCGATCGACAGGATGAACTGTGTCGTCTCTTCGAGGCCAAACGGGGCATACAGCACCGGTCGACCGAGTTTTTCAGCGAGAACGGTTCCGAATTCCCGGTACATGACGACGATCACTTCGGAGTTTTTCAGGTCGGCGATCTGTTCGGCTTTGGATTCGAACGGATAGACGTGCCTGACCGAGGCTCCTGCGCCGGCAACGAGACGCTTGATTTCGGCGAGGTCAGATGGGCTGTTGAAGCAGCCGTAGGTCGGCCCTATGATGCTGACGGAACCTGGCTCGACTCTTGCCGGCATTCCGTCGTCGAAATGGTCGAACAGCCAGGAGAGCGCCCGGTCGCGGCCCTGCCATTCGTTCTCCCCGAGCGAGTTCGACGGAAAGAATTTCACCGAAGGGTACCGCATTTCGAGGAGGCGCTGATGATCGCTGCCGATCATTTCGCTTTCGGCGCTCGAAATGAGGATGAGCTGTTTTCCCGAATCGCCGAGCTTGTCGAGCGTCTCCTGCACGACTTCCGAGGAGCCGGATGAGGCGATCTCCTTTTCGGTCAGGCTTGTCGGTGTCAGGTTTTCAAGATAGGGAACCGCATCGGTGTAGTCCATGACGGCGACGCCGACGAGGTTATAGCACCCGACGGGTGCGTCGGCGATAACGTGGACATTTTCAAGTGCGCAGAAGGTGTTGACTGCAGCCCAGTAAGCGCTGGCAGTAGATTCGTCCCGGACGGTTTTTGCCATGGTCGGTACAGCGAAATACTTGTTTCAGTGAACATATCCCGGCAAATCCGGGTGAAATGCAATCTAAGCAATAATCGCGCTAAAGGTCAAGGCTGGCTTGCCCTGAGCGTAACCGGCAGGATGCCTGCAGGAGGGATTTCTCCGTTCAGCACCTGCACGACGGCTTCTTCGGCCTGCTGGCTGGAGCTGTAGGCGCAGATGGCCGTGCCGATTTCAGTGAATTCATCCAGCAGATAGGGGGGGCCGAACGAGATGAGTATGACCGGTGTTCCCAGAGGAAGCCTTGATGGCAGGGTATGAACGAAGTCAATCTGCCGGTCACTGAGTTTCGACAGGATCGAGTTGTTCGTCGCCTGGACCTCGGTGGTAATGATGACCGCAGATGCTCCGGCAGCAAGATTGGCAACCTCCTGAATCGTCTGTTCGTTACTCGACGGAGTGAGCCTGAACTGAAGGACGGTATGATTCCGGCCAAGCATTTCAGCAAACGGTCGGGAGTTCTCCTCTCGCTGCCTGTCCTGCAGGACGATGTTCAGTACCTGGCCGTTCAGTGGCAGGCGGAGTGGTACGAGGTGATTCCGGTCACGGATGATCGTTACGGAATTCCTGGTGATTTTGTCCGCCAGCTGCAAACTTTCGGGTTGCCTGACTTTTTCCTGGAGACGGGTCAGGTCACTCAGTTTATTCCGGTCGAGTCCGAGCCAGCGCTTGAGTTTCAGTATCCGGCGCACGGAGTCGTCGATTCGCGATTCGGATATCGTCCCCTGTTCGACTGCGGTGACCACTGCATCGTGCATGAGTTCCGGGTCGGGCGGGAAGAGCAGGATGTCATTGCCTGCCTGTACGGCTTTCACCGAAATTTCTGCCAGGTTGCTGCCGTTGTACAGGGCTTTCATGTTCATGGCGTCGGTGACGATCACTCCCGTGAATCCGAGCTCTTTACGGAGCAGATCCGTCACGATCGTTTTCGACAGCGAAGCAGGTTCGAGCGAGCCGGTCAGTTTAGGGACGGCAAGGTGTCCCACCATAACGCTCATCACTCCCCGGTCGATCGCTGCCCTGAATGGTTTCAGCTCATACTGGTCGAGTCGCTGGCGGTCACCTTCCAGGATTGGGAGCGCTTTGTGGCTATCTACCGTGACATCTCCATGACCGGGGAAATGTTTTACTGTCGCGGCAACCCCATTTGACTGCAGGCCATCGATGACGGCCGATGACATGTCGATGACCAGGGGAATTCGATCGCCGAACGAGCGGGTATTGATGACCGGATTGGCCGGGTTGATGTTCAGGTCGGCCGATGGAGCGTAATCCTGACTGATGCCGACGGCCCGGGCTTCCCGGGCGATCACCGCGGACATGGCCTGTGCGAGCGTGGAATCGCCTGTGGCGGCAACCGCCATCGCCGGAGCGAACTCGGTCGCCCCTTCAAGGCGCATGGCCACGCCTTTTTCCATGTCGGCGCTGACCAGCAGAGGAACCTTGGATACAGACTGGAAGTGGTTCGCCAGCATCCCCGCTCCCATGACATCACCCTTGAGAAACATGATGCCGCCGATCTTTCCCTCTTCGGTCAGTCTGGATATTTTCAGGAACTCCTTGTCGTTGTTGCCACGGTACTGACCTTCGATGCTGGCCACGATCATCTGTCCGACTTTCTCGGACAGGGTCATACCTGAGAGTGTCCTGTCGACCCAGCGATCTTTCTGTGCAAAGACGGCCTGGGCTGTGTTAGGGTTCAGTCTGCTCTCTTCACGAACCTGATACGTTCCGGTGCAGGCACCGAAAAGCAGGGTCATGATGAACAGGGTGAACCGGGCGGTAAGGGGTCTGGGGTCCATAAGCGTTTCTTCGCAAGAACATCGTTCGGTTTTGTCAGCTGTCTGACAGGAAATCTATGAAAGCTTCCTGAGAGACCGAAAAAAACAATCCCTGCCGCGTGATACGAGGCAGGGATCGGTAATGGGATGACGGCTCAGAGTGTGCAGCAGATGTTGAGCTGTCGTGATGCCTGTGCTTCGTCGAGGCGTTTGACCGGTGTCGTTTCCGGGGCTGCCAGCACTTTATCAGGGGTGCTTGCTGCCTCCTCGGCAATGGCGATCAGCGCGTCGGCAAATGCGTCGAGCGTCTCCTTCGTTTCGGTTTCAGTCGGCTCGATCATGAGGGCCTCGCTGACGATGAGCGGGAAGTAGACCGTCGGAGCATGGTAGCCATAATCGAGCAGGCGCTTGGCGATATCCAGCGTGCGGACATTGTGCTCCTTTTTCTGGCGGTCGCCCGACAGGCAGAACTCGTGCATGACTGGCTTCGGGTAGGGCAGCAGGTAGTGGTCGAGCAGGCGGCCAAGCAGGTAGTTCGCGTTGATGATCGCGTTCTCCGAGACCCTGCGCAGACCTTCGGCGCCAAGCATGCGGATATAGGTGTAGGCGCGGACGAGCACCGAGAAGTTTCCGTAGAAGTTCAGCATCCGGCCGATGTTGTCCGGCTTGTCGGCGTTGAGGCGGTACATGGTTTTGCCATCCTCCTCATATTTTTCCACGACCGGTACCGGGAGGAATTCGACGAGGCATTCGCTGACACCGACAGGGCCACTGCCAGGACCACCGCCGCCGTGAGGCGCCGAGAAGCTCTTGTGCAGGTTGTAGTGTACCACATCGAAGCCCATGTCGCCCGGCCGGGTCAGGCCAAGAAGGGCGTTCATGTTCGCACCGTCCATATAGAGCAGGCTGCCGTTGTCATGTACCATCTTCGAGATGGCCAGGATTTCGGACTCGAACAGGCCGATAGTGTTCGGATTGGTCAGCATGAGTGCCGCCACGTCGTCGTCGAGCTTCGACCGCAGATCGTCCAGGTCGGTACGGCCTGCAGCGTTGCTCTTCACTGAAACGGTCTGGTAACCGCCGAGCGCGGCGGAAGCCGGGTTGGTGCCGTGGGCGGAATCGACCACCAGCAGTTTCTTGCGTGGCCTGCCGAGTTTTTCGTGGTATTTCTTGATGAGCAGAATGCCGGTCAGCTCGCCATGAGCGCCCGCCGCGGGCTGAAGCGAGACGGCTGCCATTCCGGCAATTTCGCTGAGCATTCCTGAGAGCTCGTACATCATCTGCAGGGCGCCCTGAACGGTCGTTTCCGGCTGCATCGGGTGCAGTGTGGAGAATCCGGGCAGGTCGCAGGTATAGTCATTGATCTTGGGGTTGTACTTCATGGTACAGCTCCCGAGCGGGTACATGTTCTTGTCGACGTGATAGTTCAGGTTCGACAGTCTCACGAAGTGTCGAACCACCTCGCTTTCCGGAATCTCGGGCAGCGCTGCGGCCTCTTTTCTCAGAAATTTCGATGGCAGCATCTCTTCCGCCGGGCGAGCGGGAATGTCGAGCGGGGAGAAGCTGTAGCCTTTACGGCCGCTGCGGGAAAGATCGAAAATCAGTTTTTCTTTCATTGGTCGATTCGGAAAGGTATGCGTGTGAGAGCAAATGAGTTACCAATATAGACCGAAGCGGAGCAATGCACAAACCTGCCTCGGAAAAAAGCGTTACAGGCGCCTGGTCTGCTACTCCTGCTCCGGGGCGAACGGATTGGTGGTTTCGAGCAGGAGCATCGCCTCCCTGGCCGCAATCTGCTCGGCATCTTTCTTGCGTGCGGCACGACCACGACCCAGTAAAACCCCCTTGCAGGAGACTTCGACGGTGAAGGTTTTTTCGTGCTCGGCCCCCTCCTCGGCGACGACGCAGTATGCTGGTGCCGGGAGGTGATGCGATTGTGCGAACTCGATCAGGCGGCTTTTATGGTTGTGCTCCTCCTCGACAACACGGTTCATGTCGAGTCTTGCAAGCACGTGGTTGGTTATGAAACGTTCGGCGCCAGCGATGCCCTGATCGAGGTAGATGGCTCCGATAATCGCTTCGAACGCGTCGGCAAGTGCCGATTCGCTCGTTCTGATGCGCTGGCGGTCGGCTGAGTCACCGATGAACAGGTGTTCTCCGAGACCGAGTTTCAGTGCGAAGGCCGCGAGTGATTTTCTGTTGACGATCTTGGAGCGGTTGTTCGACAGGTGTCCTTCATCGCTTGTTGGAAACATCTTGAACAGGTGTTCCGAAATCAGCAGGTCGAGCACGGCATCACCAAGGAATTCAAGCCGCTGGTTCGATTCCGGATGCTCGGAATCCTGAGGAAGGTCATGCAGCACCGATCGATGCGTCAGGGCTGTGCGGTAAAGCATGATGCGGCGGCAGGGGCGACCGGTCAGTGTCTCCAGCCACGCGGTGGTTGCCGGGTCCAGGACCGGTGCATTGCCGGAATTGTTCCTGTGGCCGTCGCCCGAATTCCCGAAATTCTCACCACGGAGAAAGTTCAGTGAGGTCAGCTTTTGCCACAGGTGCGACATTGGCTACGTCGATCAGGCTTCAGGTGCTTTCTTGAGAATCACACACCCGTTATGTCCTCCAAAGCCAAACCCGTTGTTCAGCGCATAGTCGATCTTGCGCTCCCTGGGTTTGTTTGGGGTCACGTCGATATCTATCTGCGGATCGAGGTTGTCGCAGTTGATGGTCGGCGGAACGACCTGGTTCTGCAGGGCGAGGATACAGGCGATCGATTCGACCACGCCGGCTGCACCGAGCAGGTGACCGGTCATCGATTTGGTCGAGCTGACGCTGAGCTTGTAGGCATTTTCGCCGAAGGCTTTCTTGATGGCCTGGATTTCGGCGATGTCACCCAGAGGTGTCGATGTGCCATGGGTATTGACATAATCGATTCTGTCAGGGGTGATGCCGGCCATTTTCATGGCGCCGTTCATCGCAGAGAGTGCGCCGACTCCTTCCGGATGTGGTGCCGTGAGGTGGTGCGCGTCAGCCGAGGCGCCGACACCGGCAATTTCGGCATAGATCTTCGCACCGCGGTTCCGGGCGGACTCGAGAGTTTCGATCACCAGTGAACCGGCGCCTTCACCCATGACGAATCCGTCGCGGTCGACATCGTACGGGCGGGAGGCTTTTTCCGGGCGATCGTTAGCCGTGGAGAGCGCTTTGGCAGAGTTGAACCCTGCAACGCTCATCTGGGTGATCGGGGCTTCCGAGCCACCGCAGACCATATAGTCGGCCATGCCCATCTGCAGGATCATGAACGCGTCCATGATCGAGTGCAGGGATGTTGCACATGCGGATGCGGTCGCATAGTTCGGTCCCATAAGGCCATTCCTGATGGAGATCTGGCCGGCACAGATGTCGGGAATCAGCATCGGAATGAAGAACGGGCTCACCCTGCGTGGGCCACGATTGAGATACTGGCGGAACTGCTGGTCATAGATGGTCATGCCGCCTATGCCGGATCCGTGGACAACCCCGATCCGGGTGGGATCGATCGAGTTGAGGTCAAGTCCGGAATCCTTCAGTGCCTGGTCAGCAGCGATGACGCCATACTGGCAGTACGGGTCCATGCGATCAGCGGACTTTCGGTCGATATAGGCATCGGCCTTGAAATCCTTCAGCTCACAGGCGAACGTGGTTGCAAAATCGGTCGTATCGAAGTAGGTGATCGGAGCGGCTCCGCTCTTGCCGTTCATGAGGGCGTTCCAGAAATCCGAGGCGGTGAGGCCTACAGGAGAGAGGATACCGATACCGGTGACGACG
The DNA here is from genome assembly GCA_013334925.1 of Chlorobiaceae bacterium. Lineage (GTDB taxonomy): Bacteria > Bacteroidota > Chlorobiia > Chlorobiales > Chlorobiaceae > Chlorobaculum. The sequence goes on from JAAXWP010000059.1 coordinate 7,039, forward strand.
ATTCTTTTGAGTTCGAGACCCATCTGCGGTGATTTGACGTTGAAAGAAAGAACAGGCAGGGGAATTCCCTGCCTGATACTTCACAAACTTACTTTTTGTTGACGATGTAGTCGATCGCCTGCTGTACGGTACCGATCTTTTCGGCATCTTCGTCAGGGATCTGGACACCGAACTCGTTCTCGAGCTCCATGATCAGCTCGACGGTGTCGAGGGAATCAGCACCGAGGTCATCGGCAAACTTGGATTCCGGTTTGATCTGGTCTTTGTTCACACCCATTTTGCTGACGATGATATCGTACACCTTATCCTTGATTTCAGCTGCGCTCATCTTGTTCTCCGAGTTTGTTGTTGTTGACAATTAAAAAATTGCGTTTGCCAATATACAAAGAAAAAACAGCGGGGCAAACTGGCCGCCGTCATCATGGACGCCCTCCCCGGAACAACAGCCGAAGGAGAGGCCCATGATGCCAAAACATTGATTACATGAGCATGCCGCCGTTGACGCTCAGTACCTGTCCGGTGATGTACGAGGACTGATCGCCGGCGAGGAACGTCACGGCATTGGCCACATCCTGCGGCGAACCGAAGGCGCCGAGCGGAATGGCGTCGAGCATCTGCTGACGGACCTCATCGGAAAGCGCGTCGGTCATCTTCGATGAAATGAATCCGGGAGCGATGGCATTGCAGCGGATATTGCGCGATGCGAGCTCCTTGGCCACCGACTTGGTGAAGGCGATGACGCCGCCTTTCGAGGCTGCATAGTTTGCCTGGCCGGCGTTGCCCATGAGGCCGACGACTGACGCGATGTTGATGATCGAGCCCGAACGCTGCTTCATCATGGTACGGGACACGGCCTTGGTGCAGTTGAAGGTGCCCTTCAGGTTGACGGTCAGCACGGCGTCCCAGTCCTCATCGCTCATGCGCATCAGGAGGCCGTCGCGGGTGATCCCTGCATTGTTGACGAGGATGTCGATGCGGCCGTTCTCTTCGGCGACTTCGCCGAACATTTTCTGGCATGCCTCAGAGCTGGTGACGTCGAGCTCCTTGCAGGAGACTTTGGCGCCCATCTCTTTCAGTGCGGCTTCGGACTCGGCGAGCCATTCAGTCTTGACGTCGCAGATGACGAGGTCAGCGCCTCTGGCAGCGAGGTCCAGGGCGATTGCCTGGCCGATGCCCCTTGCCGATCCTGTGACGACTGCGGTTTTTCCTTTCAGCATGGTCATGTGATTTTCGTTCGTGTTGCTTGTTAGTTACGCTGGATTGATCATTGCTTCCACCTGGTCAGCGGTGTCGACACCGTTGGTCTGGGCAGCCTTGCTGATTCTCTTGATGAGTCCCTGCAGCACTTTCTGCGGGCCGACCTCGACGAATTCGGTTACTCCTGCATCCACCATCGCCTGTACCGACTGGCTCCAGAGCACGGAGCTGGTGAGCTGGCTGATCAGGTTGGTGCGGATCTCGTCGGAGGCGGTCACCGGCAGGGCAACGACGTTCATGCAGACCGGAATTTCGGCACTCCTGATATCGATGGTGTTGAGCGTTTCGGCAAGCTCTTTTTCAGCCGGTTTCATGAGCGGCGAATGGAATGCGCCGGAGACGACCAGCTCCTTGGCCATGCGGGCTCCTTTGGATGGAGCGATCTCGACCGCTTTCCTGACTGCGTCAACGTCACCTGAAATAACGATCTGGCCGGGAGAGTTGAAGTTTGCCGCCTGGACGATGCCGGCTGCACGAGCCTCTTCGAGCAGACCGTCAAGGGCTGCGTCGTCCATGCCGATGATGGCCGCCATGGTTCCCGGGTTGATCTGGCCGGCATTCTGCATCAGTTCGCCGCGTTTGGCAACGAGCCTGACGGCGTCATCGAATCCGATGGCACCGGCAAAACAGAGTGCGGTGTACTCTCCGAGGCTGTGTCCTGCGGTCATCGAGACGCCATCGCGTCCAAGCAGCACGGCCGCGGCATAGCTGTGGAGGAAAATGGCGAGCTGTGTATAACGGGTCTGTTTCAGCTCCTCCTCGCTACCGGTGAACATGATGTCGGTGATGGAGTAGCCGAGGATTTCATTGGCTCTGTCCATCAGGGTCCTGGCTTCAGGGAACCGCTCGTAGAGGTCGCGGCCCATGCCGCAGTACTGCGAACCCTGTCCCGGAAATACGTAAGCTTTCATATGCTGTCGTTGCAATGGGTGTAAAGTTGAATCCTGTTACTGCCACTTGATGTAGACGCTGCCCCAGGTGTAGCCTGCGCCGAAACTTGCCAGCACGATGTTCGATCCGGAGTGCAGCTTGTTCTGCTCGTCGAGCTCGGCAAGGCAGATCGGAACAGTACCGGCGGTCGTGTTTCCGTAGTACTCGATGTTCATCATCACCTTGTCCATACCGATGCCCATGCGCTCGGCCGTGGCCTGGATGATGCGCTGGTTTGCCTGATGCGGAACCAGCCAGTCGATATTTTCAGCGGTCAGGTTGTTGCGCTGCATGATCTCTTCGGCAACGTCAGCCATGGCCATGACGGCGGCCTTGAACACCTGCTTGCCGTCCTGCCGGATATAGTGCATGCGATTGTCGACCGTTTCATGCGAGGCAGGGTGCAGGCTGCCGCCGGCAGGCATCAGCAGATGCTCCTTGCCGTTTTTGCCATCGGAATAGAGTCTGGCGTCGAGAATGCCGAATCCCTCCTCACGTGCCGGTTCCAGGATCACCCCTGCGGCACCGTCACCGAACAGTATTGCTGTCGAGCGGTCGGTGAAATCAAGAATCGAGGTCATCTTGTCCGCACCGATAACCATAACCTTGCGGCAGTTGCCGGACTCGATGAACTGGGCGCCGGTGTAGAGACCGTAGACGAATCCCGAACATGCGGCCGAGAGATCGAAACCCCAGGCTTTGCTGGCCCCGATGTTACCCTGTACGATGCAGGCCGTCGACGGGAAGATCATGTCGGGTGACATCGTAGCCACAATGATGAGGTCGATTTCGTCGGCGCTGATGCCGCGCTTGTCGAGCAGCTGCCGGGCGACCTCTGTGCACATGAATGAGGTAGCCTTTTCCGGGTCGCGCAGGATACGGCGTTCACGAATGCCGGTACGAGTCCGGATCCATTCGTCTGTTGTATCGAGCATCCGCTCCAGATCGGAATTGGAGATGATCTCCTCCGGCAGGTATTTGGCGGTCGTCGTTATGGCTGCTTTCATGGTATGGTATGGATTAAGGGTCAAAACGGGAAAACGGGTATTGGCTGGACCGGCGGTTGCAGCGAAACGCTCGGGACAGGAAGGTACACGCCGGGCAGCGGAGTTCTGCCCGGGTGGAAAACCAGGTCAGGACAGTACTTCGGCAATATGCTCATTCACTCGCTGTTCGATCATGTGTTCAGCCATGTAGATCATGTTCTTGATGGCTCGCGAGGAAGATCTGCCGTGTCCGACGATCGAGATGCCGTCTACTCCGAGGAACGGTACGCCGCCCCACTTTTCAACGTCGAACGGTTCAAACATGCTCTTGAAGGCTTTGCCTGCCATGGCGGCGGCATTCTGGTCGAGCTGGCCGGTGACGACGAGCTGTTCCATGGCCGGCTTCAGAAGCGATGAAAGGAAGTGCGGAATGCTCTCCCCGAACTTGAGGATGGTATTGCCAACGAGACCGTCGCAAACGACGATAGTCGATTTTCCGGCGAGGATGTCATGACCCTCGACATTGCCGATGAAATTGATCTTGTTCTCGTTGTGAGCGGCCTGCAGGAGCTTGTAAGCCTGTTTCAGGTACTCAGGACCCTTACCCTCCTCCTCGCCGATATTGAGGAGGCCGACCGTCGGCTTTTCGATCTTTGCCGCATAACGCTGATAGATCGTCAGCATTTCAGCGAACTGCACCAGATGCTCCGGTTTGCAGTCCACGTTGGCTCCGACATCGACTATGTTGGTAAGTCCCTCTCCGATTCTCGGGAAGTAGGCGTAGATTGTCGGGCGCAGCACGCCGGGGAGCCTGCCGAGCACGAACAGTGATGCTGCCATCTGGGCGCCGGTGTTGCCGGCGCTTACGTAAGCATGAGCCTCTTTGGCCTTGCAGAGCTGCAAGCCCTTGACCAGGGAGGACTCCTGTTTGGTCTTGACGGCGGTCGCCGGTATGTCTTCCATCGTGACGACTTCAGGGGCATGCATGAACTTCAGGTTCATGTTCGTCAGATCATGCTGCTCCAGAAGAGGCATTACCTTTTCCTCCTGCCCGATGAGCAGAATCTGGAACCTGTTGCTGCTCTCCCTGAGAGCTTCGATCGTACCTTCGACAACGCACCCTGGCGCGTTGTCGCCACCCATAGCATCCACAACGATGGTCAACATGGCGGTGCTGTATTGTTTACTTTAACTGCTTCTGCTTAGCCGACGACAACCTTGCCGGTAACCTGACGGCCGCGATAGTGGCCACAGTGGCGGCAGGCGCGGTGCGGAAGCGTCGGTTCGCCGCAATTCGGGCAGACAACCGTGACGGCAGCTTTGGTACGGGCATTGAACTGTGCACGCCTCTTGTCCCTTCTGGACTTGGACATCTTGGCTTTTGGATTGGCCATAACCTAATCAGTTTAAAATCAACGGTTAACGATACTTGTTTTTCAATTTCTCGAGTGACTCCTGCCAGGAACTGTCCGGTGCGCTGTCGGTCTCCTCAGGCGGTTCCTGCTGAAATACCTGGCAATCGGGATTGTCCGTGCAGGTGACTTTCATCGGCACGGAGAGCAGCAGCGTTTCGCGGACCTCCTCGGTAAGGTCGACCGACACCGTATTGCGGTCGATCAGGCGATACTCATCCTCCTCGTCGCGCGCCTCCTGAATTTCCTGCCCCAGGTCATACACATAATAGATATGGTAGGATCCTTCGAGGTCGAGGGAAACCGGAGCCAGGCAAAGATCACAGGTTCGATCGGCCGAAGCGGACGTCTCAATCGAGACGGTGATCTCATCTTCGTACTTGTCGACCGTGACCCCGACCGAAATCTCTCCCGTAAATCCGGCATCTGTCAGGGCTGTGTCGTTGAAGTCTCCTGCGGTGCAGGCGAAATCGAACTCATGGACACCCTGAGAGAGGCCTGCCAGGCGGATTTCGATCAATGCTCTTTCCTTTGGCATAACGTCCTCTTTTCCATAAAAGATTGACAATGTACAAAAATAATTTTCTAAAAAGAAAATCGTCGAATCCGGTCTTCAGAAGAAAAATGCACAAAAAATCCTGTTTTGCATTTGGAAAATTTTGAAAGGGGCTTATATTTGTATCCCGTTCGCTGATGAACGGCCCCGAATTCCGCGATAGCTCAACGGTAGAGCATTCGGCTGTTA
>JAAXWP010000008.1:0-17774 GCA_013334925.1 Chlorobiaceae bacterium
TCGACGCCGTGTCACCCGTTCCCGACGCCACGCTCGTCACGTAGTTCGTTCCGTTCGAGCCGACGTTCTTGTCCTGCAGCGTCAGCGTCGCGTTCGACAGCGTCTCTCCGTTCTGCAGGCCCGTGAACGTCGCTGCCGTTCCGCCCACTCCGTTCACATATGTCGTCGTCCCGTTGTACGTTCCTGTTACCGATACACCCAGTGAGGCTTGATTGATCACACCAACGTTGCCGGAAGCGGTGGTTGTCTGGTAACCATAGACTTTTGCGCCATTGTTATCAGTTACATCCCCATTAATCGTCGGAGCATTATCCGCCGTTACAAGACCTTTTGAAGCCACAGTATTGACTGTGACGTTCTTTGACGCATAATGAGCAGATAAATCAGATTGAACAAGATTTACGATATCCCCATCGAATGAACTGCCAACACTTGATCCGCCGATAGAAACAATGTTGGTGCCTTTGTTCGCCGCTTCCAAAGTCGCGTCCGTACCACCATCGTAGGTTTTGGTGACGTTGCCCGTCAGGGCATAGGTCACGGTCGGGGCAATCGAGTAGAGGAACCCATTCCCGGATTCCCTTACGTCACCAGTCCCCTGTCCATAAGTCGCAGAATACGTTGCGTTGTACTGCTTGAAGGCATAGGTGAGATTGCCACGAACGTCACTTCGCGGGTCAGCTGACCAGACGAGCCAACGGCCTCCAGAAGTCAAAAGGGCGTCACTACCCTTATAGTTGGTAAAGTGGTCACCAACAAGTTCTATGGATGTATCTGTTCCTGTTGCTGTCAGGGTGCCCCTGAGAATGATGCCAGATGCGCCAGTAGGCCCATTGTTGACCACTTTGATCGTTCCGGCAGTAACATCCCGGAGATCGATATCGCCACTTCCACTATTGGTTTTTCCGCTGCCATCGCGCATTTCGATGTTGACGGTTCCAGTTCCTGCATTAATGCTTGTACCTGACGCCATGACAATCTGCGCATCTCCAGCATCGCGGTAACGATCGATCACACCGTTGGCTGTCGTGTCGTTGGCGATTATGTCGAGGTTCCGGTTACCGGTGTTGATATTGGCATTGAGATGGATCGAACGTCCGGCACTCAGGGTCAGGGTACCTACTGAACCGGTAGCTAAGTTGAGTTCGACCGGTGAAGTCACGGTGATATCGTTGTTCGCTTTCAAAACAAGTGACCTCGTACCGTCATAATCCAGATAGTTCTTGACATCAGAAGCCTTGAGCGTCACATCCTGACTGCCAAACACAGCATAATTGTCTGCGATAACGTTGGGATCATAGTAGGTTTGAACTGAGGAGGTGACTTCCTGGAACAGATAAACCGCACCGGAATTGTATGCAGTATTTCCAAATCCATCGTCACCTGGAGCGCCAATAGCCATCATTTTGCCATCACCACTCAACGCCACGGCACTGCCAAGATAATCCTGACCGTTCAAGACCAGATTGGTATCAGCAGCGCCGGTATATCCGTAACCGATGCTCAACTTGCGGGTAATGGAAACAGAACTGCCGGATCTGACTAAGGAGAATAGATGAACACTACCCGTGTCTTTTAACAGATCTGCCGAAACATTTGCGGCAATGCCATCCTGAAGAGATGCGCCAACAGCAAGAATCGATCCGGTACTATCCATCGAAACGGCTGAACCGAACTGGTCACCAGAATCACCATCGATGAAAGGATTTACCGTATGCAGGTCTGTCAGGTCTAAGTCATTAGGCCCCTGATATCCGTATCCGATCTGACCGGCAAGAGTGCCTGTCACTGAGGGCGTTGTTTTATCCCATGTCAGATTGTACAGATAGACCGCTCCATAACCGGCAGTGGTTCCATCATCCGAGTTATGGCCGTCGTCACCGGTTGCGCCTATGGCGAGCAGGGAACCATCATTGTTGAATGCCACCGAAGCACCAAAATAGTCGTTCTGAGCAAGTGAGGACACATCAAAACCAGTATATCCCTTGCCTCCCGTCTTGGCATACGTTGCATGAGGTGTACCGGATACCTCTCCAATGGTAAAAAGATAGACTGCTCCAGAATTAACCGTAGCATTGTTTACATCATCATCTCCAATCGCCCCGACCGCCAGTACCGTTCCATCACCACTCAATGCGACGCTACTGCCAAAACGATCCGAATAATAGAGAGCTACCGAAGTATTGGAATCATTCGAGTAACCGCTGCCGATAATGGAGTGGGTTGAAACAACAGACCCGCTGTATGCAGAATCAAGTTTGAAGAGATATACCGCGCCGGAATTGCTGTTGTTGTTTCCGGCTCCATAATCTCCATATGCGCCGACCGCGAGCAAATTTCCTGTCCCGTTCAGTGCAACCGACTTTCCAAAAGAGTCTCCCGCTTCAAGTTCGGTCAAATCGTAGTTATGACCACCGGTATATCCTTTACCGATGATTGAGTACAATGCCCCATTCGAAAAGTTGGTCCCGAAATTGAACATATAGACCGCACCGGCATTGCTTGTTGCCGGTGTCCCCCATCCGTCGTTCAGATAAGCTCCGACAGCCATGAGCGTACCGTCATTATTCAGCGCGACGGCATAGGCGAAGTTTTCGTTCTGAAGGCTTATGCTTCGGTTGACTTTGTTTGCCGCATAGTCATAGCCAATCGTACCAAGGGATGTTCCACTCTGATAACCGGAGGCACCGATGCTCAGATTGAAAAGATAGACAGCACCGGAGTTGCCAACGGTATTCCCATACCCGTCATCAGCATAAGCACCAACAGCAAGGCGGTTACCGGTACCATTGAATGCAAGGGAGATACCGAAATAATCCTGTGTGGAAAGTGGCGTGACAGCGATATCCGACGAATGCATCACTGGCGAGTAGCCGAAACCTATCTTTCCGGCAGAGGTATAGGAACCGTCAGCCGACAGATCGTTGAACAGATAGACCGCGCCGGAATCGATATGGGGATTGCCAAACCCATCGTCCCCGGTAGCGCCGACAGCCAGCAGTTTGGCGTCATCGTTGATAGCGACGGAACGGCCGAACAGATCACCGGCCTCGAGGCTCGGATCTAGTGCATATCCTTTTCCGATGAGCGTCGGGCTGCCATTTACACCACTATAACTTGACAACGAATAGTTCAGCGCAAAACGGTAGACCGCACCATAATCCAGAGCAGTCGCACCTGCATTATTATTTTTTCCATCGTCATACGGCGAACCGACGACTAGCACCGTCCCGTCGCCGTTCAGGGCGACGGACGCACCGAACAGGTCTCCTGCTTCAAGATCGGCTGGCGAGAAATTCAACGAACCCGTATAACCTTTGCCAATGATCCCCTGTTGAGATACCGTAGAATAGTTATTGTTACTGAAACTGAGCAGGTAGACCGCACCGGTGTTAGTACTCATGTTATCAGAACCATTATCTCCAGTCGCACCGACAGCCATCAGTTTGCCATCATTGCTCAAGGCGACAGAGCGGCCAAAACTGTCGCCAGTACCAAGATTGTCTATAGTAATTCCGCCCGAACCAGTATACCCCTTGCCGATCACCGACAGCAGCGAACCTCCGGTAAAGGCACTGTCCATAAAACTGAATGTATAGACCGCGCCATAGTTTTTGGCAGTATCAGATGCACTGTTGTTGTAGCCGTCGTCACCGATTGCACCGACAGCAAGTCGCTTTCCATCCTGGGTCAAGGCTACGGAGGTGCCAAACAGATCTTCGGCTTCAAGTTGCGAAATATCGAGGTTGTTGCCTCCCGAATAGCCTTTGCCGATGATGCTCCGCAACGTTCCTGATGAAAAATCAGCATCGGAGAAACTGTAGAGATAGACGGCACCGGTATCCAAAGATGTATTGTTGTACCCGTCATCACCGGTTGCACCGACAGCCATCAGTTTACCGTCGTTGCTGAGAGCAACCGAAAAGCCAAAATTGTCAGTGTTTTGAAGAGCAGCAGAAAGCGATGCCGTCCTGGTCAACAGGTCATCAGCGCTGAAGGTAGCCTGAAGCAATCCTGAGCTGAACTGACTGTCAGTAAAACTGAACAGATAGGTCCCGCCAGTGTCTGCACCACTGTTGCCGTAAGGCCCCATGCTGAATGCCCCAACGCTCAGGAGCCTCCCATTGTCGGCCAATGAGACTGCCCGGCCGAAATGATCAGATCGGGTAATCCCCAAAGAGATGTTGTTGCCTCCTGAATAGGCATACCCGATGGTCGCAACGTTGCTATTCAGAATCCCTGAAAAATCACCCTTGATGGTGAACAGCTGTACTGCACCAGAGCCATAAATCAGATTTGAACTGCCATCGTCACCCATGGAGCCGACAGCAAGCAGGTAATTGTCTGAACCATCGTTATCCATGGAGACGGAGGTTCCGAACAGGTCGAATCGTCGCAGATAGCTGCTGAAATCGATACTGGATCCATTTCCGGTGCGAGTTCCATAGCCAATGACCGCTTTTGGTTCAGTCGCACCAGATTGGAACAGATAGAGCGCTCCGGAATCGATCCACGTATCGTCGAAACCATCGTCACCGGGCGCTCCGACGACAAACACCGAGCCGTCAGAGCTGAGAGCAACGGAATAGCCGAAGTAGTCGTTTTTGTCGAGCATCAACGAAATATCACCTGTACCGGTGTAACTTGAACCGACAGTACCTGCAGAAGACCAGCTCAGCGTCGTTGAGGAGTAATCGAAGCGGTACACCGCTCCATAATTGTTTTCCGCCGTCGTTGGGCTCACCCCATAACCATCGTCGCCGATCGCGCCAACGGTCAGCTTATCTCCGGCATCGTTCAGGGCAACCGAGCTGCCGAAATAATCGTACTGGTCAAGTTGACTAACATTTACATCGGAATACCCTTTGCCAACAGTCTTAGCGTAAGTGGCACTTGTATATCTTCCGGATGTACCATCTTTCGTCAGATTGAAGAGATAGACCGCACCGGCGTTTGTGGTGCTGTTGGCAGAACCGTCGTCTCCCGGTGTACCAACAGCGAGCCGGGTCCCATCGGAATTCAGCGCAACCGCGCTACCAAAACGGTCATAAGCATCGAGGTTGCCTGAAATATCGAGCGATGCGCCATATCCGGAGTTAGTGCTGGTATACCCAGAACCGATGATGCCGTCGAGCGATCCGCCGGAGAATGTCGAGTCTGAGAAGCTGAAGAGGTAGACCGCACCCGAATCGGTTTTCAGATTGGCATACCCGTCGTCACCAGGAGCACCCACCGCCATAAGTCTGCCATCGTTGCTCAGCGAGATCGAGTAACCGAAGAAATCGCTCACCGGTCTGGTGAAGTCGACATCTTTCGGTCCGGAGTAGCCTGCGCCGATGACCCCCTCGACCTTGCCGTTCGCAAAAACTGAACCACTATCAAAACTGATCAGATAAACGGCCCCGTTGTCGTTCAGCGTATTTGCGAAACCATCGTCACTGATTGCGCCAACCGCCATTCGATCTCCGGCACCATTAAGGGCAACAGAATAGCCGAAATTGTCCTGTCCGGTAAGTGATACATCGAGGTTTCCGGCGGTTGTATATCCCGAACCGATGATTCCCTTAAGCAAAGGTGCCCGGCTTGTTCCCGCACCATAATCGAGACTGAAAAGATAGACTCCACCGGAATCAGTCGTATTGGAAATTGTGTTATTTCCAAATCCGCCATCTTCACCAAATGCGCCAACGGCAAGGAGTGTCCCTGCATTGTTCAGGGCAACACTTCTGCCGAAATAGTCGGCATTGGAAAGCGCTGAAAGATTATAATTATATGTACCGGTCGTCACGCTATATCCGCTGCCGATGATGCTTAACTGAGATCCGGAACCAAAGTTCCCCTGTGTATCATAATTCAAACGATAGAGGTAGACCGCACCACGATCACTGCCCGAATTATCGGCAGCATCGTCACGATAAGCTCCGATGGCAACCAACGAAGCATCTCCGTTCAGAGCCACTGAAGAACCAAAGAAATCACCTTCGCCTAAATCAACATTCACATCGTATCCCTTACCGATCTTCGCCTGATGATCCCAGCCACCATACGTACCATTGGTGTCGTCATATTTCAGTTTGATCAGATGTACAGCCCCTTCTGCTGTATTGGTCGAATTGCCTGAGTCATCGCCATTCGCACCGACAGCAAGCCAGGTGCCATCATCGCTTAGCGCAACCGAGTAACTGAAATTGTCTCCACTATTGATCGGCAATGGCGCTGTTTCAGCACTATTCTGATTCGTATACCCATAGCCGATGATACCCAGTCTGGCAGAATTTCCAGATGTGTAAGTACCGTTATCTTTATCATATCCAAGCCTGAACAGATAGACCGCACCGGAATTCGCGCTTGCATCGTTGAAACCATCGTCTCCGGTAGCACCAACCGCCAGAAGTTTTCCGGTATCGTTCAGCGCCACCGAGTAACCGAAAGCGTCACCATCTGCAAGTTCAGGGACGTTGATACTGTAACCGGAACCGATCGTTTCTACGAGGCTGCCTCCAGCAAAATCCGTATCGGTAAATTTGAAGAGATAAACCGCACCGGATTGTCGATACCGCTGATCAGAACTGTTGATTCCTGTGGCACCCACCGCGAGCAGCTTGCCGTCGCCACTCAATGCCACTGACGCACCAAATACTGGAGCACCAGAAGGGTCGAGTGACAGTGTCAGATCTTTGGATGAAGAGGCGGGCCCACCATAGAATGCCCCCATGATGCCCGCATAGTTCCATGATTTGACTGTTTCGGTATTGGAACCGATGGTGATGTTTTTGGGGTCGAGCAGCAGGGTGCCATTCGTGCCCGGATCGATGCTCATCAGTTCGACCCGGCGGAGGTCGCCAGCCGAGGAGATTTCGACTGTTCCACCTTTCGAACCGCCAGATGCATCCACCGAACCGAGGAAGGTGGTCATATCGTCCGACCAGACGATCGCCGTGCCGCCGGTACCGGATGAAGAGGAGACGTCGATGTTCACACCGCTGTTGACAAAGGTCTGCGATGCGTGGGAAAGCGTCGGCAACGCCCCCCATCGGCCGACAAATCCGCTGTAATAACTTGCGGATGCATCAGCCGTACTCCCGCCCTGAAATGCACCGCCGATCCTGATGAGACCGCCCTGCGTCTTACCAGTGGCCTCGAACGTTGATGACAGCAGACGAACATCAGGAGCCGTCAGGTCGATGCGCCCTCCAAGCCCTTCAAGTCCGGAGGCCTTGTAGATGCCTGAGGAGGCGACACCGTATCCGGAGTTGATCGTGATCGTTCCGCCATCGGTTTTACCGGACACGTCAGTCAGGCTGCTGGAGATTTCAGTGATACGGTAACCTGCACGGTAGCGGATATCGCCACCGGCCCCGGCAAGACCGCGAGCCCTCACCGTTTCGGCAAGCGAAAGGGTTCCGGCAGCTTTGACGTCGATCGTGCCGCCAGTCGCACCGTCGGCGCTCACCGTGCCGCCCATGGCGACAAATGCACCTGAGACTTCGATGGTGCCTGCCCTGTCGACTGCCGTTGAGCCTCCAGCGTCGATAGTGCCGCCAACCTGCACGGAACCGTTCTCCATATCACCCATCAGGCGGATGACCCCGTCATGCTCCCCGATCATCCGGGCCTGGATGACGCCTCCGTCGTTGACGATGCTCGATGCGATTCCGGTGGCCGCTGAGGCCGAAAGGGTCACCGTACCGCCGTCGGCGCTGATCGTACCACTGTTGCGCACGATCGCCTCGACCTCCGACGGATCGAGCGCGACGTTCCACAGCTCGTCTTTGCTGAAGCTCAGGGTCACGGCTTCGCCTGAAGCCATAGCGACTCTGCCAAGCCGTGCTTCGATAACTCCCCTGTTCTCGACCGTAGTGCCGAGCAATGCCACCAGCCCACCCTGCGCCGCAACGATATGCCCTTCGTTCAGCACTCCGGCTGTCGCACCGTTCCGGGTGAACCGGTAGTTGCCGGCAAGGAAATCCTCATCACTCAGCGACATCGTGCCGGCCACAAGGCTACCGACGTTCACGCTCGATCCCTGGTGGAAGGTTACGCCGGAAGCATTCAGCAGAAACACCTGACCGTTCGATGTCATGCTTCCGAATATCTCGGAAGGATTATCCCCGACCACACGGTTCAGGATCACCGCATCACTCCCAGGTTGCCTGAAGTTCACCGAGGCCCCGGAACCGATACTGAAACTGTTCCAGTTGACGATTGCCTGGCTGCTCGTCTGATCGATACGCATGTTCGATGCGGAACTCGAAATCTGTACATCACCGGCTGCTACATGCCCGGCCATGGGCAGAGTATCCGGGGCGATGGTCGTTACCGAGCCGAAGGCGCTGGTTGAACGCAGCATCACTGCGCATGAGACGAGCGCGATCATTTTTCTGATCACCCTGCGGCGATTCTGCTTGACTGGTCTGCGGCGACTGGGCATAATTATCTCCTCTATCGTTTTCTCTATATCGGTTCAGAACAGGTACGATGCTTCAACCCAGAAGCGGGGTTCCCGTCTGGTTCCATCATGATCGTTGCCGTAGATGTCGGCCGCCGGATTGCTGGCGACTCGCGTCGCAACTGTCCCCTTTATGCTGAGATTCTGCAGTGGCATGAACAGCACACCGGCACCGATACCTGACAGACTGTATCGATTCGGGGTTGCAAGTCCGGCTTCGATCGTGGGTGTCAGATTGGCATACCGGCGGATCGTACCGTAGTCATAGAAGCTGAAAAGCTGCAAAGATCCCGACAGGACCCTGCGCAGCTCTACAGTCAGGAGTAAGCCTTCGTCACCGGAACCTTCGCCCAGCGGAAACGCCCTGACTCCATTAGGGCCACCGAGGCTGAACTTTTCCGAACTGTCGAGGTTCTTGCTCGCAATCTGCCCCGCCATGCTCAGTGAGAGCCGGGTCATTGGTCCGAAAAGCTGCTGAACCCTCGACATGCTTAACGAGAGTTTCTCATAGGTGCCCGAGGTCTTTGCCCAGGCATTGTCAACAAGTTCTACCGAAGGGATTGCCGAAAGATCCAGATCGCCTATGCTGATCATCGCCCCTAACGTCGTGTAACCTCCACCGAGGAGATCGTCGAACATACCGCCAGATATGGCTATTGAACCGCATTGAACGGTCTTGTCACCATATTTCAGACCAAAGATCCTGTCGACAAAATGGCGATGTTCGTAGCTGAATGAGCTTTGCAGCGTTGAACGGCGCTTCAGGATAAGAGGCATCGACACAAATGCACCGCCCGTATTGGATTCGCCGGTCGCGTCCAGCGGTTTATAGACGCTGCCAAGCGTGTAATCCAGATGTGCCAACGAGATACCTGCCCTGAGTCCGTGTGAACCGACTGGCAGCGAATACATGACCCGGCCATAGGTGATCCCGTCGGTGTACATTCCTTTCAGGCTCAACTGATCGCCGATCTTCAGTGGGCTGTTCACCTGCAGCGAAGCGTGGCCGCGATGCTCGCCGGTGAATCGGCCTCCATAGTTGTCGTAGCCGAGCGAACCGTTCAGCAGCGGTTCCTTTTCAAGCTTCAGCATGACATCCGATGTCCCCGCCGCCTCGCCTCTGCGCACCGTAGCACTCGACCGGACGCCCGGAGTCTGCTGCAGTAACAGCAGACCGCGTTCGAGATCGTCGAACCGGATCTGTTCGCCCTGCTTTTGGGCGCCGGTCACGTATGAGGCGGCTTTGCCTTTGCAAATCCTCGCTCCATCGGTGTTGACGACCACGACCTTTCCCATGAGCGACTCGATGACCTGAATGGTCACCGTATCGTCTTTGACGTCCTGCTCGGGAACCACGGTTCGCGCCAGGTATCCATGCCTGGCGTAGAATCGGGAGATCGACTGGGAAGCCTCCTGAAGCTGGGCAAGTGTCAGCTCCCGTCCGGTATACCCGCGAAGTTCTTCAAGCAACTGCGCTTCCGGAAAACGGGTAGCACCGCTGATCCGGAAACGCCTGACCATGATGCGGGCGTTGCCGGATGGCGACACGGCGCTCGCATCGCTTTCGAGCTGCGGAAGCGCTGTCGGCTGAGCCGATTCGGGAATTTTCTGGAACTGGTCGGCCATGTCACGCATGATCGTGCCCGCATCAGGGGCCACGGCAGCATCGAGATGCGTCGTGGGCACCAATACGGCAGCACACAGCAGCGTAAGGCCAAAGCGAAGAGTTGGGGGAACCATCGGTTTGGGGGATCGTATGTTAGAACTCAGCCTTCGCTTCTTTCAACAGGCTGAAACGGGAAAATCAGATAAAATGAGCGACAATATCACATTTTAACACAACAATACCTTACAAAATAATATTAAGTCTTATTAAGTTCCAACAGCATAATAAATAAAACAAGTATGCAGCCGACAACATGCCATACGAAACACCTATATCAGATATCTAAAAGCTTTTTATAAAAGACTTTCAAGGGCCTTCGAAAATAAGCAGCGCGGAGTATTGAACAGTCAGGCGAGGATTACGGAAGAAAACCGTCGAGAAGTTGATGCAGGATAGTGAGGATGGAAAAGCTGGGGTCAGGCCTTGCATAACATGCGTGATTGAAAAATGCAAGTTATGCAAGGCCTGACCCCAGAGTTCAGCTGATGAACTCTTTTTCCTCGGCTTTGACGATCAGTACTGGTATACCGGCTTTCCGGACGACGCCTTCGGCTACACTTCCCATCAGAAGACGGCTCAGACCAGTCTTGCCATGAGAGCCCATGATGAGGAGGCTCACATCGAATTCGGTGATCTGCTGGAGAATGACATCGACGGGAATTCCGATCATCACATCTGCCTGCACATCGATGCCTTTTGCTCTGGCGTCAGCAACCAGCGGTTCAATATCCTCTCTTGCCGCCTTTTCAAGGTCTTCTTCAACCGGAATGTAGGCCAGACTCATGTCTGCTGCCATCGGCCGAGGCTCGACAATATGGAGCAGATGAATCTTCGACCCCATCGATTTGGCGAACTCGCAGGCATAACGGAACGCATTTTTCGAAGCATCCGAAAAGTCGAGGGGGCAGAGAATTGATTTGATAGTGATCATGACCGTTGCTGTTTGTATGGTGAATGCATACTCAGGACTGCTTGTCAAAAAAAGTCTTGAACAGATCAACAGGAACAGGGAAAATCGTGGTGGAATTGTTTTCCGCGGCAATATCCTGAAGCGTCTGCAGATAGCGAAGCTGCAAGGCCGCAGGCGTTTTGGAGATAATGGCAGCAGCCTCGGCAAGGCGCTCGGCTGCCTGGAACTCACCTTCGGCATTGATGATCTTTGAACGACGTTCACGTTCAGCTTCAGCCTGTTTAGCCATTGCACGACGCATCTCCTCAGGAAGATCGATCTCCTTGACCTCCACCTTGCTGACCTTCACCCCCCAGGGCTCCGTCTCCTTGTCAAGGATGTTCTGAATTCGCTCGTTGATCTCATCCCTTTCGGCAAGGAGGTTGTCCAGCTCACCCTGTCCGCAGACGCTTCTAAGGGTAGTCTGGGCAAGCTGTGAGGTTGCGAAATGGAAATCTGCCACATCGGTGATGGCTTTGATGGAGTCGACAACCTTGAAGTACACCACAGCACTCACCTTCACCGAAACGTTGTCACGCGTGATGATATCCTGGGGAGGCACATCGAGGGTGACGGTCCTCATATCGACCCGCACCATGCGATCAATGTAGGGAATGAGAATGATCAGCCCGGGGCCTTTGGCACCGATCACCCGACCAAGGCGGAACACTACAGCCCTTTCGTATTCGGAAAGGATCTTGACCGCAGATACGAAAAATGCGACCAGAAGGACGAGCACGAGCAGCATATTGAACGGCAACATAATCAGATCTTGAAGATTTATATAAGTTCTTGACCCACAAAGAGTTCACACAATCAACGCAGCGTTCCGGGTCCTTAAGGACAAGTAACGGGACTTGCGTGAAAAAAGAAAGAGAAACTGCAAAAATCACTGATTATGGGACCATTGCAAAGCTGTTACGAGACAGCTATGATGACAGTCGATAATCATGAACATCTATGTGAATAAGCACCGGGAACGGCATCGCGACGCCTTTCGGGCTCCTTGGTGTAACCCTGCGTTCTGAAGCGTAGACGAGCCCCCGGTCATTTTTTGCATGCCTGAGAACGACATTCGCAGCCCTGGCAAGAGGGCTGATGATCTCGGCGGTATAGTCGTGCTGAACGAGCAATCCGGTTTGCAGGTCGAAGGTGAACTGCTGGATGCGGTTATGCGTAGGGATCGAATCGGGAAAACGGGCCTGCAGCAATCCGGGGCGGAGCTCGCTCCAGGAGATCTCCTCGTTCATGAGCAGTGCTGGCAAGGTGAAGTAGTTCCATGTGGCATAATTGGCAAAGTAGGACATATCGAGATCATCCCACCAGAAGAGTCGCCTGCCGGTGACAAAATAGTCGCGTGCCCGATTCCTGTCGGCAAGTATATTGCCCGTGGCATCCTCCAGGCGAACATCCGGGCCTTCGAGCACCCCGGTAACTCCAGACCTCCTGCCAATGGGAGTAATCCGGGAAACGGAGGTATGAACCGCCTCGACAACCCTGGCTCTGCGAAAATAGGGACGCCATTTGAGCATAAAAGCGAGCCCGGTCACGCTGACTTCTGCTTCGATTTTCCGGGCCTGCTGCCAGAGCAGCTTTCCGCCGTAGGCCGCTATGGCCTTCTCCGCTGTCTGTGAAAGAACCATAATGAGAGGAGGGATTGTGTTGATCGATTATGGTCGAGCCGAAGAAAGGCTCATGTTCATAACAGGTCAGGCATCTGCAGAAGGTTCCCCGTTACTTCAGCCCCTCTTCACTCAACGAGATCCACTCACGACCGGAAAAGAGCGTTTATCATAATGCCCGGCTTTCAGGTCGTAAATCTCGAAACCCTTCCCGTCGGGAACAAAACGGACATACGGGCTTGCATCCCAGGAAAAATTGTCCGTTTTCAGCTCTGTCCAGATCACCTTTCCGTTCCGGTCAAACAGCACAAACTCCATGTCCTGATTACGCTCCTGACTGGTGGCCAGCAAAGTGAATGTACCTCTGGCGCTTGTCCGGATAGCGGCAACCCTTGGATAGCCGGCATTCGTCTGCCAGAGCAACCGACCGTCAGAGACGCTGAACATGGTGATGGATGCGTTTTCACGATGCCCTTCACCAATGACGATACAGCTCCCGTCCGGAGAGATAACCGTGCTATCGACCCAACGCAGGCCTTCGCGACCGTCATCCGATTTGAACATGATTTTGCTTTTCAGCTGTCCCTGACCGTCATACACCGCAATACCGCTGGATCCACCCTCGTCACGCCATCCCCAGAGAGGCTGTGTGATGACTGCACCATTGTCCGACACCGCGGCAGCACCGCCCTCTGCCATGAGTGGCTGAGACCAGAGCTCCCTTCCTCGCTCCTTCAGGCTCCATGAGGCAAACGGACTGTGCCAGGTGATCGTCACTTCATAGACACCATTATCCGACCTGTAGGTATCGGTGTGGCCTTCCGGTTCAATCATACGCTCGGAGATCCTTGGCGTGGCTGAAGCCGGCAGAATCATCAGCAGGATTGCTGCCAGGAGTGAAATGAATTTCATGTGCTTTTGAGAATCCGGTTTTGCAGACTGGTGGAGGCTGTCTCATAAGCGAAGCCGAGGCAGTTTCATCCCTGGGAACGCCGAGCCCCAGCTCGGCAGCTTTATCTCATTGAAAAATCATCCAATCACAACTGACGAGTCTGTTTTTATGCCATTAAAGCGGGACTTTGAAAAAAACACAACCTACCGGCACCTTCGGCGCCATTGCCGAGCTGGGGCTCAGCGCTCCCGGATATTCTTTAACCATCCGATATGTCTTCTGAGACAGCCTCCAACTTTAAGTCAGATGCTCCTGATGATATGCTCCCTTTGCCTGCGATACTCCTCTTCGGTAACAAGCCCTTTGCGCTTCAGCTCATCGAGGGTCCGCAGGCGGGAATCGATCTCCCTGTGGCCACTACTGGCAGATGCATCGTCATCATGCTCGATCTCGACAATCACACCGGCAGTCCACTTTCGCCTGAACGCAGCGAAAAGCACGAATCCGACGATTGCGATGCAGGAAAAAACCCAGACGATGCCGAAAGTTCCCCCCTCTTCGAGGAGACCATTGGCGAATGCGGCAGTCATCATACCGATGACCATCATCGCCATGATGACAGAAAACACTTTCATCATCGCACGGGAAGCCTCCGTCGGCCTGACTTTCAGATTCGACATACTCTGCCTATGGTTCAGCGTTTCGGGACAAACGAGTCGACGACAGCCTGGAATGCAGGCAGGCATCGATCATAGAACTCTTTCGGGCTTTTCAGCGCGAGTACGCAAAAACCTTCACGGCCTCTGACGATGACAAAACGGGCTTTCAGCCAGTAACGAGTCGTGAACAAAGGACCTCTTGGAGTCTCCTGCCAGACTTCGTACTCGGTAATCGTGGATGCATAACCCGCTATGGTCGCCTTTTGCGGTTTTTTATAGGCGGATCTGGCGCTCCCGGCATTTTTGAGGCGAAGACGGTCATAGTCCGCCAGATAGCTCTCATAGGTTTTCTTTGCCGTATTCTGCGTCGAATAGTAGCCGACGTAGATCATCGGTTCGGGAAAATGGTACTGCTCCCCATCCTCAGGTTTTGCCATACCGGCTTTTGAAAGCGTCACCTCATAGATTCCAGCCTTCTCGTCCCCCGGCACATCATGACTCCGTGTCCAGTCTGAGGGAAGCAGACACGAAAAGAAACCATGTTCGACCGTGAATTTCTCGAATGGCTCCGGCCGGACCTCCTTCAGTTCAGGAAACGGCAATGCGGCATCTTTGAGTGCTGCAGAGAGAAACGAATCATGCGATTCTGCAAAAGGGTGCGACGACTCGACCGGATTGGTGATGGTATAGGTGTAATTTCCACTTATACCGAGGTCTTTCTGCAGATCGTAAGCGATCACGGCGCCATCCTGGACTATGGCTTTGCACTCGTCAGGCACCTTCCGGTTGATCGTCAGCACATAATGGGGAGCCCGTTCCGATACACCGGACTCCTTCCTGACAGACACTCCGAACGAGTTTTTCGAAGTGCACCCGTTACTGCCGACACGAACGGCAAATGCCTTCGGCCCAAGCACCGTCTCTTCGAGTACGACCTCACCGGTCTGCCTTGGACTGTTCGAAAAAGGTCTGGCTTCAACGTTCAGGCCGAACGAAAGGAAACACAATAGCAGCGGGACCGCTTTGCGGAGTTTTTGAACTGCGTACATCTCGTTATTGCGTTGGTTATCTCAAAACTGCAGCGGATAAGGCGACTCCGTTGCCGAAGACGCTTTAAATCAATTTAAAATTTTGCTCGATACATTGAACCGATGTTCTGGCAATAAGATAGCTGATCCCATAATCCAATTGATCCCTCCCGGAGGAAAAAGTCGATCAAGACAACCACTCTCCCTACCGGATTGGCTCATACCCAATGCTGAATTATTGAGCGCTTTGCATCGTTGCTCATCATGAAGTCCTTTCTTGTTCGAGGTACGATCTTATGAACGCGAAAACGGAGATCATCATGGAGAATGAGGTAAAGGAGTGCAATCCTGTCGTCTGGGTAGAAATTCCCGTTAACGACATGGCAAGAGCTGCTGCTTTTTATGAAGAGGTATTCAGAAAGCCGATCAAAGTTGAAACAATGGAAGACGGATGCGTAATGGGTTGGTTACCGATGAGTGAAACAGGCTCTGGGGCTTCCGGTTCGCTGGTGAAAAACAAAGGCTATGTACCTACTCTGGGCGGAATCGTCATCTACTTTTCGGACACCAATATCAACGAAACTCTTGAGCGCGTCAGAAAGAACGGCGGCAACGTGATTACCGAAAAGACCGGTATCGGTCAATACGGTTTTTACGCATGGTTCGAAGACACCGAAGGCAACCGGATCGGCCTTCACTCGATGAGTTGAGGCTGATTCTCGCTGTCAGTGACATGCCAGGCACTGGAAAACCGGCCATCAACCGGTTTTCCAGTTGTGTATCCGGCTGGAGTTGATCACTTTTTTTACATTAAGGGCCAAATAATTAGGAAAGATGGCAAATTCGTTTAGATTTAAGGCACTAACATCGTGGGGTGGAGCAATTGGTAGCTCGTCGGGCTCATAACCCGAAGGTTGCAGGTTCAAGTCCTGTCCCCACCACTAAAAAAGCCGCTGACAAGAGCGGCTTTTTCTTTTTCTGTCCCACCCGGAATCAGATGACTGAAAATCCATCGCCGTTACGGTTTCACCACTGCGGTTACCTATATTGGTTGGTGACAGCCCGGTCAACACCCAAACAGCATAACTCATGAAGATGAAAAGCCTTAAAACAATGCTGGTATCAGCGCTGCTTCTCACCGGCATTTCCCCAGCCGCATTCGCTGGAACCGGAGATATTGCCGCAGGCATCAAGGGCGGAACCCTTGGCATCGGTGGCGAAGTAACGGTCGGCATTTTACCCGGCATCAACTTCAGGACTGGTTACAACGCATTGAACTACGATGGAAATACCAGCAAGAGCGATATCGATTACGACTACAAGCTCAAGCTCAGTACGTTTCCTCTGCTGGTAGACTGGCATCCGCTTCCGATATCAGGTTTCAGGATCACGGGTGGGGCCATGATCAACAATAACAAAATCGATGCGACAGGTCAGGCTCAGGGCACCTACACCATCGGAGATGCGACCTACACGGCAAGCCAGATCGGCACCCTCACCGGAAAGATCGACTTCAACTCCATAGCTCCCTACGCCGGTATCGGCTGGGGTAACGCCGTGAGCACCCATCTCCCGCTGACCATCACGTGCGATATCGGTGTGATGTTCCAGGGTACACCAAAAGTTTCGCTCGACGCTACGGGCCCGATTGCTTCCGATGCGACGTTCAAAGCAAACCTTGCCAAAGAGGAAGCGGATATCAAGGATAAAACCGACGGGTTCAGGTACTACCCGGTAGTCTCGCTTGGACTCTCTTACAAATTCTGAGAGCCTCCGGCATCAGACAAAAAGACCGGCACGGAAGAGACTGTCTCAGAACCAATGCTGAGACAGTCTCTTCCGTGGTAATGTCGAGCCCCCATCTCGGCAGCGAGACATCACGGAAAAGCATTCAAGCACAACCAGACATATGTGAATACTTATCCTTATTTGAAAGAAATGGGGGCTCACTCCTGCAGATCGACACCTTTGGTGCCATTGCCGAGCAGGCGCTCGGCGCTCCCGGCTATCATCAATCAAACAGATATACTGCTGAGACAGCCTCTTTTTTATGCCGATTTTGACTGGCGCATCAGCATGAGAGAACGGGCATTAAAGACGACACGAGCACCTGCATCGTTATTGAAACAGGCGTAGGCCTGCGCGAAGGCAAGACACTGAAGTTGTTCTGCCACATGTGCCAGAACTTCATCGGAATAGTCACCATCAAATTCCGTAGCATGAAAACGGCAACAGGCAAAGTCAGCCGTGACGGGAAACGCTTCAGGCATACCAAACCCATCGACACCACAGAAAGCCACTCGAAACCTTTGCAGCAGACCGAAGTACGCTTCAGTCCACCAGCCCGCATGACGGAACTCGACGACATTCTGCGCTCCGGGATCGAGAAGGTCAAGAAATCGCGCAAGAATTCGGGTAGTTTCGACGTCAGGAGAAAATGACGGCGGAAGCTGAAAAAGATGTGCACCCTGTTTTTCTCCAGGCAGCGAGCTCAGGTGGTAAAAATGCA
>JAAXWP010000008.1:17874-59506 GCA_013334925.1 Chlorobiaceae bacterium
TCGAGAAGGTCAAGAAATCGCGCAAGAATTCGGGTAGTTTCGACGTCAGGAGAAAATGACGGCGGAAGCTGAAAAAGATGTGCACCCTGTTTTTCTCCAGGCAGCGAGCTCAGGTGGTAAAAATGCATCGCATACCAGCCAAGGCGATCGGACACCCGGATTCCGGCAGGGTAAAACACCTGTTTCCAGCGCGGGTAATCCCTACGAAGAATTCGTTGGCCATGGCGACCTCCTGACAGGAGTGGAAGTTATTGATCCAGAGACTATAGGACGCAAATGAATTCCAGGACAAGTCTGTTATCCTGAACGAAGTGAAGGATCCATCTTCAATCCTGAAAATATTTTATGGATTGATACTTTGAACTGCAGGCATAATAAGCAGATGGTATGTTGAACGACAGCTTGCAACGCTCTATCCTGGTCAAGAAACTTCTGCCTGTTCGAGCTTGTTTTTATTGTAGTTGAGCACTGTCAACAGGATTTTTGAACGACAACAGACAACAGACAACAGACAACAGAACAACCATGTTTTTCGATCCAACATATTTCCTTTTCGCCCTTCCACCGCTCCTGCTCGGTTTATGGGCTCAGTTCAAGGTTAAATCGGCCTTCAAAAGGTATTCGCAGGTTCCAACCCAGTCGGGGATCAATGGTGCCCAGGCAGCTTTACGCCTGCTCCAGAGAGGCGGCCTGGGGAATGTCGAGGTTGAACAGACCGAAGGCATGCTCTCCGATCATTACGATCCAAGAAGCAAAACCCTTCGCCTGAGCCCCGATGTCTACAGTCTCCCGAGCATTGCCTCGGTTGGAGTGGCTGCCCATGAGGCTGGACATGCACTGCAGGACAAAGCCGGTTATTCTCCGTTGCAGCTTCGATCATTTATGGTTCCTGCCGTTTCGATCGGAAGTAATCTCGGTCCGATTCTCTTCATGGTCGGTCTGTTCATGCACGGTACGCTTGGAAGCTCGCTGGCGTGGGCAGGTATCATCCTGTTTGCCGGAGTCGCACTGTTCGCACTGGTAACTCTGCCGGTCGAATTCGATGCGAGCCGCAGAGCCAAAGAGCTGCTGGTGTCCCAGGGAATCGTTTCGCAGCGAGAGATGGAAGGGGTGAACGCCGTACTCGATGCTGCAGCCCTGACCTACGTCGCGGCAGCAGCACAGGCGATTTCACAATTGCTGTACTACATCACGGTAATGAACCGAAGAAACGACTGAACAAGCTGGGGTCAGGCCTTGCATAAGTTGCACGAAGCGCAACTTATGCAAGGCCTGACCCCAATCCGCACAATCTGCAATATGCAAGGCCTGACCCCAGCATTTCTGCTGCCTTCAATTTCTTCCACGCCTCAACCTCCCAGCACCTTGAGCACCTCCTGACGAAGCTGCTGGTAGGGCAATGCCCCTGCAGTTCACCACTTCAGAACTCCTTTCTCGAAAAGCATGAGCGCCGGAATACCCTGGACCTGGAAACGTGCGGCAACATCCGGTTGTCGATCAACGTTGACCTTGACCACGGTCAGGCGACCTGAAAACTCTTTCGCAAGTTGCGCCACCGTTGGAGCGACCATCTTGCACGGTCCGCACCAGTCAGCCCAGAAATCGATAAAGACAGGCAAATCACTCGTTCTGATAAGTTCGTCCAATGTTTTCGCCATGGCAGTATATCAGGTTAAGTTGGCAGTCCATGAAATCTTGCAGCCGCTGTTCCTGAGTATGGCTGCAACCGAACAATATTTGTCCATCGACAGCCCGACAGCCTTTTCGAAATCTTCTCTCGGACAGTCCGGACTTGTAAGCTCGTAGTGAATCGAAATCGAGGTAAACACCCGAGGATGAGTTTCAGCACGTTCAGCTTCAACTGAAGCAATCAGCGAATCGATCTGCCTTCTTTTTTTGTTAAGAATGGCAATGATGTCAATAATCGAACAGGAAGCAAGCGATTCAAGCAGAACCACTACAGGTGAAGAGGCACTTCCGGTGCCATGATACTCCGGAGAGGTATCGAACAGCGTGACACAGCCGTTCGGGTCGGATCCACGCAGAGGCATGGTTCCTGAAAAAGTCACAGAAGCTCTCATGATGGGTTGTATTACGGATTGAACTGATTCAATAAACCAAGGCCGTGGATTTACCGTTTCGTTTCTTCTGACAAGTTGTTTATCGTTATGCCGAAACACAGCTCCCGGATTCAGTGCTGTAAAGCTCTTTACTGAAACTTATAAAGTTTTGGGAGAGTTCATCTTGGACGTTGAACACATTCCATGTCTCCCTTGCACATGATCTCATAAGGGATAAACAATCGATTCATTGCCTATGAACGACGTCCTCGCAAAATCGAGAAAAATCTACGTCACCAGAAAAATCGAATTCAACGCAGCCCATAGGCTATTCAATCCGGAGCTGTCTGAAGAAGAGAACCAGCGTATCTACGGTAAATGCAGCGGCCTGTATGGACATGGCCATAATTATGTGATCGAGATCACCCTTTCAGGAATCATAGATCGCACTACCGGCTACCTCTTCGATCTGAAAGCTCTCAAAGCCCTGCTTGAAGAGGAGATTGTCGCCAGGTTCGACCACCGTCATCTCAATCATGAGGTGAAAGAGCTCGAACGAAGCGTTCCGACTACAGAGGTACTTGCTGTCACCATCTGGGATATTCTCGAATCACGACTTGAAACCATCACCAACAAGGAGGTTTCCCTCCATGAAGTCAAAATCAATGAAACAGGAAAAAACAGTGTCAGATATCTTGGAGAATAGCCGTACCCGGAGCAGAAATCTCATTGAATGCGATCTGGACGAGTGCTGTGATGAATCTCATGATCATGACGAACAGGTACTCTCCCCCATGGCGGATGCGGTATACAGCCTGCTCGAAGGTGTGGGTGAAGATCCGGAAAGAGAAGGGTTGCTGAAAACCCCTGAGCGTGTCGCCCGCTCCCTGCGTTTTCTGACCAGCGGCTATCGCCAGGATCCTGAACAGCTCCTGAAAAAGGCCGTCTTTACCGAATCATACGATGAAATGGTTCTGGTCAAGGACATCGACATCTATTCGATGTGCGAGCACCATATGCTCCCGTTTTTTGGTAAAGCCCATGTAGCCTACATCCCGGATGGAAAGATCGTCGGACTATCCAAGATTCCGAGAGTGGTCGAAGTATTTGCCCGTCGCCTTCAGGTGCAGGAGCGTCTCACCCAGCAGATCCGCGACGCCATCCAGAGTGTGCTCTGTCCACGCGGTGTTGGTGTGGTCATCGAAGCGACCCACATGTGCATGGTTATGCGAGGGGTCGAAAAGCAGAACTCCGTAACAACCACTTCGGCGATGTCGGGCGAGTTCCTCTCCAACCAGTCAACCAGAAGCGAGTTCCTTCGCCTGATCGGCTCCAGATAAGGGAAGGCAGGGACGATGTTAACTACACTAACGTTTCTTCAGAGTAGTTAGTGTAGTTAACATCGTCCCTGTTCATTTTTTCACAGCCAGCTCTCAAGCACTTCCCTGCCCATCTCCACCGCCCGCTCAAGGTGCCCGCGCATGACATCACTCAGGCCACCACCAAGATCCAGGTTATGCGGAGGTGCACCGATCAGAACGATCTCTTTCGGCTCCCGTCCATGCAGTTTAGCCACCCCAAGCAGTTCGCTCAGTCCCATCTGATGCGCTGACATCTTGCGATGAATGAAGGCTGGAAGCTCCTCTTTGGCATATTTATAGACCTTCGGCTCGAACTCCACGGGTATGATGGAATCAAACACCAGCAGAGCATCACAGGACTCGAAATAGTCGAGCAGGTATATTCCCTGGGTACCACCGTCGACGAAGGTGACCGATTCAGGATATGAACCGCTCGCCTCGAGAGCCCGTATTGCTTCCACACCGAAGCCTTCGTCACCAAACAGAATGTTGCCAAGACCGACAACGTTGATCTTTTTCAATTCTCTCTCACTGCTGATTATTTGTAAAACAGATCTTTCGAAACTTCTATGATGGGTCATATGGGTCAGATAGGTCTTATGGGACATATGTGATGTCACCTGCCCGACTCATCCGACCTTTTCGTTCCATCCGACCCAGTCCCCCTTTAAACGAAAAAGGAGATACTGTCCACCCCATCTCACCTTATCGAACTTTCTGATCGCTCATCTATCAAACGTCGTGAGCGGCAGGAGTGCAAGGCGTACGGAGCACAGAAACCGGAATGTACAGATACGTACATGAGGATGTCGAGCACCGCACAACGCAGCAATTCTGTCGCGCAACAGTTTGAGAGATGAGCAAAAGAAAAGCCCGTCATCCATTCGCATATGACGGGCTTTCACTCAATGCACGTTACTACTTCAAAGAACACTAAATCGCGTGTTCATCCTCCACCTTGTGTTTGTAACCGGTGATGATGGAGGAGGTAACGCTGGTTCGGTCCACGACATCGTGACGGAACACCGCATACAGATGCACGATCACGTAGAACGGGAAAATCCACGCCACCACATGATGAGCGAAATGCAGGTTGTAGCTGCTGCCGAAAAGCGGAAGTAACCAGCCGAACACTGCGTCTGTGAAGCCGCCAGGACGATTTTCACCGTACATGGCCATGCCGGTCAGGATCATGAACGTCGAACCGCAAAAGATGAAGATAAAATGGGCTAACGCGGCAACCGGGTTGTGCCCGACATAGTTCGGCTCGTCTTTCCTGAGGAACAGATAGGAAGCCACCTGCTCTTTGAATGGAGCTCCCCACCATTTGGGAGACCACGGCCTGAAACCGCCAAACTTCGCATACTGGTCATCCGAAAGCAACGCATAGTACAGGCGGTACAGAAAGTTGCCAATGAAGATAAATGCCACACAGTAGTGAACATATCTCCACATGACAAAATTGTGCTGCCAGACTGCCTCGCCCAGCGGCGGATTGAGCACTGGCGAGGCAATGTAGAGGCCTGTGACCATGAGAGCTACAATACACAGGGCGTTGACCCAGTG
The DNA here is from genome assembly GCA_013334925.1 of Chlorobiaceae bacterium. Taxonomy (GTDB): domain Bacteria; phylum Bacteroidota; class Chlorobiia; order Chlorobiales; family Chlorobiaceae; genus Chlorobaculum. Next base: position 22,862 of record JAAXWP010000008.1, read on the forward strand.
ATACACCCTGACCGGCAGGCGCCATACATAGATTTCCTCGATTAATCTACCCATGTCGGTCTCCGTTTAGACGATGGTTACCTTGGTGATCTCATTTCCGTTCATGTCGAAGACATGTGATGCACACGCAAGGCATGGATCGAAAGAGTGAACGGTCCTGAGAATTTCGAGTGGTTTCGATGGATCGATCATCGGAGTCCCCTTCAGCGCGGCTTCATAAGCACCGGAGTTGCCACGATTATCCCTTGGCGACGCGTTCCAGGTTGAAGGCACAACGATCTGATACTCATCGATTTTTTCATCCTTGATCCTGATCCAGTGACCGAGCGACCCGCGAGGCGCCTCGGTATAACCGAAGCCTTTCGCCTCTTTAGGCCAGGTAGATGGCTCCCAGCGCTCACTGTTGAAGGTCTTGTAATCACCTTTTTTGATGTTGTCAACCAGCTGATCATAGAAATGGCGCATAAAGCCTGCGGTCTGCTTGCATTCGATACCACGGGCTGCCGTACGGCCAAGCGTTGAGAACAGGGCTTCCGGACCGACCTCGAGTTTACCGAGCACCATGCCAACCGTGTCCTTGATCATCGGATCGCCTTTGGCGTAAGCGACCAGCACGCGGGCAAGCGGGCCAACCTCTACCGGATGCTCCTTCCAGCGGGGCGTCTTGAGCCAGCTGTACTGCTTGTCGGTATCGAGGAATTCGAACGGAGGCTTTGGACCGGTATAATTCGGCTTGGTCTCTCCTTCCCATGGATGCAGCCCCTTGTCTGCCCCTTTCGTGTAGGAGTACCAGCTGTGGCCGATCTCCTCCTTGATCTGGGACATGTCTCTCGGATCGACATCGATGACGGTAGAGAGATCCTTATTAAGAATGATACCCCTCGGCCAGAGCAGTGATTTGTAGTCGTGAAGGTTGGTCTCCGGGAAATCACCATAGCTCATGAAGTTGCCGAGACCACCACCATAGAGCCAACCTTTGTAATAACCTGCAATGGCAATGAGATCAGGTATGTAGACCTGATCAATGAACGTCTGGGTGTCGTCAATGATCTTCTTGACCATGGCGAGACGTTCGATATTGATCGCCGTATCGCTGTTTGGATCAATGGCGCAGGCCATACCACCGACAACATAGTTCGGATGCGGATTTTTGCCACCGAAAATAGTCTGGATCTTGACGATCTCCTTCTGGAAATCGAGCGCCTCAAGGTAGTGAGCTACCGCAATGAGGTTGACTTCCGGAGGGAGCTTGTATGCCGGATGTCCCCAGTAACCGTTCGAGAAAATACCCAGCTGACCGCTTTCAACGAAAGATACAAGACGCTGCTGCAGGTCCTTGAAATATCCGACAGAGGATTTTGGCCAGGAAGAGAGACTCTGTGCAATCTCGGAAGCCTGCTTCGGATCTGCCTTGAGTGCACTGACAACATCGACCCAGTCAAGGGCATGCAGATGATAGAAATGCACCAGATGATCCTGTGTGTGCTGGGTTGCTTCCATCAGGTTTCTGATGATCCTGGCATTGGTCGGGATCTCGATGCCGAGTGCGTCTTCGACGCAGCGGACGGAAGCGAGCGCATGCACCGTAGTACAGACACCGCAGATACGCTCGGCGAAAGCCCAGGCATCACGCGGATCACGCCCTTTCAGAATCACCTCGATACCTCGCCACATCGTACCGGTGCTGTATGCCTCCTCGATAACGTTGGCGTCATTCATTTTCGCCTCTATTCTCAGATGTCCCTCGATACGGGGAATCGGATCGACAACTATTTTCTTGGCCATGCCTTGAGCTCCCTTGGTTTACTTTTCTGACTCTTTATCATGCTGCTTCTTCTTCACCGCGGTCACAGCTGCATGAGCAGCTGCGCCGGCAGCGGCCGCACCGACAGCGACAACACCGATCTGATCGGCAGTCGTATCCGTTCCGAGGAACGAAACATCCGCAAGCCTGGTGTAGAATGGTCCTTTATCCCAGAAGCCCGGTTCCGAACAACCAATACAGGGATGTCCCGAACCGATCGGGAAGCTGGTACCTTCATTCCACTGAATCTTCGAACATGAGTTATAGGTCGTCGGGCCCTTGCAACCCATCTTGTACAGGCACCAGCCCTTTCTGGTCGACTCCTCGTCGAAACCGCGAACGAACATGCCAGCATCGTAGAATGCTCTGCGATAACACTTGTCATGAATCCTGGTCGAGTAGAACGCTTTCGGTCTTCCCATCCTGTCAAGTTCAGGAAGTGTACCGAACGTATGGACATGGGTGATCACCCCAGTCATAACCTCGGAGATCGGAGGGCATCCCGGAACCTTGACAATCGGCTTGTCCTTGATAATCTTGTCGATCGGAACCGCACCGGTAGGATTCGGATCCGCATTCTGCACACAACCGAACGAAGCACAGGCACCCCAGGCAACGACTGCGGCTGCTCCGGCTGCAGTCTCCTTCAAGACATTAAGGAAGGAGTCGCCCCCCGTCATGCAATAAACACCATCGTCTTTGGTTGGAACATTCCCTTCGACGGCAAGAATGTACTTCCCATTGTACTCCTTCATGATTTTCTTCCTGACATCCTCGAGCTGATGGCCTGCGGCTGCACTCAGGGTGTCGTCATAATCGAGGGAGATCATGTTGAACAGGATATCTGCCATAACCGGATGCGAAGACCGGATAAACGACTCCGTGCAGCAGGTGCACTCGAGACCATGGAGCCAGATAACCGGTGTACGCGGTTTGTTTTCCATGGCATGAATAACCTTCGGCAGAAGTGCCGGTGAGAGACCGAGCGAGACCGATGTCAGGCTGCAGAATTTGAGGAAATCCCGGCGGGATATTCCCCTGGATTTGAACACTTCTGCGAATGTTTGCTGGGCTGGCATTAACACCTCCGTGGATTTGGATACAATGTCGCTGTGAAGCAGGTCATGGGGCCCGCCCCGTTTCAGGAATGTGTCGTTGGATTTACACCTATGATATAGTTCAATATACGTAACGATCGTTATTTAAAAAACAGATAACGCCGTTTGATCAACTGAAATACCAGAGAGGGCATTAAAAAACCCGGCTATCTCTCATTCAGATGCCGGGTTTTTTAGGTACTGCAGAGCTTCTCCCTTTATTTTATCACTTCAGAAGAGCTCCGAACATGGTAACAGAGTACTTGGCGTATTCGACCACCGGCTGGAAAAATATACCGAAATAGATGGTCAGGAACATCAGCACTGCGGTAACGACTTTCGAAACCATACCGGTGCTGACATCTTTCTGACTGTTATGCTCCGACTCACGCAGAAACATGTTCAGCGGAATGAACATGTAATAGTAGAGCGAGATGACACTGGTCAGAATACCGATCAGGGCAAGCCACATGAACGCATTGCCACCCTTGTTGATCAGTGCAGAGAAGATCATAAGCTTTCCGACGAAACCGAACGTGGGAGGCAGACCGACAAGTGAAATGAGAAACACGGTCAGCGCAGCGCCAGCCAGAGGCATACTCTTGCCAAGTCCTTTATAGTCGTCGACATTCTCGCTGCCGGTCTTGTTGGCGATCATCACGACGACATAGAATGCGCCGATGTTCATCAGGAGATAACCAAGCAGATACACAAGAACGGACTGGGTTCCGAGCTGGTCCATGGTAATAATACCAAGCAGCAGATAGCCAGCGTGTGCGATGGAAGAATAGGCAAGCAGACGCTTGACATTTTTCTGCCAGATAGCCACAACGTTACCATAAATCATCGAAGCGGCGGCAATGATCATCATGATGTGAAGCCAGTCGACACCGAGCATATCTTCGACTCCATCCACTGCATGAGGTACAGCCACGTAGAAAAAGCGCATGAGCATTGCGAAACCAGCCGCCTTTGAACCAGTCGACAGATACGCCGTGATCGGAGTCGGAGCGCCTTCATACACATCCGGGCTCCAGAAGTGGAATGGTACGGCACCCATCTTGTAACCGAGACCAGCCATGACGAGCAGCGTTGCAAGAATCATGACCAGCGGATCATATCCATGCTGGGTGAGTTCCGTGCTGATTTTCGAAATATTGGTCTGCGCGGTCATACCATAGATGAGCGAGAAACCGTACAGAAGCATGCCTGATGATACAGCGCCGTACACCAGGTACTTCAGCGCGGCTTCGGAAGAGCGTGGTTCACGCTTCAGGTAACCGGTCAATGCATAGGCAGACAGACCGACAAGTTCCATAGCGAGGAACATCATCAGAAGATCGGTCGACGATGCCATCATGATCATACCGATGACCATGCCGACAATCAGGGCATAGTACTCGCCAACCCCGGACTCCTGTGCGTTCAGGTGTTCGTCCTCCATCGAAATGACGACAGCGAGAACACCGGTAAGCACAAAGAAGTACTTGAAAAAGATTCCGAACCTGTCAAGCGAATACATCCCGAAGAAGATCTCCGCATCCGGCAGCGCATGCTGCTGGAAAATAAAGAAGAAGCTGCCAAGAAGGCCGATGATCGTCGCCGAGGCGAGTATCCTGTTTTTTCGTCCACCGAGCACGAGATCCAGGATGATCAGCACCATGAAAAGTGCTGACAGATAGAGTTCAGGGATAAAATACCCGGCACCCGCCCTCAGGATCGAGATGATGCTCTGTATTTCAGCGCCTGATGGCATATCGAACATATTTTTCCAACGTTTATTCTTTTATACAGAAACACCGTCTCAGTTCACAGCCGACATGGCGACAGGGGCGAGCACGGTCACCAGTTTGTTGATGCTTGCAGTCAGCATGCCCATGATCGGCATCGGGTAGATACCCAGAACGATGACGATTATGGCCAGCGGAACCAGCATGGTCAACTCACGTGCGTCAAGATCAAGCTTGCCATTCCAGTCATGGAAATGGATGTGCTCATGACCGTGAGCATCTTTCTCAAGTTCGTACAGTGCGTCAGGCTTGCGCTTGCCGAGGAACATCCGCTGCAGTGACCAGAGCAGATAAGCGGCACCGAACACGATACCAAGAACAGAAACCATGGCGATCGGTCTGGTGGTCGGCGAAGTGAACGAACCGACAAACACGAATGCTTCGGAGATGAAGCCGGAAAGACCTGGCAGACCGAGAGATGCGAACCAGGCTACGGTAACCATACCTGCATACACCGGCATGTAGGTAGCCAGACCGCCAAACTTGTCGATGGCACGGGAGTGGGCACGATCATAGATGACACCCACCAGAAGGAAGAGCATGGCGGTGATGGTGCCGTGGTTGAACATCTGGTACAGCGCACCAAGCATACCTTCGCTGTTTGCAGCTGCAAGGCCAAGGAGAACGTAACCCATGTGGCTGATGGAAGAGTAGGCAACCATCTTCTTCAGATCCTGCTGGGCAAGAGCACAGAAAGCACCGTAGATGATGTTGATCGCACCGAACACACCGATAACATAAAGACCTGCCTGATACACTTCAGGGAACAGCGGGAAGTTGATCCTCATCATACCGTAAGTACCAAGCTTCAGAAGCACACCTGCCAGAATGACCGAGATCGGGGTCGGGGCTTCGACGTGAGCGTCAGGAAGCCAGGTATGGAACGGGAACATGGGAACCTTGATGGCAAAACCGACAAAGAGCACGATGAACGCGGCATATCTCCACATCACACTGTCTGGACCGAGAATGGAGCCTTTGACATAGTTCTCCTGGCTGGCCATGGCAACGAGGCTGAAGGTATGGTGACCGGTCAGCGGATCGACGACACTGAAGTAGAGACCGATCATGACCAGAAGCATGAACACGGATCCGAACAGCGTGTACAGGAAGAACTTGATTGCGGCATACTCCCTGTTCGGGCCACCCCAGATACCGATGAGGAAGTACATCGGCAGCAGCATGAGCTCCCAGAATACATAGAAGAGGAAGAAGTCAAGCGCGACAAAGCAACCCATCATGGCGGTGCTGAGCAGGTTGAAGAGGATGAAATATCCCTTTACCTGCTTCTGGATCGGCCAGCTTGACAGGATGCCGATGATCGAAATCAGCGCGGTCAGGATGACCATCGTAATGGACAGACCGTCAACGCCGAGGAAGTACTCGATGGTCATCGGACCGAACGAGCCGAGGTTGAGCGAAATCCAGGGCACACGTTCAATCAGCTGGAACGAGCCCGCCGGAGATCCGCCGGGAGCGGCGACAATGCCAGCCATGGTCGGGTCATATTGACGCCAGATAAGCACGGCGATCACGCCCTGAGCGATAGCCGCGAGCAGCGAAACGATCCTGATGATCTGCTTCTGCGACGCGGGCACCGCCAAAATAATGAGTCCGGCAATGATCGGCAGAAATACAATTAAGCTCAGCATGTTCAGTACCAGTTATGTTCGAGTTTAAATTAAATCGTTCGTTATTTCATGAGTTGGACAAAGTAGACGGCAAAGTATGTGAGCACTGCCACCATCACCATGACCAGATAGGTTTGAACCTTACCTGTCTGAATCTTTCTCATGACTGCGCCAGAGGTCTGGACGAAGAATGCCGTAAAGTTCACCGCTCCGTCGACAACATATTTGTCCACATTGCCCATACCGAATGCGATCTTCCTGAAAATGGTGGCCACACCGTTGACGATTCCGTCGACAATATTGGAATCGAACCAGGCAAGCATTCTTGAGATCAACATGGACCCCTTGATCAGGGTCGCATCGTAAATTTCATCCCAGTACCACTTGTTGAACGAGAAAAGGTACAGAGGTCTGATCGCCTGAGCCGTTCTGTTCGGGTCAATGACACCGAATGCATAGACAATCAGGGCAAGACCGATACCGATAACCAGCATACCTGAAGAGAGGTAGATGGCCGTATAGTGATTGGCGTGGGTTGCATGAGCGATTTCGGCCTGGCGAGGATCCGAGAATACGGGACCGTGTCCACCAGCTGCTTCCCCATGAGCTTCTGCGCCTGCTTCAGTTGCTGCAGGATGTGCCGCGTCGGTAGACGCTTCGGCAAGCAGTTTGCCACCAACAGCAGCAACGGCCTCTTTCGGAGCTTCGCTTTTGATCACCGTGGAAGGTGTCGGAACGAGATGCATGAACCACCCCTTGGCACCGTCGAGCGGATCGGGAGAAAAGACAACGAAGGTCGAGAGCGTTGCGAGAATCACCAGGGGAAGTCGCATGTTCCATGCAACTTCATGCACACCGTGATGGCTGCCGTGGTCGTCATGACCATGGTCGTCGTGGCCGTGTGCATCGTGGGCGTGATCGTCATGATGCTCTTCTGCAGGCTTCAGATGCGTGCGGCTCTCGCCGAAGAAAACCAGCCAGACCTGACGACCCATGTAAAACGCGGTCATTGCGGCAGAAGCGAATCCGAGAACAGGAATGATATAATAGATACCGCCACCTTCTACGCTGGCAAAACCGAGCGCACCGGCAAGAATGGCATCCTTGCTCATGAAGCCGCTGGTCAGCGGAAGACCGGCAAGTGCGAGCGTGGCGATGCTGAAGGTCGCGAAGGTCCAGGGCATCTGCTTGCGAAGACCACCCATCCAGCGCATGTCCTGCTCATGGTGCATGGCATGAATGATTGCACCCGATCCAAGGAAGAGACAGGCTTTGAAGAAGGCGTGCGTCAGGAGGTGGAACAGCGCAGCCGAGTAGGCACCGACACCGAGACCCATAACCATGTAACCGAGCTGGGAAACGGTAGAATATGCGAGAACCCTCTTGATGTCATGCTGGGTGATGGCGATCGTTGCCGACATGAAGGCGGTAACTGCGCCGATGAACGCAATGAAGTGCAGAGCATCCGGGGTCAGGATCACGAAAATGCGACCAACGAAATAGACACCTGCTGCGACCATCGTTGCAGCGTGAATGAGTGCAGAAACCGGAGTCGGACCTTCCATAGCGTCAGGAAGCCAGACATGGAGAGGAAACTGTGCGGACTTACCCACGCAACCCATGAAGAGCAGGATGCCAGCGGCAGTAAGCCATGCATTGGACATGTTGAACTTGCCAGCAGCGATATTCTCGAAAATCTCCTGATAACCGAAGGTGTGGAACTGGGAATACAGAATCAGAATACCGAGCCACATGCCGATATCGCCCACCCTGTTGGTAAGGAAGGCTTTTTTCTGTGCGTCTGCAGCACTGTCCTTATAGAAGTAGAAACCGATAAGCAGGTACGAAGAAAGGCCGACCAGTTCCCAGAACATGTAGATCGAGAAAAGGTTGTCCGAAAGCACGATACCCAGCATCGAGAAGGTGAAGATGCCAAGATAGGCGAAGAAACGGCCATACTTGGGATCACCTTGCATGTACCCTGTCGAGTAGACATGGACAAGAAGACTGATGAGGGTGACCATGGCCAGCATGATCGCGGTCATATTATCGATCACGATACCCATCTTCACCTGAAGAGGACCGACTCCGGGAACATTTCCGAAATCAAGCCAGGTAAAGTCCCAGGCCACTCGGAACGCCGGATCGTAATGCTGAACCACTACGTTCCAGAAAATGTACAGGGATATGGCAAACGCCGTACCGAGCATGCCAACGCCGACAAAATCACCCATTCGCGGAAGCCTGCGGTTGAAGAATATCAGCACCACAAACGACAGCAGCGGCAAGAGCAGGACTACGATCGATAACTGGATTAAACTGTGCATCATGTTTCGTTTTACAGAGAATTTGCAGCTGAAATGGTTTCGGTCCGGGTCACTCCTTCATCGTATCGACGCTGGAAACGTCAACCGTCTTGAAGGTCTTGAATATGTTGATCACGATCGCCAGCGCAACGGCAGCCTCGGCAGCTGCCAGCACGATCACGAACAGGCTGAACATCACGCCCTCCATTCCTCCATTATATTTGGAGAAGGTGAGGAAGTTGATATTTGCCGCATTCAGGATCAGTTCGACACCCATAAGGATAACGATGGCGTTCTTCCTGGTCATGACAGCGAACATGCCAAGAGAAAAAAGAATGGCTGAGATGGTCAGAAAGTGATTCAGCCCGATAGCAGTGAACATTTCCATGTACGTTACTCCTTAGTGATCTTTATTATGAACCTTATCGTAGCGCGCAAGGAATGCCGCACCGATCAGCGCGACAAGAAGGACGATCGAAGCCATTTCGAACGGAAGCATATAACGCGACATGGTTTCGAATCCGATCCTCTGCACGACACTGCCCTGGAGCTGAGCTTCGCCCGGCATCCAGTCGCCAGTGGTGTAGAAGGTGTAAAGAATGCCTGCGATCATGAGCAGCAGCAGAATCGTACCGGGAACTACATGCAGCACATCGGTTTTGAGATCAGTCTGCATGATGGTGTTGGTGAACATCACACCGAAGAGCAGCAATACCAGAATGCCACCGACGTAGACCACCACCTGGGTGACGGCAATGAAGTCAGCACTGAGAAATACATACAGTGCGGCAACACCGAAGAAGGTGAACATCAGCGCGAATGCCGAGTAGATGACGTTTTTCGAAAACACGACAAACGCCGCCGACACGACGGTCAAAGCCGCGAATACGTAGAAGATGATGGATAAGGTCAATTGATTCATTGTTGTCTGCACTTGTTGGTAATCGGTACCCTGTTACTCCCCTGCCTGGTCGGATTCAGGCTTTGGCGCCGGAGCCGGTTTCGGTTTCGGTGCCGGCTTCGCTGCCGGTGCCTCGCCTCTCGCTGCCGCCTCTGCCGCCGCTTTTTCCTTGGCAGCCTTCTCCTCCTGGAGCTTTCGCTTCTTGGCCTCTGCTTCGATCCTGGTAAGGTTACCGTAATGGTAAACCATATTCCTTACATCGAACTCCGAGAAATCTGCGACCGGGCTGTGCACGAGGCAATCGGTCGGGCATACACTGACACAGATGCCGCAGGTCATGCACTTGGCGACATCGATATCGAATACCGGAAGCCAGAAACGCTTCTGCTGACCTCCGGAGGTCTTGCCACATGCTGCCAGATCATCATTGGTGACCTTGATGGTCTCGATGGTGATGCATTCGACCGGGCAGGCACGTTCGCACTGGCAGCAGCCGATGCAGTCGTCGATATCGTTGTACAGGCGATATCGACCGATAGTCGGGGTCGGAACAGCTTCTTTTGGATACTGAAGCGTGCACAGACCGTCCACCTGCTTGAAATAATCCGGATCGTCTATACCAGCATCACCTTTCCGTTTCACCGCATTGAAGAAGTGACGGAGAGTGATGGCCATACCGGTCGCGATGGTCGTAGCCCCGGTCTTTATATTGCTGAAGTACTCACTCATAGTTGATATTTCGTCTTGCTTGCCTGTATACTTTCTCTTTCGCCGGCCGGTTATTTATAGATCTCCCAAACCGCCGTCAGAACGAAGGCGATAAAAGAAAATGGAGTCAGCACCTTCCAGCAGAGATACATAAGCTGGTCAACCCTGAGCCTGGGAAGAGTCCAGCGAAGCCACATCTGCACAAAGATGAAGAAGAATCCTTTCATGATGATCCAGAACGCACCCCATGCCGGTCCGCTGGTCAAGTCATTAAGGGCGAGACCCCCGACATTCGGGAGCGGAGATGCCCATCCGCCAAGGAACACGATGGAGAGGATTGCGGAAACCATGAACATGCTGCCATACTCTGCAAGGAAGAACATGGCGAACTTCATACCCGAATACTCGGTAAAGAAACCGGCGACGAGCTCGGATTCCGCTTCGGGAATATCAAACGGTGCACGGTTTGTTTCTGCGAGTGAAGAGATCAGATAGATAATGAAAGGAAGCCAGGCGATCGGATTGCTGAACAGGTAGTAATGAATGAAGCCATAAGGGCCAGCCTGCATGACGCTGAACTGCTGCATGCTCAGGGATCCTGCCATCATGGCGCCGCAAAGAAGGGCGATCGAAGCGGGAATTTCATAGCTCACGATCTGTGCGACACTCCTGATGGCACCGTACAGTGCCCATTTGTTGTTCGAACCCCAACCGGAGGCGAGAATACCTACGACCTCGAAAGCGACAATACCGATAGCATAAAAAAGACCGACGTTCAGATCGGCACCGATGAATGCCGGACCGAAAGGCAGAACGGCGAAGGCCATGAACGAACCGACGAACATGATGACCGGGCCGATGACAAAAAGAAACTTGTCGGCTACAGTCGGGACGATATCCTCTTTCTGGAGAAGTTTCAGAATATCGGCGAGAGTCTGCAGAAGACCCCAGGGACCAACCTCCATCGGGCCGAGACGATCCTGCATGAACGCCGAAATCTTTCGCTCGCCGTACACACCGTAAGTCAGCGCATAAAGAGCGATGAAGACGAGAGGTATGGCTGCCACGATCAGCAGCCCCAGCGGCAACCAGCCGATGTAAAATCCTGAAAGGGCTTCAGACCAGGTATTGAGAGATGGTGACTGACTCATAGAAAACGGCTAACCTGTCTATGGAATAAGATTGTTGTCTTGAAAAATCGTTTAACGGTCAACTTCGCCCAGCACGATATCGATACTGCCGATGATGGCCACAAGATCCGGAATAAGCTGGCCTTTGGAAAGGTCCTTCATGGCCGAAAGATTCACGAAACACGAAGAACGTGCCTTGCAGCGAAGCGGCTTGGTCGACTTGCCATCGCTGACGATATAGAAACCTACCTCACCTCTCGGGTTTTCGGCACGACCATACACCTCACCGGCTTTCGGACGAATCTTCTTGGGAATGGCGGAACGCGAATTGAAGCCTTCAACTTCCGGCATCTTGTCGAGGCACTGCTCGATGATCTTCAGACTCTCATCCATTTCCCATGCACGAACCAGATGACGCGACAGGCTGTCACCGATATCGGAGAACCTGCCATCCGGAACCGGAACCTCGAAATCGAGCTCAGGGTAAACCGAGTAGGGATCGTTGCGCCTCAGGTCCCATTTGACACCTGAACCGCGAAGCATCGGACCAGACCATGCGTAGTTGATGGCAACCTCAGCAGGCATGATGCCGACACCTTTGGTACGCTTGACGAAAATCTCGTTTTCGGTGAGCAGTTTCTGGAGTTCAAGCGCTTTAGGCCTGAAGTAGGTAACGAACTCGGCGACCCTTTTCTTGAAATCAGCGGGCACGTCATAGGAGAGACCGCCGATCCATATATAATTATAGAGCATGCGGGCACCGGAGATCCACTCGAGGAGATTGAGAATGTGCTCGCGGTCACGGAAACAGAACAGGAAGGGAGTGAAGGCACCAAGGTCGATACCGTAAGTACCGATGGCAACCAGATGCGATGCGATCCTGTTGAGCTCTGAGACGATCACCCTGATGAACTCGACCCTGCGGGGAATCTCGACATCGAGAAGCTTCTCGACAGCGATACAGTACGCAAGTTCGGTATTCATACCGGCCAGGTAGTCCATGCGATCGGTATAGGGCACAATGCCGGGATAATCCACCTTTTCGCAGTACTTCTCGAAGCAACGGTGCAGATAGCCGAGGTAGGGCTCGGCCTCAACGACGACTTCACCGTCGGTGATGCACTCGAGTCGAAGCACACCGTGCGTCGACGGGTGCTGCGGTCCCATGCTCAGGACCATATATTCGGTATCGAGATCCTTTTCGATGACGACTCGGTTGTCGTTCTGACGAATGATCCTGGTAGAGTTCAGTTCAGCTTTACCTAATTCCTGCATGCTCGGAATGCTTGTTTACGTGTTATGGCGTCAGTACGGAACCTTGATGCCGTGATAGGTCTCCTGCACCTGGTAATCCTTGCGAAGCGGATAACCGGTCCAGTCTTCCGGACAGAGAATCCTCCGGTGATCCGGATGACCATCGAAGGTCATGCCGTACATATCGTAGGCTTCCCTTTCGTGCCAGTTGGCCGTATGCCAGACGCACGACACCGAAGGAATCGAGCCGCCATCTCTCTGGCACTTGACCTTGACGGCGATCCTGTGGGTATGATGGCCGATCGACTCGAGGTTGCAGACGATACCGAGCTGGTTCTGCTCAGGATAATCCACGCCCGAAAGACATGCCATGTAATTGAATTTCAGTCGAGAGTCATCGCGCATGAACAGGGCGATATCCACCCACTTCGATGTGTCGACCACCTCGAAGAACGGCATGGTGGGGTTGGCATCGAATTCCGATACCGCCGAACCGAACCGCTCCTTGATAATATCGTAGGCAGCCTTGCTCTCCTGAACCGCTGCCGGCATTATGTTTCCTGCTTCTTCCATCCCGTTGTCCATTGATGATAGATAATTATGCCGTTGCCTTGCGGGTCTGTTCGATCACCTGCTGCGGATCGGCGCTCTTCTCGGCAAGTTTCTTCAGTGCCTCCTGGCGGGTAACACCAAGACCTTCCATGCGAACAAGCTCCTGGATCTTCATAAGACCACCGATAAGAGCCTCAGGCCTCGGCGGGCAACCCGGAACATAGACATCGACAGGAATGACCCGATCGACACCCTTGAGCACATGATATCCATGATTCCAGTAAGGACCGCCGCAGTTGGAGCAGCTGCCCATGGAGAGCACGTAGCGAGGTTCGGGCATCTGCTCATAGAGCGTGACGACCCTCTCGGCCATCTTCATGGTAACCGTACCGGCAACGATCATGAGATCGGACTGGCGAGGCGACGAACGCGGAAAAATACCGAAACGTTCGAGGTCATAGTTGGAAGCGTTGGTGGCCATCATCTCGATAGCACAGCAGGCGAGACCGAAACCCATAGGCCACAAAGACGAAAGACGGGCCCAGTTCATCACGTTGTCGACCGAGGTCACAAGGACGTTGCGGTTCGATATCCTGGCATCAAGCAAACCCATAGCGTGTAATCGATGATGATTTAAAGATTATCCGTTTACCCTGCCTGCTTCGCGGCTCGGCAGTTCAGGCATTTTCGGAATGTTCGGAGTCGGCCTCACCCAGTCGAGGTCGCCCTTGACCCATGCATACACGAGACCGAGAATAAGGATAAAAGCGAAAATCAGCACTTCGACAAGAGCGAAGACACCGAGAGATTTGAATACAGTAGCCCAGGGATAGAGAAAGACAACTTCGACGTCGAAGATGATAAAGATAAGGGCCACCACGTAAAAGCGGATATTGAATTTGACCCAGGCACTGCCAACCGCAGGCTCACCGCACTCGTAGGTGGAGTTCTTTTCCGGGTTGGGACGATTGGGTCGAAGCAGCCTTGCCGTCAGGAATCCTGCGACGACAAAGAAGATACCGAGAATAAGAAAGACAAATACGGTACCAAAACCGGTCAGCGTCTGATCCATGTGCTGTTGTTTGACGTTAGATCGGAGAAGCCCGCAGAGTTCCCCGACAATCGGGATAATGCCTTGAAATCAAGTGCGGCAAATATAAAAAAAAATCCTGTCAAGGCCAGATAAAAAGCTGATTTTTTCAGGAGTTCAGTTAAGGACAATCCTGAGCCTGGCCCAGCAATCAGATAAGGCTCACGACAATGGCGCCTAATTTAATTAATCAAACGCCTTTTTCATCAAATATTTTTAAACCATAACGCCGAAATGCAATCACAAGGGCACTCATGACCGCAATGGTCGTCAGACCGAGAATGGCCACTACCGGCTGCCAGCTGCCGATCATACGCTCCATCGCATTGCCGAGAATGGCTGTCATGAGCATCCAGACCACAGGAGTCCATGCAACCGCAAAAATCACCGGCAAACCTTTTTTCATCAATGCCTGCATTTTCGCTTTTTCAGGAAACAGTCTCATATCTCTCCTCTACAGGCTTGTAATATTATTATACGTTTGTCAGAACCAGTATACGACAACTTACTTCACGGAAGGAGTTCCGCAATCCGGGAAGCCATGGCAGGCTCGAGTTCGCGGAGCACTTCGTACTCGGCCCTGAGTCCTTTCATGTCTCCACGCGAAACATAATACATGGCGAGCTTGCAATGTGGCTCGGGGTTGCGTGGATCGAGATCGAGCGCCCTTTCGAAAGCCTCCAGAGCCTTGTCAGCCTCACCGAGATCAAGATAGACATCTCCGAGCACGCACCATGCATCGCTGAAATCCGGATCGATGGCGATAGCCGCCTTGAGCACCCTGATGGCCGCGAGCTCCTTACCCATCGTCAGCAGCACGAATCCAAGGTGTCGATAGGCAGGAAGGAACGTTCTGTCGAGGACGACAGCAAACGCAAGATCGGTACCGGCTTTCTTGTACTCACCAATCGAAAGATAGGCAACCGCCCTGGCATATCGGACCTGTGCATCACGTGACGCCGGCCCTGCAATTTCGTCGAGAAGCTGAAGCGCTTTCGGAAACTCCCCCTCTCCTATGCATTCAAGGGCGAGCTGATAATCCGCTTCGCGGTAGTGATCGTTATGAACCGGGAAAGATTCCTGTGATGAAGTCAGACTCATGATGAGCTCTCTTTGTTAGGTTCACTGTCGCCTTCGGCGCAGAAAAAATCCCGCTGCCGGTCGAGTTTAACAACCTCTTTCTCGATAAGACGCCCCAGCCACCTGAAAAAATCGGTTGATTCGTTGATGCAGGGAATATACTGCCTCCGAACGATTCCGGAAGCATCGAGAAGTTTCTTTGCCTCATAATCGGTTTCGCTGTTGTCCGCAAAATAGCCGAAAGGAAACATGGCGACAGCATCGACCCCCGCATCACGGAGCTCCCCAAGTGCCTTTTGCACCGTATCGGGTGTCCACTCGCCACCTGCGGTATGATTCAGACATCCAAGTTTCACCTCGCCAAACACATTCCGGGGATCGGAGAGGATTCGATCGCGCATGATCCGGTAAAAAGCGTAGGTCTCTTCAAGGCCGGTGAAAACAGCCGGCGGATTGCCGTCACGACCACGGACGATGGTGCCGTGAATGACCAGTACGAGCCCCGGCTTCGAGTCGCCTGCCGGATGCATCTCGGGGAGCAATGATCCAAAGAGATGATCCAGGTAGATGCGGTAGAGCTCTTCGTGCTTCCACAGGCCATGCATAACCCTGACCTTGCCGGCATGAGCCTCACCATGAAGATCGATAACCATCTGGCATGCGACACCGCACGAAAATGCGGATTCGACGGGTATCATAGGCACGACGACGACCCCAGCCAGGGTTGACCTGAACCGTTCGAGTACGGTTTCGAGATATGGTGGCACGAAATAGTATGCCTCCGCAACTTCGACACCGATGCCCGCTGCAGCGAGCCGGGTGCTTGCGGCAAGCTCACGCTTCACCCCCTCGGTCTGGACACGATTTATCGGAACAAGCCGTGAGCGGTAACGGTTGAACTGCCAGTCGAGGTAGTGCTTGACTGTCCGGTAATCCGCCAGTGCGTAGATCAGCGCTTTCGGAAGCGTGACTATCTGACGGGTGACGACATGAACGATTTTACGCGAACTTGGCAGGAGCTTGCGTATGGCCGGCCGTTCCACCTCGCCATACGTAACCAGCACCACGCCGTAGCGTCTGCCATTCACAGTGCCAGCCACCATTTGAGTTCTGCAAACATCAGGAAAAAGCCGATCATGCTACCGACAAGCGTCTGCATGAAGTTATGGGCTTTCAGATAGACTCTCGACCACATCAGCAGAGGAACGAAGAGCAGCAGCCAGAGCATTGGCGTGCCAAACTGCAGATAGACCAGAGCGATCGATGATGCGAGAGAAAAGAGATGGATGCTGATTTTCCACTGAAGGGTAACCAGCAGAATGAACACGGTATTGACAGCATTGAATAGCAGAATGCCGGAAAGAAAACGCGGGGAACCCATCTGCTTCATGAATTCATAGCCGATGACGTTCACCCCGACCAGCACGAGCAGCGGCAGGAAACGCTGCTCCCTGAACGTGATATTGTAATCGGAGACCTTGCCGATCTTCTTGAGTCCATAGATCAGCATCATCGGAGCTACGGTAGCCGACGCAAAAAGCACATAGAACCAGGACAGCGCACGCGGCTCGCCACGGTATCCATACAGCACAATAAACAGGTAGGCTGCCGGTGCGACAACGACTGGGCTGACGACCCATGAAATCAGAGAAGCGAACCGGCGTATATCAATGTGCATGGAAAACCGAGGAGGATGATCTGTAAAGATGATGTGCGGGGGTGAATCCCAAAAACCATTCAGAAGATAGTTTTATTATGACAAAAAACCGAGTATATTAGCACTTCATGACGCGAGAGTGGTGAAATTGGTATACACGCCAGTCTTAGGAACTGGTGCCGTGAGGCGTAAGGGTTCGAGTCCCTTCTCTCGCACAGGTGTAACCTGAAAACCTGTTCTGCGAACCGACTGCTTCGTTGGGTGGTGCTCGAAATCCTCATGTACTTGATGTACATTCCGGCTTCTCCGCTCCTTCCGCCTTGCATTCGGACCGCTCAAGACGGTTTGTCAGGTTACCCGTAAGTCAAGAATGCCAAAGTGGCGGAACTGGTAGACGCGCTGGACTCAAAATCCAGTGGGTGAAAGCTCGTGTGGGTTCGAGTCCCACCTTTGGTACACGGATTTATCCGGTTTTTATCTCTCCCCGCATTCGCTGCTGCACCGTATGGGGACCTCGACCTCTGATAATAGTCTGGATCCCGGGAGATCGGGACCCACGCAGCAATCGGATTGCACAATCGATTATCAGAGCTGCGTCCCTTATGCAAAGAATGTACTCTCCATGGCGTGAAATCTACATGCAGTCGTTCAAAGACGAAAAACCCGCGCCCTCCGAAGGCAAGTCCATCTTCGCAGACATCCCTCCCGAAGAGGACGAAGAGCGCTATGTGCTCTGCAGAGGCGAACGCTGCTTCGCGATCATGAACCTTTATCCGTACAACTGCGGACACCTCATGGTCATTCCTTACAAGCAGACACCGGAGTTCACCGACCTCGACGACCCGACCAGACTGGAAATCATGCAGATGTCCGATCTCTGCATGAGGGCACTCAAAATGACACTCAAGCCGCAGGGATTCAATCTTGGAGCGAATCTCGGAAAGGTTGCCGGCGGCAGCGTCGACACGCACATCCACTTCCACATCGTGCCTCGCTGGGAAGGCGACACCAATTTCATGCCGGTACTCGGAGACACCAAGGTGCTGAGCAATGATCTCCGCAAAACGTACGTCCAGCTCAGGGAGGCCATCGCGGCACTCAGAAGCGGCGACGCCGGCTGAACGACCAGGACCTCATGGAAACGGTCTCCTGCCCTGTAACGGGCTGTCGTGAGTTCACCCCATGGACTGACGCTCCGGACCGTTTCAACCTCTCCGCCCCACCATGGAAACTCGTTCGGGCAAAAGATTCAGGCCTCGTGATGCTCAATCCGAGACCCGATGCCACGGAGTCGAACCGCCACTATCCTGCGGAATCTTACGATCCGTTCATTGCCCGGGAAAGCTGCCGGTCGTTTCGGGACAAAGCCTATCTGCTGCTGAGCGAAGCCCTGCTTGGCCTCAAAGCACGTATCGTCATGAAAGGAGTCGAACATGAGACTCGCCCGATCCGCGTACTCGACGTCGGTTGTTCGACCGGAAGGCTGCTGAAACGTCTGAACACC
Organism: Chlorobiaceae bacterium; assembly: GCA_013334925.1. Lineage (GTDB taxonomy): Bacteria > Bacteroidota > Chlorobiia > Chlorobiales > Chlorobiaceae > Chlorobaculum. The sequence goes on from JAAXWP010000008.1 coordinate 41,366, forward strand.
TCCTTTGGAATCCCCATCGCCAATCTTTGCGGCCTCGAACCGGACCATGGGGCGGCAACCGCGGCAAAGCAATCGGGACTCGTCAATATCGACGAAACCGACATCTCGGCATCCCGTTTCACCGGCACGTTCGATCGCATCGTATTCTGGCATTCGCTGGAACACCTTCACAACCTCGAGCAGACGCTCGGCAAGGCTGATGAACTGCTCTCAGACAAGGGTATGCTGGTCATCGCCCTGCCAAATATCGACAGTGATGATGCCATAAGATACGGGCGAAACTGGATCGCGCTCGATGCCCCCCGTCACCTCTACCATTTCACGCCCGAGACACTTGGCAGGCTTCTCGGCAGATACGGGTTCACCGTGCATGAACTTGAGTCGTTCCTGCCCGATGCGCTCTACAACACATGGTACAGCGAAAAACTCGCCTGCAGCGTCGAAAACCGTAAATTCGGGATGTCAGGCATCCTGCGTGCATCGACAGCGGCCGTCCGTTCGATTGCCACAGGACTCGATCCCCGAAAATCCTCAGGATTCATCTGCCGCGCACTCAGGACTTCCGGTTGATCGGCACCACTCGTCCCAGGGACTTGTCGAACTCGACCGAAGCCACCAGATAGTCATACACTGCCTGCAGATAGTTGGTCTTGGCCGTGTTGAGCTGCAGCTCCGCATCGGTCAGTTCGAGCCTCGAGCCGATTCCCTCACGCAGACGCAGCATGGTGATCCGATAGCTTCGTTCAGCCACACTGATGGTTTTGGACTGAACCTCGATACGTTTGCGGGCTTCGAGAAGATTCCAGAGTCTGATCTCGACATCGGCACGTACCTGCTCTTTCAGGTCTTCGAGCCTCGTCCTGGTCTGCAATCTGGAAATTTTGGACTGTTCGATCCTGGCGCTCGTACCGAAGCCCGAAAAAATGGGTACGGAGAGCTGCAATCCCACCGAAGAGGTCGTGGGCCATCCATTGACATCCGGCGACTGATCATCGTTGAACTGAGACTGCATCTGGAGCTGTCCGAACGCAGCGAGCGACGGCATCCCCTCTGAACGCGCGGCCATGACTTTTTCATCTTCTGCCTTGAGCTGCAGGGTCAGGCTGCGCACATCCGGGCGCTTCTCCAGTGCTTCGGCACAGGCAGCCCCCAGATCCGGCGGCAACGACTGCTCATGGTAGATCAGCTTGTCACTGAGTTCGATTTCGGTTGACTGATCGATCCCCATGGCATTCTTGAGCCGAGTCGATGCGATCATCACCGAACTCCTCGCCTTGATGAGGTCGGGTTTCAGATTTTCGACGGACAGAAACGCTTTCAGCGTATCGATATCTGCCGCAACTCCCTGCCGGAACAGGGCATTGGTGTCCTTGCGAGCCTCTTCCCAACGTGAAAGGCTCTGTTCGACCAGCGCAACCTTTTCGCGGGAAATCAGCGCATCGTAATAGGCCTTGCGGATATTGGTCTCGACCTCCGCGCTCGATTGCCGGTAAGACTCTTCGCTGATCTTCTTCACCAGTGAAGACGCGCGGATACCGGCAATCGCAGACAGCTTGAAAATGTTCTGGTCGACTTTGAGCGTACCGACGACCGAATTGTCACTGCTGATCCTGAGAGGCCCGGAGATTCCCGGAAAGGAATTTTCGGGCAGAAAGAGCAGCGAAGGTTCAATGGATCTGGTATAGGAGACATTCGAGGAGATATGAGGAAGCACTTCGGACCAGGACTCACGTATCTTCTGACCGGCTATGCGCTTGTCGAGTCTGGCTATTTCGAGTTCCCGGTTCTGCCTCATACCGATACTCACCGCATCCTCGATACTGATTGAGAGTGGCTTTGGCCTGGTTGCCGGGGGCATGTCGGCGGCTGCGGCCGATCCGAACAGGACGGAGACAAACGCAAGGACAACGAAAAGCCGGGAGATGCTGACGGAGTTCATGTGAATGACGTTAGTTAAGCAATTCCACTTCAAATATAGCGCTATCAGGGCATCGGGCCAATCAGCTTTCATATCGATCTTTCCAGAGCGACTCGAGACGCTCTTTCACGAACTTTTCACGTCCCTCGACATCCGGGCGATAAAAGGCCTGCGGCTCGATCTGATCGGGAAAATAGCGCTCCTGCACAAAATGCCCCGGAAAGCTGTGCGGATAGCGATAGCCTTCACCGTAACCGATCTCCTTCATGAACTTTGTAGGGGCGTTACGCAGGTAGAGCGGTATTGTCAGTGGCCCGGCGCGTTTTACGGCCGCCTGGACCTCGTTGAGCGCGGCGTAACTTGCGTTGGATTTCGGAGAGCTGGCCAGATAGGTCGCGCCCTGTGCCAGATTGATGCGCGCTTCAGGCATACCGATCACCTCGACGGCGTGAAAGACAGACAGGGCAAGGGTAATCGCATACGGATCGGCATTGCCGATATCCTCGCTTGCGAAAATGACCATGCGCCGTGCGATGAATTTCGGATCTTCCCCGCCTTCGATCATCTTCGCCATCCAGATGAGAGCTGCATCGGGATCGGAACCGCGCAGGGACTTGATGAAGGCCGACACGGTATCGTAATGCTCTTCTCCCCCTTTGTCGTATTCAGGCGCCCTATGCTGCAATGCCTGCTCAAAAAGCTTGCGGTCAAGAATGGATGGTTTCGTGCCGGAAGGCAGGAGTGACAAGGCCGCTTCGAGCGCATTCAGGGCCTTGCGGGCATCACCGCCTGCGTACTGAAGCAGAAACTCCATGTCTGCAATTTCGATGCCGTCAGCGACCAGCACATCATCGTTACGGATTGCACGTTCGAGTACCCGGCGGACATCCTCGTCACCGAGTGCATGGAGAATGTAGACCTGCATTCTGGAAAGCAGTGCCCGATTGACCTCAAACGATGGATTCTCGGTGGTCGCGCCGATAAGTACGATCAGCCCCTGTTCGATCGCATGCAGCAAAGTGTCCTGCTGTGCCTTGTTGAAGCGGTGGATCTCGTCGATGAAAAGCAGGGTCTGCCGATTCTCGATCCTGCGAGTCTTCTCCGCGGTCTCCATTACCCGGCGCACATCCTTCACGCCAGCCTCGGTAGCAGAAAGCTGCTCGAAGCGGTAATTCAGGGATCGGGCGCACACTTCGGCAAGGGTTGTCTTGCCGGAGCCGGGGGGCCCCCAGAAAATCATCGATGGTATCCGTCCCTGTTCGATATAGCGCCGGACAGGGCCATCAGGACCAACGAGGTGCGCCTGTCCGAACAGGTCGTCGATGGTGGTCGGGCGCACCCTTTCGGCCAGAGGCTGGAAGCGACGTTTGCCGGAGTCACCTCCACCGGGGCCAAAGAGGTCCTGTTGTGTGAGGTCTGTCGACGTCATGAGAACCCCTGCTCACTGAGCCATGTTTCGCTGATTCGACTCTCTGTCTGCCCGGATGGTGAGAGGTGACGCTGACGAGCGATATACTTGCCGAGGATGTCGAACTCGAGGTTCACTTCGCTTCCCTCACGCAACCCGGCAATGGTGGTATTCCCGAGCGTGTATGGGATGAGCGCGACGGTAAGCAGTGAAGGAGCGACCTCCGCGACCGTCAGGCTCACGCCGTCGATGGCAATCGAACCCACAGGAACGATCCAGGCATCGAATCCGGGCGGATAGGCGATCGATACCATTCGGCTCTCTCCGACCTCGATGATCTTCGAGACCCGGCCGACGCAGTCCACATGGCCAAGCACGAAGTGCCCGCCAAGGCGATCCATCGGCCTTACGGCACGCTCCAGGTTGACTTTGGCAGCAGTACGGAAAGCGCCAAGCGTGGTCTTTTTCAGGGTCTCGGCGATGGTATCGACCTCGAACCACCCCTTTCCGCAGGCAACCACGGTCTGGCATGCTCCGTTCACGCTCACACTCTCGTCGACCGCAAGGTCGCCGAATGCGTCAGCTGAAGTGTAGTTGATTCTCAGCCTTATACCGCCACCCTTTGGCGTGGTTACGGCGACAGCGCCGACATCCTTGACTATTCCTGTAAACATTTCGAATTCAACGATTTCCTTCACAAAACACTCACTGCATCAAAGGTAGCAAAAAAACCGCTTTCGACTACCTGAGGTCACCCGGACAACCATGGACTCTACCACAGGTTATCCTGCAAGAGCATGAAAATAAAACTTCCTGGGCAACAGAACGGCTGTCACCGATATACCACGATGCCACCCGCTGGAACCGTGATCCGGATCGTCGCGCCGCAGGCTCGCCAGTTGACAGGAACCGTCTCCCCCTCCTGCGACTCGTCTGTCGAAAACAGGCAGTTCATCGGACGCCCGTCCTCATGCAGCTTCCTGTCCACGACCACCGAAACGGTCAGTTCACGCTCCAGGCTCGTGTTCATCGCGCAGAGACACTCCGATTCCGCGAAGATGCGCGACCAGGCGACAACCCAGAAGAGCTGCCCGTTCACCGGCTGGGGATACCAGAAATCGCCGTCGTCACCGCTCGCCGATACCTGACGAAGGTACTGTCGTCCTCTTCGGAGCGAAATTTCACGCTCGCGAAGTGCGCTGAACCTGCCGACGAAGCGATACACCTCGTGCCCCTCGTCAAAAAAATGGCGTCCTTTACTCCGGTGCGTGCCGAACGGACCTCCGAACATGCACTCCCGGAGAAAAACATCGCCAAAAGAGTTGTCATCTGTTCTGGGATCCGCGCCGTCAAACGCCTGCTCAGTTCCGTAATAGATGCAGGGAATGCCTGCCGTAGCGAGGTTAAGCCCGAGCGCCAGCTTCAACCGACCGGCACTTTCCGGGCTGTCGCCACAGAATCGGTATTTTCTTGAAAGCCCGACCTGATCATGGTCGTCGATCATGGTCACGATATGCTTCGAGTACCACTGGTGGCTGTTCTTGCCATCGAGAATACTGTTCATGAACAGATCGAAATACCCCTCCTGGTCCATGGTTTCGGGGTTACCCGGACTTCGCACCCCTTTAGCCAGGAATTCGAGTTTGTCGGGAATGTCATCGATGCCCAAAGCTGCGTCCAGCCCAGTCGTATCGAGTATATCGATGGCCCTGGAACGACCTCCGGTAATCTCACCGATCACGGCAAAGTTCTCTTTGCCAATGGATTGTGCAAATTCGTGGATGCCAGTGACGAAATACCTCACCGCCCCCGGCTCCATGTGCTTTACGGTATCGAGACGGAAGCCGTCGATGTCCGCCCAGGCTATCCAGTATGCATAGACCTTGATGAAGCTGTCAAGCACGGGCGATGGAGTGAACTCCCTGATTCTCCTTAACAGGTCCCAGTTCGAAGCCGGATCCTTGAGCGTGGCACCGAGATCGATCTCCTTCAGGGAGCAGAAATCTCCGTCGAGATACTCCGGATAGGCGTCCCAGTTACGGATCTCTCCGCGGCGGGCCCATGTCGACACGTTCTGGAACTCCACCGGCCAGATGGCGCCATCCGGCCAGATCCTCTCACTGGTTTCCACATCGATAGCCTCGAACGGAATGCTGCCGGCATCGCCTCTCTCGAGCCGATATCCGTCGACAGGCCACTGGACACCCTGATCATAAAAGTAGCGCTGATTACCGCGATAGGCGAAAACATCTCCAGCGTGGTTGAGAATGATGTCGAGAATCACCCGGATGCCGTATGCATGCGCTTCGGCGACAACTTCGCGAAGCTCTTCACGGGTACCGAAATGTGGATCGACATCGAGAAAATTCTGGATGCCATAACCGTGGTAATCGTCACTACCGGTGACCTGACGGAACACCGGGCTTACCCAGAGAGCGGTCACGCCAAGCCGTCTGAGGTAACCCAGCTTGTCTTTCAGACCGGCGATCGTTCCGCCACACCAGCGCTTTCCAGACTCGAACCACTCGTTCCATGACGCATTTCCGTCATCCTGCGACGCGTTGAACAGTGGCGTCGTGCGTTCCGGAGTGCCTGGCGCTACAGGATTCCCTGTCGAATCGGCGAAACCGCCAGACTCCTTACCGTCGGAGAATCGGTCCAGCATGAGAAAATAGAGTACTTCGTCATCCCATGCGGTTGGTGAAGGATGGTATTGGCGATCTCTGGTGATGGCAGAAAGATCGATCTCTCTCAGTGAGCGAGGAGGCGATGAGGTATCACGGTTCGATGATGTCGGCATGGAAATTCGTGTTTATGGTTGAACGACATGCCTGGAAAAAGCGAAAGGAACTGCGGGACCACAGGGAGCTGCAATCCCGCAGCCGGAACTCTCAAAGACGCCTTCAGGCGAGCGCTGCAAGGGCGTTGGTATAATCGGGCTCCTGAACGATCTCCGGAACCTGTTCGGTATAGAGTACTTTACCGGTTGCATCGGCAACGATAACGGCTCTCGACATCAGACCTTTCAGAGGACCATCGACAATACCGACGCCGTACTGCTCTCCGAATTCTGGCGAACGGAACGTCGACAGTGACACGACGCCTTCAATACCTTCAGCGACACAGAAACGTGAGTGGGCAAACGGAAGATCGGCTGAGATACAAAGCACGACCGAATCACCAGCTGAAGCCGCATCCTGGTTGAAACGCCTGACCGAAGCTGCGCATACCGGAGTATCGAGGCTCGGAAAGATGTTCAGCACCAGTTTCTTGCCGGTAAAATCAGCGTTCGTTGCTTCAGAAAGATCGCCTTTCACCAGTGTGAAGCACGGTAAGGTGCTGCCAACTGCCGGAAGCATACCGGCAGTATTGATCGCATTGCCTTTGAGGGTGATCGTTGCCATATGGGTCAAATTTGGTTGTTGGAATGTAATCGATGGACTGAATGTACGTTATGGACATGATGGACGACATGTACAATTTAACAGAACCCGAGTTATTTCCTGTCCGTTCTCTCCCTCTTTGACATTGTCCATAAAGTCCATTGCGTCCATAAACTCTTCGTCCACTACGTCCATTTCCTGCCGATTCTCTCCCCCGGTACCGCCTGATAGAACCCGTTAAGGCTTACGACGTCCACATCACAATCGAACAGCTCCGACACACGCGAAGAGGTCAGAAGGGTATTCTTCTCATCATCAGCGACGATACGCCCATCCCTGATGAAAACAACCCTGGTAATTTCCGGCGGTATCTCATGCAGATGATGCGTAACCAGAATGAGCTGGGTTCCGGAACGCATGAGATCTCTTATGGTTTCTATATAGTGGACGGTGGCTGAGAGATCGAGACCACTGGTCGGTTCGTCAAGCAGCAGAGCTTCAGGACTATGCACCAGCGCCCGACCGAGGAGGAATCGCCGCTGTTGCCCGGTGGACATGCGACCAAAAGGCCGGTCGGCAAGGGCCTCGATGCCCAACCGGAGCATCAGGGACTCCGCATGGTCGAGTTCAGCGGGAGAAAAACGCTGATGCGGGTGGGTATCGATGCTCGAATAATAGCCCGACAGCATCACATCCCGACCTCTCGCATGACGTCCGTACTCCTGTTGCAGATCATGCGAAACAATTCCAAGGCGTGAACGCAGCTCCTCGACGTTCCAGCGGTCACGACCATAAACCTGCAGAAGACTTTCAGGAGCATAGACCGGGTAGATTTCGCGGGACAGAAGTTTGAGCAGGGTCGATTTGCCCGAACCGTTCGGTCCGACGATAGCGGTATTCACCCCCCTGCCGATACAAAGGTTCAAACCGTCAAACACCAGAGTACCACCTCTGTAGGCACTCACATTTCTGCACTCGAGAACGTTGTTCGTGCCGAGGTCATTTCGATCCGTCATTGTCATACTGCCTTGTTAACGGATTGTCCGCAGACTCAGTTCCACCTGCCCGTACCGCCTGATACGCTGTATCGGCCAGCCCCGAGCAACATGATGGCGAGCGAACCGAACAGATAGAAAACCTGAAGTTCGAGAGCATAACCACCCATGGCGTTTACGGAGAAAAAATCGCCCATGTGAACAAGCCATATCGCCATTGCCATGAGCAATGCCTCGACAAGTGCCGCCGGACGGGTATAGAAACCTATAAGAACCAGCAAAGGAGCGACAACCTCCCCGATTGGCACACCGGCCACCAGCAGTTCAGGCAAACCTGCCGCCCGGAGTTTTGCAACGATAAAAGCGTGACCATGGATCAGTTTGTGAATGCCATGGAACATCATCAGGCCTCCGACGCTCAAACGCAGCAGAAGCTTGCCGAGATCATCGTTTTTCATGAATCCCCCGGATGAGGAGTACTCTCTTCCGCCCCGGTAACTTCTTTTGAACAGTGCTGCCATGAACATCTCCGGAAAGGGGATGGTTGTAGATTATCAGACCACATATGCTTCAAGATAAAAATCAGTGCCGACCATACCGAAACCTGCAAAACGGAGATTGACGGCCTGATCGGGCATAAGGACATCGAGCGTGCTGAAGGTCGGCAAGGCATCGCCGCCAAACAGCTTGGGCGCTATGAATACGCCCAGTTTATCAACGAGGCCAGCCCTGATCAGGGCTGAGGCGAGCCTGCTTCCAGCCTCAACCATAACCGATTGCACCCGGCGTCGATGAAGCTCTGCAAACACCTCCATGAGATCGAGACCACCGGGAGTATGCCCAACCATCACCAGCTCGACACCACGACGTTCGAGTTGGGCGGCACGAAGCGAATCGGCCCTTTCGGCCGAAGCGAAAACCAGGGTCCGGGTCTCGGAGTTGAACACCCGGGATTCGAGTGGAACCTGAAGCTGACGATCGAGCAGCACCCTGAGCGGATGCCGTCCCTGGCAGTGTCGGACCGTCAGTTCAGCATCGTCGGCTAGAACTGTCGTGGAACTGGTAAGGACAGCATCATATCGGCTCCTGAGCCGATGCACCTCGATACGTGCCGATTCACCGGTAATCCATTTCGACGCTCCCAGCGACGTGGCAATCCGACCGTCCAGCGTCTGGGCGACCTTGAGAAATACAAACGGGCGGCCCTTCCGATGTGTGGTCATGAATGCCTCGTTGAGCCGTTCCGACTCCTCTTCAAGCACGCCGACAATCACCTCCACACCCGCAGATCGCATTCGTTCAATCCCCTTTCCGGCAACCTTGTCGTGTGGATCGAGGCAACCGACCACAACCCTGGGGATTTTCCTCGAAATGACGAGATCACAACACGGTGGGGTCTTGCCGTAATGGGCGCACGGTTCGAGATTTACATAGAGGGTCGAAACCGGAAGCAGCTCCTGTTCGCTGACCGCCGCGATGGCATTGACTTCGGCGTGAGGCCCGCCATACCGTTCATGCCACCCTTCACCGATAATATGACCTTCATGCACGATAACCGAACCGACCATGGGGTTCGGACTTACTGAACCAGCCCCCCTGACGGCCAGCTCAAGGCATCGCCGCATGAAATGTTCGTCGGTCCTGAGCATGTCGGGATCGATAGTCATCGACATCGAAATCAGACCGTTTCAGGAGTGACCTGCACAAGCCTTACGCCCGAAAGCCGCAGCAACTCCGAAATGTTCTCGATCTTGTATGGCTTGTCGTAGTAAATGGTCCTGATGCCGACGTTGATCAGCACTTTCAGGCAATGAATGCAGGGACTTGCCGTGATGTAGATGTCAGCGTCCTTGATTGACACGCCATGCTTGGCGGCCTGAGCGATCGCATTGATCTCGGCATGAATGGTATTGACGCAGTTCTCCTCGACGGTTCCATCAGGGTGTACACTTCTGAAAATGCGGCAATTGGTTTCGTTACAGTGCGGCAGTCCCGATGGAGCGCCATTGTAACCGGTGGATAGAATATTGTGATCCCTGACGATCACGGCACCGATATGGCCTCTCGTGCAGGTGGCACGTCTTGAGATAAGATGGGCGACGCTCATGAAATATTCATGCCAGCCAAGCCGCTTTTCCTGGCCTGCACCACCACCATCTCCGGTAGCGCCGCAGCAGCAGGTGCTGTTGCCATCGTCATGCATAATCAACTCTCTTTCAGCAACGGGAGGCCAAACCCGGTAGTTTATTATTTATAAAACCGGAAATGGCACCAATATCCGGTTTGATTTCATTCACTTACCATTTTCCCTGAACAGTATGCACAGAAACCATAATCATGACAGGCGCAGGATGTTCATACTGAAGAGGGTATATATGCTAATGTGCATAAATTCGCGCATTTGGGCAAAAAAAAGCCCAGGCTCGGCCAAGCTCTGGACTTCGGAAATTTGAGCCTTCGGTTCTCGAATTGCGATCATCCGGCATCACGCATCTCATGAATCCGGACTGGTATCGCAAATCGTCACAGTCATTCAGCGCCCGTTCTGGAACATCAGATCGCACAGCTGTAAGATCTGTTCTGCAATCGCCAGTGTTCAGGAACGTTTTTCCTGAGACGATACAGGATGTGTATCGGACTTGATCAGTCCGCCCATCTCCTGGACTGTCTGGACATAAGTTGCTTTAATAACCCGATTCCAGCTGTCATGCTCAGGCCACTCTCCCCTGCGCGAACGGTCGTTGAGATGACTGGCCAGAACGAAAAGCCGGTTAGCACCCATGCTTGCCGCTGAGCCCTTGAGCGTATGCGAGATTTTTTCAAAATGTCGCACATTGCCCGCACTCGAGGCTTTCGTGAGTTCTTCGATGAGGTTCTCGGCATCTTTGACAAATACCTCGAACAGGGACTGCAACAGTTCGTTGTCACTGACCGACTTGAGGCTTCCGATAATGCTGTGATCGAGAACAGCTTCATTCTGGATCGCACTCCAGTTGTCACCATTGATTTTTCCGTCAGAATGGACGGCGCGCTCCACGACGACCTGATCGTTTTTACCCGCTCCCCTTTTGAGCCAGCTTGCCAAAGTCGATACCAGTTCGTCTCTGAAAATCGGCTTGCTGAGGAAATGGTTCATACCGGCCGCCTGAACCTCGATCACGCTTTTCTGATCAGTGTTGCCGGTAAGCGCGATGATCGGTATCTCGCTGTAGTTCATGAAGCGCCGGAACCCCTCTCCTTTTCTGATGGCACGAGTCGCGTCCACCCCATTCATGACCGGCATCTCCATATCCATCAGAATCAGATCGTAATCCTGCTGTTCAAGCTGCATGATGGCCTGCTGCCCATTCTCTGCCTGACCGATCGAACAGCCGTAGTGCTCCAGAATCATGCTCATGAACTTCCTGTTGGTTTCGTTGTCATCGACAACCAGGATTCGGCTGTTTGAAAGCACCTCCTTATGGTCATTCGAGATCGAGGGAGTTTCCGAGAAAAAGTAACGCTCCAGCACCTTGCCGATCTCCTTTTTCTTCAGCGGTTTGATCAGCACCTCGTTCATCCCGCAGGCAGCTGCCCGAGGCAATGCATCCGCCTCGGGAAGAGCCGTTATACCGACAATCGGAACTGTTGTGCAGTGCCTCGCCAGTGAAGGATCGATATCCAGCGACTGTCGCATGAGGTTTACTGCAACATCGCCAGGAAGAACTGGCATCTCGAAATCCATGAAGATCAGGTCATAACTGGCTTTCGCAACCAGTTCGAGTGCCTGCTTTCCATTTTCTGCCTGGTCTATGGTAAAATCCCATTCAGAGATGAATCTGGTGAGTAACAGGCGGTTGCTGACCTGGTCATCGACGATCAGGATCCGTTTGTTTTTCAGTATCTCCCGCTTTATGTCGTTGGCGGTTTTCGAGGTATTGTAAGCCGGCAGACGGATGATGAACTCAGTCCAGTGCCCCTCTTCGGAATCGCAGGTAATGCTGCCGCCAAACGAGTTGATGACCCTGCGGCAGAACGACAACCCCAACCCGTTTCCACCACTTTTACCGAACGTGTAGAAGCGATCAAAGATAACTTCGCGTTTTCCGGACGGGACTCCAGGTCCGGTGTCACGGATGCGAACGTAATTGGCCGTGATTCCTGTCTGTGTGGTTATCTCGATACTGAACCCTGGCTTGCCTTTATAATAGAGCGCGTTCTTTATCAGATTGAACAGCACATAGATGAACAGATCCTTGTCACCAAGAAAGTCAAAGGTATCCGCAGTTTTCTCGACAATCAGCTTCCTGTCACCGCTGTCATCGTAACCATAACTCGCCAGGGCGGCATCGATGGTGCTTTTGACAGAAAGTTTCTTGAAACTGCTGGTATCCATAAGACCATCGTGAAGCGTCGCCAATATGGAGTCGATGATCTTGTTGCCTCTTTTGATCGTTGCCAGCCCCTCATCGATAACATCATGAATGCCGATGAGAGATGCATAGCTGATGTCGAATTTCTGCTGTTCATCATTGGTGAGCGGCTTGTCCGGAATGATGGACTGAACCGTACTCATCGCGTGGGTAATGGAGCTCAGCGGATTCCTCATCTCATGTGCGATGCTTCCACTCAGACTCCGCATCAGGGATATCCTGGTCTGATGAGCGGCCTGACGTCTGTAGTTGGCAAGCAATCCGCCCACAAGAGCAAAAAGATAGGCAGGAATATACTCCAGACGGAAATAGGCATAAGAGACATAGCCATCCGTCGCGTATACGACGATATAAGCCATCACGAAACCGACAAACGTGTAGAAACAGATGAATACCCAGTCGTTAACAATGAGTATCAGCAAAAAAAGACAGGCCATCGACGACATCGCCCAGGTTACCGACCAATCATTTTTCAGCAGCATGTAATGAAAAAAGAATGGAATCAGTACCGGCACGGAAAACACAAAATACAGGGGAAACAGGTCTTTCGCCTTTTTTGGCAAATGCCGGTAAAGCAGCCAGGGCAAACTGATAACTGCCTCGGCGAGCCGCAACTTCAGGTTTTCATATGGTTGCGGGATCAGATATTTCCAGACGATATAAAAAAGAGGATAACCGAATGTCCCGAAAAGTCCTATGATCGGAAGATTCGGTTCGGCATGCTCGACAATAGCGTTAATTCTCTGTTTCAGGGGTGACATTCTCTTGTTCAAATCGCTTTGTCGTCTCTACTCAGCCCTATCCGCACAAAAAATGGCAAGGCATGTTCAAATAATTCAAAAACTCAACCAATGATATTTTCAGTGTAATTCATCGATAAAATAAACGTAATAAACCTTTCCCGGCATCATTAGATTTCTCAGTTATAACATAACTGATTTGAAAGAACAAAACCCTCATTTAATATTAGAATAATTAAAGGGAATTTTCAATCCATAATTTATCAATAAACCAAATAAACAACTTTCCATCACATTATCAACAATAAATACAATTTATCATCATGTTACCCCAAAATCAGTATCGCAGTATCGTAACACCGGTATTTCCCGATTTCATCGAGCAACGACTTCAGAAATGCGATGAGGAAATTTTCAGACCCAGAAAAAACAGGAAACCTCTCGTTCTCGGAAACTGTCTTCCGAACAGCAGTTCCATCATGCTTCAAAGCAACGACTACCTGAACATCTCGAATCATCCCGACATCAGAAACGCACAGCTGGATGTGTTGTCCAGAATGAGCCGGGAACCAGTGATGTCTGCGGTGTTCCTGCATGAAAACAGCGACAAGAGTCTGTTCGAGAACAGGATGGCCGGGTTCGCCGGATTTGAAAGCGCCATACTCTGCCAGTCCGGCTGGGCAGCAAATGTCGGGCTCATGCAGGCTATCGCCGACAGCACCGTTCCGGTGTATATCGATTTTTTCACTCACATGTCACTCTGGGAAGGCATAAAAGGTTCTGGAGCAACACCTTACGCCTTCCGCCACAACGATCCGGGACATCTTGAACGTCTTATTCTGGAACATGGACAGGGTATTGTACTGGTCGACTCTCTCTACAGTACCATGGGCGACATTTCACCCCTCAGGGAGATCGTTGGCATCGCCAATCGACATGCCTGTGTCATGGTGGTTGATGAATCCCATTCTCTCGGAACTTATGGCACGAATGGATCCGGACTGGTCAACGAATGCGGATTGACCGGTCAGGTTCATTTCATTACAGCCAGTCTCGCCAAAGCGTTTGCCGGACGTGCCGGCATCATTCTGTGCCCGGCAAAATTCTCGAAGTATTACCCGTACATGGCCTTCCCGGCTATCTTCAGTTCCACGCTGCTTCCGCATGAAATTGCCGGTCTGAACGCAACGCTCGATGTTATCAGAGCAGGAGATAATCGCAGAAAAGAGCTCCACGAAAAATCCCGTCATTTCAGGGAGGGTCTTTCTGCACTTGGTTACAATATTGTCAGTCAATCCCAGATCGTATCTATCGAGGGCGGACTTGAATCCGACACAGAACTGCTACGTGACGCTCTTGAAGAAAGAAACGTTTTCGGTTCGGTATTTCTTGCGCCTGCAACGCCAAAAACCAGGTCACTCATGCGTTTTTCACTGAACAGCGATCTTCGCATGGAGGAACTTGATTATGTGCTCAATGTTTGCGAAGAAATTCGTGATGAAATAGGCATGTGGAACTGGAAATCAACCAGAAGGAAACGCAATGACCAATAAGTGAACGGAACATAAGAACATTGATCGTATCATATCAATATATCGAACATATGATACAATAAAATAAATATCCTGATTATAATCAACCGTAATTAGCGCCCACAAAAAAACGAACCACCCATATACATGCACCTATACAAAAATATATAATATTCATATTCGGAGTGACAACAAAAGAAACCCTTCACCTGATCCAGATATCGTTTAAGCTCTCATATGCTATAGACATGAAGTCATCACCCAACAATCTACACAATAAAAGGGTGATCGGGCAATATCCGCAAAATTGAGCCAACAAAGTCGAACATCCTTTTTCTGGACATGGCTATTCATCAGCATTACTGCCGATAATATCCAAGCTCAACTCATAACGAAAATATATCAAAAATTGTCGTTCAGCTCTTTCAATTCATCGACATTCCAGAAAAAACAACGACCAGAAGATCTCAGTTCAGAACATTCTATCGCTGGCCCAACAAACCATCAGGCTTCACCATCCGATAGGCGACGAACGCATCATACAAGACGAACAGAGCATCGGCGAGCTGTCCGGATCTCATCAACCCATTCAGAAAACGACAAAAAAACATAATCGTCAGAATGTAGGCCATGCCATTGCCATCAGCCAGAATGTGTCATACATTCCTGAAATATCCGGCAATTGTGTACAATACAGGCAGTCGAAATGAATAACAGGAGACCCGGGTGTCTCTGTGCAAGCTGTCTGTAGCCAATGATCCGTAATTACTTTACACTCTACCATGTCGCCCAGGAGTTGCATGAGCGACTTGCCGGAGGTTATCTGTTTGAAATCCACTCCCAGGACAGAAACGAACTCACTATCAGTTTCGTCACTTCCGAAGGCAACCACCTTCAGCTGATTGTCACCGTACGCTCGAGGGAGTTCTCGCTTTCGACCAGGGAAGGGCTTAACCGGAAGCGTCGTAACACCGCGGGAATCATGAAGCTGGTGTATGAACATCAGGTCTCGGGCATTTCCATGGCGCCACGCGACCGGGAACTTCACATTACGCTCGAAGGTGGATATGTTCTGGCAATACGATTTTACAGCGCAGACACCAACGTCCTGCTCGTAAACAATGGGCTGATTGCCGATGCATTCAAAGATGCACGAGAGCTCAAAGGCTCTTGCTGGGATGTCGATCCTGCCGGAGAGAGCGTTTTCCGTTCAATCGAACAGCTTTCAGGAGACCGGATGCGCTTCCTGGAGCTCCTTGAATCGACGGATAATACCCTGCCGCTCGAACGTCGTCTTGCGACCTGCATTCCCGGGTTTGACCGGGACATTTCACGCAGACTCATTGCACGTACCGGACTGACGCCAACTCCGGAAGCTCTGTTCAAGAGCCTTGGTACCCTTTTTTTTGAACTCGCCTCACCGACACCATACGTCATCGAAAATACTGGCTGCGCACCGGAGTTCAGCATTATCGAACCATCTGAACCCGGCGATATCACACCCTATGACGAAGTCATCGACGCGCTCAACCACTATAACCGCAGAATGCATCGCTATCTGCACCTGCATACCGGAACGGAACAGATTCGAAAAGAGCTTCGGCAACAGATTTCCAGGCTGGAAAAAGAGCTTGCCGAGCTGGAATCGGCCGGACTGGATGTGGCTGCAGAACGGTACGAGACCTTCGGTCACCTGCTCATGGGTGCCATCGGAACAACGGCAATCTCTTCCGAGAGAGTGGTGCTTCCCGACATCTGCAAACCAGATGCGCCATGGGTCACCATCCCGGTAAAAAAAGAGCTCAACATGCAGCAAAACGCCGCCTGGTATTTTGAGCGCGCGGCCAGAAGCCGGGAAAAAATGGCAGCATCATCGTCAAGGCGAAAGCAGGTTGGAGAACTGCTCGACATCGCCAGAAAAAAAATCGAAGAGCTGGATCAACCCGAGTCGGAAGAGAACCGCCTCAGGCTTGTTGGCAAAGCAAGGCAAGCCAGAGCCGGTGAGACTTCAAAAGGACGGAACTCCGGCGAAAAGCTGGCCCGATTCAGAACCGTACAGTTTGGCGGCGGGATCACGCTCTATATAGGAAAGGATGCCCGCAACAATGAACTGCTCACCTTCGGCATGGCCAAACCCGATGACATCTGGTTGCATGCCCAGGGCGCTTCAGGCTCTCATTGCATCCTGAAAGGTGCCGGACTGCACAACATGAGCGAAATCCGGCGTGCCGCGGAAATCGCCGCATGGTACTCGGCGGCAAAGAACTCGGGGCTGGTTCCGGTCATGTACACGCTGAAAAAATATGTGCGCAAAGACCGGAGAGCGCTCGGAAGCGTGATCGTCGAGCGGGAAAAAGTTGTCATGGTCCGTCCTGAGAAAGAATAACGAACGATAATTTAACGAGTAACGAGTTATCTTGTCACTCATCAGCTG
The DNA here is from genome assembly GCA_013334925.1 of Chlorobiaceae bacterium. Taxonomy (GTDB): domain Bacteria; phylum Bacteroidota; class Chlorobiia; order Chlorobiales; family Chlorobiaceae; genus Chlorobaculum. The sequence continues at coordinate 58,188 of JAAXWP010000008.1, forward strand.
TCACCATAATTCATTTCAAAAATGGAAACATACAAACTGGTCATGCCCGAGCATCTCAACCATTTCGGTTTTCTGTTCGGAGGTAATCTGCTTAAATGGACCGATGAAATCGCCTATATCGCCGTAACACTCGACTACCCCGGCTGCAACTTCGTCACCGTCGGCATGAACAGGATCGAATTCAGAAAAAGCATTCGGCAGGGCACTATTCTCTGTTTCGAGACCAAAAGAAACAACGTTGGCAGAACATCCATTGAATATGCGGTCAATGTCACCAGGGAAGATATCACAACCGGTGAGAAAGAGCTGGTATTCAGCACCATGATCACCTTTGTGAGCGTAGACGAAGAGGGCAGGAAAAAGGAGATCTGCCAGGGAAGGAAGGTATGAGTGCTGAATGATGAGTGCTGAGTGCTGAGTGCTGAGTGACGAGTGATGAATGATGAGTGATGAATGATGAGTGATGAGTGCTGAGTGACGAGTGATGAGTGCTGAGTGACGAGTGATGAGTGATGAGTGACGAGTGATGAGTGCTGAGTGACGAGTGATGAGTGCTGAGTGACGAGTGATGAGTGCTGAGTGATGAGTGACGAGTGATGAGTGCTGAGTGCTGAGTGACGAGTGATGAATGATGAATGCTGAGTTATGAGTGCTGAGTGATGAGTGATGAGTGACGAGTGATGAGTGATGAGTGAAGAAGGCTGTGTGACGACAGAGCTCATTCCGCCTAGTCCATTATGCGTCAATCGATACCGAATCAGCTTGATGCCGGTAGGGATATCGGACATTCTGATCTCTTGTATTTAATAGCCCTGGCCTTCAGGCCGGGGTCTGAGGTATGCACCCTTAAATCTTGTCATGCTGAGTGAAGCGAAGCATCCAGTGGATCCTTCGCGCGGCTGCGCCGGGCACAGGCTGTCAGGTGGGGGAAATTTAAAAGGGGCTGGATATGGACCCCGGGTTGAAACCCGGGGCTATTGAAGAAGAGAATACCTTTCATCAGTACTTCTTCGATTTGGGAAGGCGCCAAAATCATGAACAAAGCTGACTTCCTGTCCCCTATCGGGCACGGCACGCCGTGCCCCTACAGTTCATTCATCACTCAGCACTCAGCACTCAGCACTCAGCACTCAGCACTCAGCGCTCAGCATTCATAACCCAGCATTCAGCACTCATAATTCAGCATTCATAACTCATCTCGTCGAACCGGTGATTGAATGATTCAGGCGATACAGCATGATGAGCCCCGCTGCAGCAAGAAGCAGGTCCGGAAGCCAGACGGCGACACCTGGCGTCAGGAACCCTCTTCCGGCAAGTTT
>JAAXWP010000060.1 GCA_013334925.1 Chlorobiaceae bacterium
GGGAGTCCGCCTCGACAAGAATCCGCTGCTCAGGAGCACGTTTTTTCAGGTCGCTCATCATCCCGAGCAGCGGTTCGAGCCCGCCCAGGAAGGTGGTGTGCTGGCTGAAGACGAGAATCGATTCGGAGAGCCCCAGCCGGTGGGGAAAGGCTCCGCCGGCCATGATCGCCTTGATTGCGATTTTTTTCGTTCCCGGAAAGGACTTTCGTGTCGTGACGACGCTCACTCCAGGGTTTGCGGCTTTGGCCTTTTCGACGATGGTGTGGGTCCGGGTGGCGATTCCAGAGGCGTATTCGAGCAGGTTCAGGGCGACCTTCCATCCGGTATGCAGAGCAGAGGCCGTTCCCTCGGCTTTCAGGATGACGGTGCCGGCATCGGCGACTGTTCCCGAGGGCATCGCAAACGTAACTTCAGCACCTGACTTCCCGAACACTCTCGAAGCCTCCTCGGTGCAGCAGACGACCGTTTTTTCCCTGGTCGTGAATACGATCTCTCCGTATCTGTTGCCGATCCCGAGCAGGGTGGTCGTCAGGTCACCGTAGGGCACATCCTCTTCGATGAATCTTTCTATCTCGTTGTCGCCGATCAGGTATGTCATGGGTTACAGCTGATTTCGTTATATCAATAATGCTATATCGTTGGCAGCCAGCGAAACTTGCCGTCAATCTTTTCCCGGGTCCTTTCAAAGCGGGGTTCCGGTCCTCATGTTACCGTTGACCGCCTGGGGCCTGTTTGAATCAATTTGTTTCCGAAAATAATAAGGAAAAAATAATAAATAGCCTAAAAAATTCAGAATTAATGTTTCGGTATTGCGCTGTTTATCTACGGAAATGTCAGAACGCATTCGAAAATGGTTTTCGGTATGTAATATAGGGAATAACGGATTTTAAAAAGAGGCGGTTTTCATTACTCCGGCGATTAAAGGTCCTGTTCAAGATAGATTATCTTGTCGTGAGGCTGTTTCAGAAGGGGTTCACAGCCCTATTTTCGTTTGTACTTGATTGTCATCCTGAACGGAGTGAAGGATCCAGAGAACGGACGGATACCTCATAACTACCATAAATATAAAACCTTATTTGTTGTCGATGGATTCTTCGCCCGACTTCGTCAAGCTCAGAATGACAGAAAAGATCAACGATGTGGTTTCCATAAACGGTGCTGCTCCTTCTTTTAAGACAGCCTCATCCATAACTCCCTGCTTGAAAAGAAGAAGGATTCTTCACTTCGTTCAGGATGACAGAATTGCCCTGGAATTCATCAGCGTCCGCCAGTTGCCGGATTAATAATTTGCAGAATAAGAATAGTTCATCGTATATTTGCGATGAACTAAACGGAGCAGCCATGCAGCGGACACTGACGACACTGGACTACACTGTGGGTGAAGAGGCCCTCGCCTCGATCGCCAAGGCGCTCGCCCATCCGGTGCGGATCAGGATACTGAAGCTTCTGGCAGGGGAGACCTGCTGCTTTACGGGAGAACTCACGGAGATCATTCCCATGGCACAGTCCACGATCTCCCAGCATCTGAAGTCGCTTCTCGAGGCGGGTCTGATTCAGGGTGAAATCAATCCGCCAAAGGTGAAGTATTGCATCAATCGCGAGCGCTGGCAGATGGCCCGGGAGCAGTTCAGTGAATTTTTCGGTTCGGCCTCGACCAGTGGCTGTGACTGTGGCTGATGCTGTTGTTTTTTTAATGATCGTTCATTTACGATAAACAAAATAAAAGGACTAAAACTATGAAACAGGTAAAAATTCTGGGCAGCGGATGCGCCAAGTGCAACCAGCTTGCCGATGCGGTCAAGGCCGTCATCGCTTCCGAAGGCATCGAGGCTGCGGTCGAAAAAGTGGAAGACATCCAGCAGATTGTCGCCTATGGCGTCATGTCCACGCCGGGTCTCGTCGTTGACGGCAAGGTTGTCTGCTCCGGCAGGGTTCCCACCGCAGCTGAGATCAGGGAGATGCTGACGGCAAAGAGCGGTGGTTGCTGCTGCGGCGACCATGCCAAAGGCACGGGTCGACAGAACGGCACCTGCTGCTGAAGCCATGGAACGCGATGTAAAGCGGGGAGGCACGACTGCCCCCCGCTGGTTTTTGGGCCTTGCAGCGGCTTCGGTTGCCTGGGTTGTCCTTTACGCCCAGCTCGACGCTATCGCCGATCTGTTGGCCAGTCTGCTTGGTCCGGCGCGAACAGGGGCGTTCGGACTTGCCTTTCGTTTTTTTGTCTTCGAGGTACCCAAGGTGCTCATGCTGCTCCTGGCAGTGGTTTTTGCGATGGGCGTGGTCCATACCTTTGTTGCTCCCGAGAGGACCCGTGCGCTGCTCTCCGGCCGCAGGACGGGAATCGGTAACGTGATGGCGGCTTCGCTCGGCGTCGTGACGCCGTTCTGCTCCTGCTCCGCCGTGCCGCTGTTCATCGGCTTCCTGCAGGCTGGAGTACCGCTTGGCGTCACCTTCTCTTTCCTCGTTTCCGCGCCAATGGTCAACGAGGTTGCGCTTGCCCTGCTTTTCGGCATGCTTGGCTGGAAAGTCGCCCTGCTCTACATGTCCATGGGCTTGCTGATTGCCGTCGTCTCCGGTTTCGTGATCGGCCGACTGCACCTTGAGCATCATCTGGAGGATTGGGTTCGTCAGCTGCAGAACAGCGCGGGTGACTGCGGCTATGAGGCTCCTGCCATGACCTGGCCCGACCGTTTCGGAGAGGGGCTGAAACATGTCAGGGAGATCGTCGGGCGGGTCTGGCTCTATATCGTGCTTGGCGTGGGGGTCGGTGCGGCCGTGCATGGGTACGTGCCGGAAAACCTCATGGCCTCCATCATGGGTAAAAGCGAGTGGTGGGCCGTGCCGGCTGCCGTCATCATCGGCGTTCCGATGTATTCGAACGCCGCGGGCATCCTGCCGGTCGTCGAGGCGCTCCTGGGCAAGGGAGCGGCTTTGGGGACGGTGATGGCTTTCATGATGAGTGTGATCGCGCTGTCGGCCCCCGAGATGATCATTCTGCGCAAGGTACTCAAACCCACGCTGATAGCGGTGTTCGCCGGGGTAGTGGCCCTCGGTATCATGGTCGTGGGATATCTTTTCAACCTGATACTCTGAGCTGTCATGAAAACGTCTGTGCTCATTCTCTGTACCGGCAACTCCTGTCGCAGCCAGATGGCCGAGGGGTTCCTGAAATCGTTCAACCCGTCGCTGGAAGTCCATTCCGCAGGTACACGACCGGCAGGCAACGTGCATCCCCAGGCCATCCAGGTCATGCACGAAGCTGGAATCGATATCGGCGGGCAGCATCCGAAGAGTGTCAACATCTTCCTCGATCGCACATTCGATTATGTGGTGACGGTCTGTGACGGCGCCAGGGAAAGCTGCCCGATCTTCACTGGTGAGGTTCGCCACCGGATTCATTTGGGTTTTGACGACCCGGCAGAAGCGACAGGCAGCATCGAGGAGTGTCTTGCCGTTTTCCGGCGCGTTCGCGATGAGATCGCTGAGCGGTTCCGGCGTTTTGCTGAAGAGATCAGCCATGGAGGGTAATGCACCATGAGTATCTCGATGAAACAGCTGTCGTTCCTGGACCGGTACCTGACGTTATGGATTTTCCTGGCCATGGCTGCCGGCGTGCTTTCGGGCTGGCTTGTACCTCAGATTCCGTTGTTCTGGAACCGGTTCCAGTACGGTACGACCAATATTCCGATCGCCATAGGTCTGATCGTCATGATGTATCCTCCCCTTGCCAGAGTGAAGTACGAAGAGATTGGCGATGTGTTTGTCAATGCCAGGGTTCTTGGAATGTCCCTTTTGCTGAACTGGATCGTCGGTCCCGTGCTGATGTTTTTCCTGGCCGTGCTGTTGCTCTTCGACATGCCGCATTACATGGCAGGGCTCATCATTATCGGCATGGCGCGCTGCATCGCCATGGTGATCGTATGGAACGGACTTGCAAAAGGAAATGCCGAGTACGCAGCCGGGCTCGTCGCGCTGAATTCTCTGTTCCAGGTCCTCTTTTTCCCGCTGTATGCCTGGTTTTACCTGAGCTTCCTTCCGCCGCTGCTTGGTTTTGCCGCAGTTCGGGTTGATATCTCCATCGCTGAAATTGCCGGTTCGGTGTTCATCTATCTCGGCATACCGTTCATTGCAGGGTTCCTGACCCGTCTGCTGCTGGTGAAATTGAAAGACGCCGAGTGGTACGAACACCAGTTTACGCCCCGTATCGCTCCGCTGACACTTGTTGCACTGCTTTTTACCATCATCGTGATGTTTTCGCTCAAAGGTGCGTCCATCATGACGATACCGCTCGACGTGCTGCGTATCGCCATACCGTTGCTGATCTATTTCGTGATCATGTTTCTGGTCTCTTTTCTCCTTGGGCGGAAATCGGGAGCGGATTACGAGACGACGGCAGCGCTTTCTTTCACTGCTGCAAGCAACAATTTCGAACTGGCCATTGCGGTGGCGGTGGCCGTATTCGGCATCGGCTCAGGTGAAGCGTTCGCTGCCGTCATAGGTCCGCTGGTCGAGGTTCCGGTGCTGATAAGTCTTGTGAATGTGTCGCTCTGGCTGAAGGATCGATATTTTTCGCCGGCAACCTGACAGCACAGATCAGTGCATATTTCACGGTATAGTCTGACTGCCGTGCCATTCGCGAGTTCCCGTTGTGTGTCGGGGGCAGATCGTGCATCTGCCCTCTGAATTGTCGCTCGATCCTGCAACGTCATTCCCCCCTTTTTTGTTATACTGCAAGAGGTTCGCCCCCGGCAAGAGCCAGGGCTTTTTCCTGAAATCCAGCAGTGATTAACCGGTTTCCGATGGCAGAAACGATCCTCCGACTCGAAGGTATTCGCAGGGAGCTCGAGCTTTCGAGAGATGTCCGTCAGACGATCATTCCCAACCTTTCGCTCGATATTTTCAAGGGCGAGTTTGTCGCTATCACGGGACCTTCCGGTTCCGGCAAGTCGACGTTGCTCTATATCATGGGGGGGCTCGACAAGCCGACGTTCGGCAAGGTGTGGCTCGACGGTCAGGAGATCACGGAGATCGAAGAGTCCGAAATGACCGTCATCAGAAACGAGAAGATCGGTTTTATCTACCAGTTCCATTTCCTGCTGCCAGAGTTCAGTGCGCTGGACAATGTGTGCCTGCCCATGCTGATTCAGCGCAAGTACAGCCGGAAGGAGATTCGCGACCGGGCCATGAAGCTGCTTGATATGGTCGGCCTGGGGGAAAAAGCCACCAACAAGCCGAACCAGCTCTCGGGCGGACAGCAGCAGCGCGTGGCTATAGCCCGGGCACTGGCCAACGAACCGAAGGTGCTGCTCGGTGACGAGCCAACCGGAAACCTCGATTCGAAATCGGCAGACAATGTCTATCAGCTGTTCGACCGGCTCAACCGGGAGCTCAACCAGACGGTGATCGTGGTAACCCACGACGAGGATTTTGCCAATCGCGCAGGCCGCCGTATTCACCTCGTCGACGGCAAGATCGAAAGCGATTCCCGCATGAACCATGCGGTGCCGGCATAAATCCATTGCAGAGACCAGTCATGCTTGAACAGATAAGAACTACCTATCCGCTCGTCTACCGCCACTTCAGTGCTATCGACCGTGGTGAGGAGCATCTCCGTTCGATCCTGTCGATCGATCGTTACTGGGAGCAGCTCTCCCTGCCCGTGCCCGATGTCTTGCGCGCAGGAACGCGTATGACTTCAGGTAATGAAATTTCCGGAAGTTACGACATCATTTATGCCGGCGGAACGCTCGGCATCCTGCATGCCGCAGTCATGGCGAAGCGTTACGGTTTTCGGGTGCTGGTGATCGACAAAGGCGAACCCGCCCGTTCGACCCGCGACTGGAACATCTCGCGCAGCGAACTCCATCGTCTTGCCGATACCGGAGTGTTCACGAAGGATGAACTCGAAGCGTGCATCGTCAGGAGTTACCGCACCGGCTGGGTGGAGTTCCATGCACCTGAAGAGCGCCGTAAACGGCTCTATATCGATGATGTGCTCGACTGCGCGGTCGACGCCGACAAGTTGCTCGGCATCGCCAAAAAGCGGCTGCTCGAAACTGAGGGATCGAAGGTGATGGGGCGTACCGCCTTTACCGCCTGCTACCGGTTCGCCGATCATGTGGTTGTCGAGGCAGCCGGTTCCGACGGTATTCCGCTCAGGTTCAGGGCGAAACTTCTGGTGGATGCGATGGGCATTGTTTCGCCGGTGGCCATGCAGCTCAACGGCGGCCGCCCCCAGACTCATGTCTGTCCGACGGTAGGCACCATCGCGAGCGGTTTCGAGGATGCCGATTACGATGTGGGGGAGATCCTGGCGAGCACCGAACCGGCAGAGCTTTCAGGCAGGGGTGGCCGTCAGCTCATCTGGGAGGGATTTCCCGCCAGAGGGGAGGAGTACATCACCTACCTGTTCTTCTACGACAGTGTCGATTCCCCGAATGACAAGAGCCTGCTCGGCCTGTTCGAGACCTACTTCCGCAAGCTGCCCGAATACAAGAAGCCGGGGACTGGCTTCACGATCCACCGTCCTGTTTACGGGATCATCCCTGCCTATTTCCATGACGGCATTGGCTGCACCCGCGTCATTGCCGACGATCGAATCCTGCTGCTCGGCGATGCGGCATCGCTGGGCTCGCCCCTCACTTTCTGCGGTTTCGGATCGATTGTTCGCAACATCGATCGTCTCACCACCAGGCTGGCTGCACTGCTGGATCAGGATGCTCTCGGCCGCGAGTCGCTTGCGGGAGTGAGCGCGTTCGAGCATAACGTCGCATCGATGGCCAACCTCATGAAATACATGTGTTACGATGCCCGCACGGATGAGCCGAACTTTGTCAACGAGATGATGAACGAGGTGATGATCGTGCTCGACGATCTGCCGCAACGATACCGTCAGGCCATGTTCCGCGATGAGATGACGATCGACGAGCTCGTGACCGTAATGCTCAGGGTCGCCTGGCGATATCCGAAGATCCTTGCCGCAACCTGGACGAAACTGGGGTTTGCCGGATCGACCGGATTCCTGAAGAACATGGCTGGCTGGGCGATGGCTGGCTCATCAAAGAAGTAAAGCAGTATGGACAGGACAAAAGCGCAGAAGGAGCTTGAATCGCTGCGGGCCGAGATCGACCGGCACAATCGCCTCTACTACGTCGAGGCAAAACCGGTCATCTCCGATTACGATTTCGACAAATTGCTCGAGCGATTGATCGAAATCGAAAAGGAGTATCCCGATCTGGTGACACCCGACAGCCCTTCACAGCGCGTCGGCGGAGAGATCACGAAGGTCTTTCCCGTCGTGGTGCATCGCGAACCCATGCTCAGCCTCTCCAATACCTATTCGCTCGAAGAGGTGGCCGATTTCTGCCGGCGGGTCGAGAAACTTGTCGAAGCCGAGGGGGGAAGCAATCCGGAGTTCGTGGCCGAGCTGAAGTTCGACGGGGTGGCCATCAGCCTGCTCTACCGTGACGGCGTGCTGGTGCGAGGATCGACAAGGGGAGACGGCACGAGGGGAGACGACATCACGGCGAACCTGAAGACCATCCCCGCCATTCCGCTTCGCCTCCAGTCGGCGGGTGGCCCGCTGTTCGGTACCATGCAGGGGGAGATCGAGGTCAGGGGAGAGGTATTCATGCGCAAGGCGGATTTCGAGAAACTGAACGAAACTCGCCCGGAAGAGGACCGCTTCGCCAATCCCCGGAACGCCACCGCAGGTACGCTCAAACTGCAGGACTCTTCGGAGGTCGCCCGACGCAGGATGTCCTTCGTGGCCTATTTCCTCAGGGAGGGGGAGAGCGGCCCATCTGCACATCTGCAGCGGCTTAGCCAGCTCGACTCGATGGGGTTTGTGACCGGAGGCCACTTCAAGCTCTGCCGGAACGTCGAAGAGATCGCCGGATTCATCGCCGAGTGGTCCGAGAAACGCTGGAAACTGCCGTTCGAAACCGACGGCGTGGTGCTGAAACTCAACGACACCACCCTGTGGGAGCGCCTTGGCGCCACGGCCAAGAGCCCCCGCTGGGCGATCGCCTACAAGTACCCTGCCCAGCAGGCGAAGACCGTACTCCGCGGAGTGGTGTTCCAGGTTGGCCGGCTGGGTACCATCACCCCGGTGGCGGAGCTCGAACCGGTGCGGCTTGCAGGATCGACCGTCTCCCGGTCGACCCTGCACAATTTCGACGAGATCGAACGGCTTGGCGTGCGAGTCGGTGACCGGGTCATGATCGAGAAGTCCGGCGAGGTGATACCCAAGGTGGTCGCGGTCGTCACCGATGAACGTCCTGAAGTCACCACTGCCATCGAGGTGCCTGAGTTATGCCCGGAGTGCGGCACACCGCTCGTGCGTCCGGAGAGCGAGGTCAGCTTCTACTGCCCGAACGAAGAGGCGTGTCCTGCGCAGAAACGGGGACGTGTCCTCCATTTCGCTTCACGCAACGCCATGGATATCCAGAACCTGGGTGAGGCGCTCGTGGCTCAGCTGGTCGATCGAGGGCTCGTGAGCGATGCCGGCGATCTCTACAGCCTCACGCCAGATCAGCTCGCCGATCTTGACCGCATGGCCGCCAAATCGGCACAGAACGTGCTCAACGCCCTCGAAAAGAGCAAAACGCAGAGCTACGCCCGACTGCTTTTTGCCCTCGGTATCCGCCACGTCGGCCAGGCTACCGCCCGGGAGCTCGCTCATGCCTATCCCTCAATCGAGCGGTTGCGCCAGGCCGGTGAGGAGGAGCTTGCTGCCGTTCCGGACATCGGACCGGTGATTGCCCGGAGCATCCTGGAGTTCTTCTCGAAAACCTGGGTTGACGAGATGCTCTCGAAGCTTGAGGAGGCCGGTTTGCCGATGGAGGCAGCCGCACCGAAGGCCCTGGTGAACCGCAATTTCGAAGGGCTCAGTGTCATCTTCACCGGTGGGCTCGAACGACACGATCGCCAGACGGCATCACAACTGGTGCTCGAAAGGGGCGGACGTATCGTGACCTCGGTCAGTAAAAAGACGAGCCTGGTGGTAGCCGGTGCCGAAGCGGGCAGCAAACTCGAAAAGGCCCGGAAACTGGGCGTCAGGGTGATTGGCGAGGATGAGTTCGAGCAGATGCTTTAGCTGCCGCTTTCAGGACATGCTCGCCTTCAGCGGTGCAGAACGGAGATGGCTATACCATAATTATCAGGAATGTTGTAAACGTGGCAGTAACACTAAACGAATCGGAAATGGATCCTAAATTCAGGGTGGCCATCTTCGGATCGGCCAGAATCAGCGAAGGTGACGAGCAGTACAACGATGTCTATGCCATCGCACGCGGGCTTGCTGCCGAGGGATTCGATATCGTCACGGGTGGTGGGCCTGGGCTGATGCAGGCGGCGAACGCCGGATCGAAAAGCGTCACCAACGGTGGCAAGTCGATCGGGCTCAACATCAGGTTGCCGCGCGAACAGCAGCCGAACCCCTATCTTGACATCAAGGCGGAGTTCGAGCGTTTCAGCAGCCGCCTGGACACCTTCATGGCCATCTCCGACGCGGTGGTCGTGGCTCCCGGCGGTGTCGGGACGATGCTCGAGCTGTTCTACACCTGGCAGCTCGTACAGGTACAGCAGATCTGTGAAACGCCGATCATCCTTTTTGGTGAAATCTGGACCGGCCTTCTGCAGTGGCTCCAAATGGAGGTCATGCCGAGGAAGATGTTCGATCCGAAGGACATGCACATGATGTTCCATGTGTTCGAACCTTCACAGGTGGTCGATCTCGTCGTCAGGATCCACAAAGACCGGCCCGATTCCGAACACGTCTGCACGAACTACTCCAGATACCGGGGCGACCTGCCAGGCCTGCCTGAACTGGCTCCGGCCTGATCCGGCTTTCAACAATCGAAGTGCACTAATGGAAAAGAAACTTCAGGAGATACTGACCAAAGCCATCCCGCTGACGCAGGCGATGGGTATCACCGTCGAACACTATACCGGCAGGGGGCTGACCATTCTCGCACCGCTCGCCAACAATTTCAACCACCTCGGGACGGCTTTCGGTGGAAGCCTCTATATCGCAACGGTGCTCTCTTCGTGGGGGCTGCTGTTCCTGCGCCTTCGAGAAGCGGGAGTCAAGGGGAGCATTGTCATCCGGAAGGGAAACGTCGAGTATCTGCGTCCGGTGACGGGCGATATCTACGCTACCGGCACCATGCCCTCCGACGAGGTTTTCGGTGAATTTCTCGAGACGTTCAGAGAGACCGGCAAGGCCAAAATGACGATCACCGCAGTGATCAACGGTGACGGTGGACCTGCGGTGAAGTTCGAGGGGCTGTTCGCGCTGGTGAAGTGATTATCGCACCGCGTTTTTGCAAACCCCGGGAGCACGAACTCCGGGATCGCCAAACTCCGGGAGCGCCACACCCCGGGAGCGCCGAGCGCCTGCTCGGCACTGGAGCCGCCAAGCTCCAACAATGCGTTCTATGAGCAGCACAAGTGTATGTGCATATCGCGGACCTCTGCCAGAAGTGTGAAGAAAAAATGAAAAGGCCAAGCAGGCGCTTGGCGGTCCCGGAGAAGAGTGAAGAAGCCAAGCAGGCGCTTGGCGGTCCCGGAAAAGAGTGAAGAGGCCAGGTCGGCGCCTGGCGTTCCCGGAGAAGAGAAAATGGATACATTCAAAGGGTGGTATTGGCGGGGGTATCTGCCGCATCTGGATGCGGGAGACATTGTCCAGTCAGTGACATTCCGGCTGTCTGATTCATTGCCGCAGGAGAATCTGAGGGAGTTTGAACTGCTGCTTGCTCAACTGCCTGAAGAGAAGGCGAAGCTTGAACGAAGAACCTCAATGGAGCGGTGGCTGGATGCAGGTATGGGTTGCGGTGTGTTACGCCATGCGGAGATAGCGGAACTCGTTGAGGAAGCATTGCTCCGTTTCGATGGTGAACGGTACCGGCTTATCGCATGGTGCATCATGCCGAACCATGTGCATCTGTTGATTGAGCCGCTTATTTCACTGGCTTTGATTGTGCAGAGATTGAAGTCCTGGACGGCAAGAGCGTGCATGGAGAAAGCTGTGCAACTTGGATTACCGATCCCGAAGCAGGGATTCTGGATGCGGGAATACTGGGACCGTTTTATCCGTAATGACCAACATCTGCATCAGGCAATCGATTACATTCACACCAATCCGGTCAAAGCCGGTTTATGTGCTGACGCTGAAGCATGGCGCTGGTCCAGTGCTTATCAAGGTTACTGGCGAGGTTGAGAGAGATGTTGCCGAGGGCTCTCTCTGGAGCGCAAAACCTCGGGAGCGCCAAACCTCGGGAGCACCAAACTCCGGGAGCGCCGAGCGCCTGCTCGGCCCTGGAGCCATCAGGCTCCAACAATGCGTTCTATGAGCAGCACAAGTGTATGTGGATATTGCAGAGCTCTGCCATTCACTGAGGTGGAGCTGGGAGAAGAGAATAGAAGATGAAGAAGCCAAGCAGGCGCTTGGCGGTCCCGGAGAAGAGAAGAAGCCATGGGCTTTCCCAGGATCGCCAAACCCCGGGAGCACGAACTCCGGGAGCGCCGAGCGCCTGTTCGGCACCGGAGCCATCAGGCTTCAACAATGCGTTCTATGAGCAGCACAAGTGTATGTGGATATCGCAGAACTCTGCCAGAAGTGTGAAGAAAAAATGAATAGGCCAGGCAGGCGCCTGGCGTTCCCGGAGAAGAAAGAAGAAGCCAAGCAGGCGCTTGGCGGTCCCGGAGAATAGACGCCAGACAAGTGCCTGGCGGTCCCGGAGAAGAGTGAAGAGGCCAGGCACCTGCCTGGCCTCTTCATTCACTTCGTGGCGACGTACAGAATGGAGGTTTCGAAGGTCATCGGAAAGTATTCTGCCTTTCTGAAACCTGCTTTCTTCAGGATCGAGGTGAATGCTTCGGTCTGCGGGAACTGCTCGACCGAGTTCGGAAGGTAGTCGTAAGCGAACGAAGATTTGCTGAACATGCTGGCGATCTTTGGCAGCACCTTCTTGAAGTAGATCAGGTAGAGGCTCTTCATGACAGCATTGCGAGGGATCATCGGTTCGATGATCAGCGCGCAACCGCCGGGTTTCAGCACTCGATTGAACTCCTTCATGCCCTGTT
>JAAXWP010000061.1 GCA_013334925.1 Chlorobiaceae bacterium
CCAACAATCGGTAACAGCAATAACTCGAGAGCTCCTGAAATCCCATGAGACATATAGGACCCATAAGACTCATAAGACATCTCTGACCCTGGGGGTCAAGAATTGGACAGTGTCAACGATAGATTCACATGCGCCTCAAACGTTTCTATCCGCTCAAACCGGGCATAAAAAAAGGCAGGCACGGAGTTTCGTGCCTGCCTGCAGATGACATCCCAATGCGCACGGCGAACCGTGCCCCTTCGGATCAGTGTTTGTTCACTTCGTGGAAGGTCTTCAGTCCGAGGCCGTAGATTTTGATGAAGCCTTCGGCTGCCTTGTGGTCGAAGGTATCGGCTTCGGTGTAGGTCGCGAGCTCCTCGTTATAGAGTGAGAACGGGGAGGTCCTTCCGAGCAGTGACATGGAGCCCTTGTAGAGCTTCACCCTGACCATGCCGGTCACCGGCTTCTGGGTCTCGTTGACGAATGCGTCCAGTGCGAGGCGCATCGGCGAGAACCAGGTGCCGTTGTAGATGATGTTCGCGTAGTCCTGGCTGACGTTCTTCTTGTACTGGAACACCGATTTTTCGAGCACGAGGCGCTCGAGTTCGCGGTGAGCGAAGTGCAGGATCGTCGCAGCCGGGGCTTCGTAGATCTCGCGGGACTTGATGCCGACAACGCGGTTTTCGACCATGTCGAGGCGGCCGACACCGTTCTTTGCACCGAGCTCGTTGAGTTTCACGATCAGGTCGACGCCGTTCATCTGTTTGCCGTCGAGAGCGACCGGCACACCTTCGATGAACTCGATATCGACGACGGTCGGCTCGTCAGGAGCCTTCTCTGGAGCGGTCGTGATCTGGAACGCATCTGCCGGCGGAGGTACCATCGGATCTTCGAGGACGCCACATTCGATGCTGATACCCCAGAGGTTCTCGTCGATCGAATAGGGGTTCTTCTTGGTAGCCGATACCGGGATGTTGTGCTCGAGGGCGTAGGCGATCTCCTGTTCGCGCGAGGTGAATTCCCAGATGCGGAGCGGAGCGATCACCTTGAGGTGCGGGGCCAGCGAGGCGAAGGTCACTTCGAAGCGGACCTGGTCGTTGCCTTTGCCGGTGCAGCCATGGGTAAGCATGGTGCAGTTCTCTTCGAGTGCGACGTCGACAAGTGCCTTGGCGAGCAGCGGGCGGCCAAGAGCCGTGGCAAGCGGGTAGACATCCTCATACAGAGCGCCTGCCTTGAGTGCGCGCCAGATGTAATCTTCGACGAACTGCTTTTTCAGGTCGACGAAGTGGAATGATGAGGCGCCGGTTGCAAGTGCCTTCGGTTCGAGGTTATCGATCTCCATCTGCTGGCCGAGGTTGCCGGTTACGGCTACGATTTCGGCGTCATATTTGTCTTTCAGCCACTTGATCATGACTGACGTGTCGAGACCGCCGGAGTAGGCGACCGCAATTTTTTCCTTGCTCATGCTGCAGTACTGGTTTTCATGTTTGTGAAAGGCTTTTCTGAATATATGATTTGACCGCCGATATTTTCGTGATCGATGCCGGAATGATCAGGACAGTGTCATCACCGGCGATGGTGCCAAGGATCTCTGGGCTTTTGAGGCGGTCAAGGAACGATGCGACGCCATGCGCCCGGCCGGCAAGGGTCCGGAGGATGACCGACGTTTCGTTCGACGCCACCGACAGAACCTCCATACCGACCAGCCCTCTGATGATCTCTTCGGTCGAGGTTTCGGGCAGCTCGAGACGGTAGCCATGACCGCTGCGCTTTCTGACGATGCCGAGTTCGGCAAAATCCCTCGACAGGGTGGCCTGGGCCACCCTTATCCCGGTCTCTTCGAGCATACCGAGCAATTCGAGCTGTCCGGAAACCTCCCGGTTTTCGACAAGTTCACGAATTTTTCGTTGTCGCAGGGTCTTGTTCATGGTTTGAGGATCAGGATTCAAGACCGTTTGCCGCCCTCATGAGGCGATGGGTGAGATGGAACTTCCGATACTCGTCATGGTTCATGAGTTTGACCATGAGCGCTTTCTGGACATGCAGGCGGTTTTCCGCCTCGTCGATGATGATCGACTGCGGGCCATCCATCACCTCGGCGCTGATCTCCTGGCCACGGTGCGCAGGCATGCAGTGCATGACGACCGCCGTCGGTCTTGCCACCGACATCATCGCACGGTTGATCTGGAAATCCTTGAAAATCCTGAGACGTTCTGCCGCTTCTTCCTCCTGGCCCATGCTGGTCCATACGTCGGTGTACAGCACATCGGCGTTACGAGCGGCTTCGAGCGGATCATGCACGATTTCGATCGTGCCTTTAGCCTGGCTGCGAGCCTGCTTCAGCAGCTTCTCGTCAGGCATGTAGCCGGGAGGGCAGGCCAGTACGAAGTTGAAGGGGAGAATACCTGCAAGCTCGATCCAGGAGTTCGCCACGTTGTTGCCATCACCAACAAAGACGACCTTGATGCCTTCGTGCCACAGACCTTTCTCGTAAAGGGTGAAGGCGTCGGCAAGTACCTGGCAGGGATGTGACAGGTCGGTCAGCGCATTGATGACCGGAATGTCGGCATGTTTTGCAAGGGTTTCGATGATCTCGTGTTCGTGCAGACGGGCCACGATGGCATCATTGTATCGCGACAGCAGACGTGCGATGTCTTCGACCGACTCTCGCTCACCGACGCCGATCGCCTTGCCTTCAAGGCTGATGGCGTGACCGCCGAGTTCGTAGACGCCGAGTTCGAACGACACTCTCGTGCGCAGCGAAGGTTTGCTGAAAATCATGGCCACGGTCTTGTTTCTGATCGGGCGGAAGTCGTCGCTGTTACGGTTTGTTTCTCGATTGCGTTTGATATGCAGCGAGTAGTCGAAAAGTTCGATGATCTTTCCGGCATCAAGGCCGGTGAAACCGAGAAAGTCGCGCTTCTGAACGGGTTGCTTTGCCTGATGCTGGCTCATTTTACTTGTTCCTGTTGAGTGTTATCCTGTTCGATTTCAATGACAAACTGTGTGCCGACCCCCTCATTGGTGAAAACTTCGAGCAAGAGGGAGTGGAGCTGTTTGCCATCGATGAGATGTACCTTGTGTACACCGCCGTCAAGGGTGAGGTAGGCCGAAACCACTTTCGGAATCATGCCTCCCGAGATGATGCCCGACTCGATGAAATCTGCGGCGTCTGACTTGCAGACCGTCTTGAGGAAGCGATTTCCGACCCTGACCCCTTCGACATCGCTCACGTAGATCAGTTTCTCGGCCTTGAGCGCCACGGCGATAGCGGCTGCCGCATCGTCGGCATTGATGTTGTAGATGTTGCCTTCGAGGTCGAAGCCGATCGGAGCTATTACCGGAATCAGACCTGCGTTACAGAGCAGGTCGATGTATTTGGTGTTGATTTCCGCAACCTCTCCCACCAGTCCGAGCTGGGCTGCCTTTGGCGATGGCACGGCCCTGATCGTGTCGGCATCGAGACCGCTCACACCGACGGCGTTGCCGCCATCCTCATTGATGAGCTGGACGATATCCTGGTTGACCTTGCCAGCCAGGGTCATCTGCACGACGTCGATCGTTTCCCGGTCGGTCACTCGTTTGCCATGAACAAAGGTGGTCTTCATGCCGAGTTTCTCGGAGGTCTTCGTGATGGCGTCACCGCCACCATGCACGATCACGACATTGATGCCGACTTTCCTCAGAAGCGTGACGTTCTCGGCGAAGGTGTTTTTCAGCACCTCGTCCTTCATGGCGGCACCGCCGTACTTGATGACGAAGGTCTTGCCTTCGAATTTCCTGATATAAGGCAGCGCCTCGATAAGCACCTGGCCGATGGCCTGCTTGGGCTTGTTACCCTCGGGGCGGAATTCGCTGCACATCTTTTCCATGGCAAATTCTGATGAATGGTGACGGTAACCGGTCAGCTGCGATAGCTGCCGTTGATTTCGATGTAACGATTGCTCAGGTCGCAGGTCCAGACCACAGCGGCCCCGCTGCCTTTGCCAAGGCTTACCGTGATGGTATAGGCATCCTTTGAAATGACTTTCTTGGCCTCCTCTTCGGAAAATCCCGCATCGAGACCCGGTTTCAGGATCGGCAGTGCGTCAAACCATACGGCGAGCTCCTCCTGGATGAACGATGCCCCCGAACGACCGACAGCAGCGATGATTCTTCCCCAGTTGGCGTCCTCGCCATGGATGGCGGTCTTGACGAGCGGGGAGTTGGCCACGGTCATGGCAGCTTTCCGGGCTTCGTCGTCACTCCTGGCCCCTTCGATCCGGATTTCGACGAACTTGGTAGCCCCTTCGCCATCGACCACGATGAGCTGGGCGAGCATGGTCATGACCGACCGGAGAGCGGCGCCGAACAGACGGCTGTCTTCTGAACCACGTGCAATCGAAGGGCCGCGGTTGCTTGCCATGATTGCCGCCATATCGTTGGTGCTCGTGTCGCCATCGACCGTAATGGCGTTGAAGCTTACGGCATTGGCTGCCGCAAGGTGCTCCTGCAGGAGTTCAGGTTCGATCTCGGCATCGGTGGCGAGGAACGCAAGCATGGTCGCCATATTCGGGCATATCATTCCCGAGCCTTTGGCGATGCCGGCAATGCGGGCAGTTCCGCCGGAAAGCGCAACGTCCACCGCGAAGAATTTCGGGAAGGTATCGGTGGTCATGATGGCCTCGGCAGCATCCCGCCAATGCTGCGCTCCCGATGCCGATTTCAGAGTCGGCATGGCTGCGGTAATCCTGTCGGTCGGCAGCAGCTGGCCAATGACGCCGGTCGAAGCCACAAGCACCTCTTCAGCAGAAATACCGAAGGCTGAAGCGGTATCGGCAGCCATTCGTCGAGCATCTTCAAGACCTTTCGCGCCGGTGGCGGCATTGGCGTTGCCACTGTTACAGATGACGGCACGCATCCGACCGGAGGAAGCGGCAAGATGCCGTTTCGACAATTCGACCGGGGCCGCGCAGCAGAGATTGGTCGTAAAAACAGAAGCCGAGCTGGCAGGTCCATCACACAGCAGCAGCATCAGGTCTTTGCGTTGCGGCTTTATGCCGGCGTTGATACCGGAAAGTGTAAAGCCCGCAGGCCAGAATGCGTCGCCCTCCTGCCCGGCTGGAACAACACGGCTCACGCCCTCCGGAAGGCTGGTTCTGGAAAAAAGGGAGTCGATGGCCGATGCGGCCTTTTCAAATGGTTCCACGATCGATATCCTGATTTCTGTTATTACAATAAGCCGGTCGTTTCGTCGATGCCCAGCATGAGGTTCATGTTCTGAACCGCCTGTCCTGCCGCACCCTTGACGAGGTTGTCAATAGCGGTGACAATCACCAGTGATCGGTCGTTCTGCCAGGTAAGGCTGATGTCGCAGAAGTTGGTGTGCGCTACATGGCGGACTTCGGTGACCGTATCGCGCAGTCTCACGAACGGAGCGGTTGCGTAGAAATCGTGGTAAAACTCACCGATCGACTCCTTCGAAACCGGATTTCTGAGCTGCACGTTCATGACCGAATAGATCCCCCTGACATAGGGTGCGATCATCGGGGTGAATACGAAACCGAATGCCGGATTCAGGGCCGAGCTGCCGAGTGTCTGCATGATTTCAGGCGTATGCTGATGGCAGCCGATCTTGTAGGCCCGGACGTTTCCGCTCATCTCCGAGAAAGAGAGTTCCGTTTTGGCGCTTCTGCCGGCGCCAGAGATCCCCGAAACGGCAGTGACATTCACCGATTCAACTTTGAGCTCCTCGATACCGCTCCTGAAAAGAGGAGCAAGTCCCAGAATGATGCTTGTAGCGTAACAACCGGGATTGCTGATCGCAGTCGAGCTGGAGATCGCCTCTCTGAAAAGTTCCGGCATACCGTACTGAAGGAAAGCTCCGGACTCTTTGCTGCCGCCATAGAATTTTTCGTGTTCCGTGATGTTCTTCAGCCTGAAATCGCCTGACAGGTCGATGACCTTTTTCCCGGCAGCGATAAGGCCTGG
The DNA here is from genome assembly GCA_013334925.1 of Chlorobiaceae bacterium. Lineage (GTDB taxonomy): Bacteria > Bacteroidota > Chlorobiia > Chlorobiales > Chlorobiaceae > Chlorobaculum. The sequence goes on from JAAXWP010000061.1 coordinate 5,950, forward strand.
AACGATCTGCAACGCTTCGCCGTGAGGCAGTGCCAGGAAACAGATGTCGCTGTCAGCGTCACCTTCCCAGGACTGGAAGACCCGATCGCAGCCAATGGCAGGGTAAAGTTCCGAGAAGTGCCTGCCTGCCTGGGTATGTGCATATAATTTACCCAGACTGATGTACGGGTGCTTCATGAGAATACCGGTAAGCTCTGCACCTGAATAACCCGATGCGCCGATGATCGATGCCGTGAGTTTGCTTTGCTGCTGCGAGTGATCCATTGTCTTGTCCTGTCGGTCGTTACCACTCCTCTGGAGAGGGGTGAATAAATATTCGGGAAAGCGGATATATTACAGAATTCGAGGTGAAAACCAATAACAGAAAGCACGCATTCCGCTTTTTTTTACAAGATCGTCATGATTGCCGGCATGTTCTTTTTTCGTATATATTTAATGCGTCGTAAGCATAGAGTTTGCCAGAAAGGGACTCGACCGGTGTTGAGCGGTTATCCTGAATGATGCATCATGTGGTATACTTTCGGGGTTGCACTCTCTGGAACAGACAGCGCTGATTGATGGCGCATTAACGGAAAATTCGGCCTTTCGGCCAGAAACCTTTTATTACTTTGGCGACAACTGGACTCAACGACACGAAAGTTCGAAAGTTCAGGATCTGTCATTTTAAATCGCCGGGGCAATAACGATTGCGGTACTTCATGAACCAGAAAGTTCGCTATATACTCATATCGGTGCTGCTTGCCGCAGGTCTCGTGGTGCCGGTATGGCTCTGGATGCGTCCGTCTCCTTCAGATCAGAAAAACTCACGTCTCATTCCTTCCAGAACGCCGACAAGAGGGGCCGCGTCTGTGGCTGTAGACAAATCGCTCATATCGGTCATCGAACTGCAGGCAGGCACCTTTACGGATCACTACCCCGAAGCAAAGGTTTCCCTGAAGCCGGAACCTTCGGGACGTACGCTGCTCCGGCTCATCGATCGTGTCACCGGGGGAGCCGTTATCGACGGAGCGCTGACCAGGGAAGAGGATTCGGTCATCACCTCACTGAACCGTCCGCTGAAACGGCAACCGATTGCCAGAAATGGCCTCGTTTTCATTGTCAACCGTGAAAATCCGATTCGTTCGATCTCCGTTGAACTCCTGAAAGGCATTTTTTCCGGCGAGTTGAACGACTGGTCGCAAGCCGGAGGAAAACCGGGGTCGATTGTCACCTGTGTCGATGGCAGTGACTTCCGCACGCAGGCAATGCTCTCGTCACTGCTTTTTGGACGTGCCCGCCGTCTCAGTGCCTCGGCATCGGAAGACACCGGTGCGCTGATCGATCGGGTTGCTGGAGACGAGCGGGCCGCTGCCGTTGTTACCATGACCCAGTACGGCCTTATCCTTCATTCACCCCAGGGCAGATACATCAAGGCGCTTCCTCTCAGCAAAACCGGACAAGACAGCCCGGTTATGGCCTCGCCGTCTACGGTCTATTCAGGAGCGTATCCGCTCGTTTCGATTGTTTATTACCTTTACGATCCCTTCGATGCCACCGCCACCGGATTCGGGGCCTGGTTGTCAAAAGAGGGGCAGAAGTATTTCGAAAGAGGGGACATGGCGCCTTACAACCAGACGGTTCGAACCATCATTCTTAAATAGCGCATGCAAGCGGATCAAGACAATCAAGGCAGAGCAACTCTGAACACCGCGATCATCGCAGGGACGGTTGCGGTTCTGCTGATGATCGTCGGCACGGCGTGGTTCGGTCTGTACCAGACTCGTCAGCTGAAAGCACTCGCTGACGATCAGGAGTTCTACCGGGATCTGGTCGAGTGCCGAGCTGCGCTGGTCTCGATCGAGAGCCACCTTGCCGATCCAGAGCTCTCCGCTACCGAAAACAGCGAGCTCCAGTCTCGTCTTGTTCTCGAACGCGCGCGTTTTGCAGAAAATGGCCGCCGCGTATCGATTCGCAAAGGAGGTCAGATCTCCGCATGGCTCAGTGGCAAGGGGGCTTTCAGCAGTAATATCAGCAGGGCGTCGCTTGGGCTCATACTCATCGAGCTCGATGCCCTTATCGAATCAACCGCAAGAAGCATCAGTATCGGAGGAGAGTCCATCGAGGTAAGCCTGCACTATTACCTGGTGTTCATCGCACTTCTGATGTCCATGATCGTGCTGGCAGGCGGCCACCTGCTCGTGTCGAACTATCGCCATTCGCTTCTGCCGATGAACATGCTTGCACGAAGGCTGACGCAGCTTAACCGGGACCTTCCTGAAAGTGTGCACGATACGGCTGAAGCTGCGACAACCATCCTCTGCGATCCCTCTTCGCCATCGCCCGAAATCAGGTATATCACCGAGTCGGTTGCCGGACTTTGTCGCGACATCGAGGAGAAGAACAAGAAGCTCGACGAACTCTACATCCGTGATGAAAAGACCAGTCTTTACAACTACCGGCATTTCAAGGAGCACCTGATCATCGATGTCGAGCGCTCCAGACGTTTCGGCGACAGTATCTCGCTTGCCATGATCGATATCGACTACTTCAAGCGTTACAACGATACCTATGGCCATATCGAAGGAGACCGGGTCCTGGCAAGGATTGCCGCCATCATCCGTGAGGAGTGCAGGGTTACCGATATTCCGTCACGCTTCGGAGGCGAGGAGTTTGCCATCCTGTTTCCCAAGACCGGTCGTGAAAAGAGCATTGAAATAGCTGAACGCCTGAGGCAGATTATTTCCGCCGAGCCATTCGATCACGAGCACGGTATGCCGGGCGGCCAGCTCACGGTCAGCATAGGGCTGGCGACCTGGCCGGACGATGCTGCCGACTGGTATTCACTTATCAACAATGCTGACCATGCGCTCTATCAGGCAAAGGAGTCCGGAAGGAATCGAGTGATCGCCTTCGCTATTGACCGGATGCAGGAGGAGCCTGCTTGAAAACGGAACTGTATATTGCCAGGCGGTTTGCATTCAAGGCCAGGTCCATGACCAGACCGACCTTCATTGTGATGGCATCGGTTGTTGGGATTGCTGTCGGTACTGCTGCACTGATACTCACACTCTCGATCGTCAGCGGATTCGCATCGATCATCGAGGGCAAGCTGATCCGTTTCACCTCGCATCTTCAGGTTCGCCAACCCGATGACCGCCTGTTTCCCGAAACCCGTTACGATCTCGATCGTCTGAAGGGAACAAACGGTATTGTTTCGGCATCTCCATTTCTTGAAATGAATGTCATGCTCAGAAGCCGGGATGCCGGGGGGCGTTACGGGGCGGTCGTTCCCGCTGTCATCAGAGGGACACCCCCCGATGCTGCAAGCCGTTTTCTTGGCAGCGGAGCGTCGGCGGCAAAGCTGATGCCGAGTGATTCATCCGCAGCTCTCCCATTGATGCTCGGAAAATCACTGGCCGAAACCATGGGAGTCAGGGCCGGAGACCGGATCATGATCGTCGGGTTTGGCGGCAAGAGGGGTGGAGCATTGCCCGATTCACGGGAGTCGGTCGTCGAACTGCTCTCGAGCCTCGATCTCGAGGTCGCCAGGGTTGCCGGTATCTATGAAACCGGTCTGAATGAAGGGTTCGACGATGTTGTCGTATTTGCCGATCTCAACACACTCCAGCAGCGTTACCAGCCAGGAATGATCAGCGGTTATGAAGCCAATGTATCAGACCTCAGGTCACTCCCGTCCATCTCGTCTGAAGTGGCCGGGGCATTGGGGTATCCCTTCTTCACCTACACGGTCTATGAACGGTACGCCAATCTTTTCGAGTGGCTGAAGCTTCAGAAGAACATCACCCCACTCCTGATCGTGACCATCACGGTCGTGGCAGTATTCAATATCGTATCGACCCTTCTGGTGCTGATCATCGAAAAGACCAGAGAGATCGGCATGCTGTCGGCCCTTGGTCTCGAGCCCGGTCGCATCAGTGTCGTTTTCATGGCCCAGGCCTTCATGATCTCCCTGGTGGGGATCGTTTCCGGCAACCTGCTCGCTCTGGGTCTTTCGCTCTTCGAGCAGCGTTTCCATCTGATCACGTTACCGGAGAAGAGTTATTTCATCAAACATGTGCCGATCCTGATCAACCCTGCCGATTATCTGGTGGTCTCCTGCGGGGTGGCGGTGCTCACCATCCTGTTCGCATTCATACCGTCCAGGGTTGCCGCATCGCTTAAACCAGGCACAGCACTGACCGTATGAGAGGACAGGAACGACGATGAACATGAATACCGGATTATGGATAGCCGGCCGTTACAGTTTCGCACGCAAGCGGTTCAGGGTCATCAACATCATTTCCGCCATCAGTCTCGGAGGTATCATTGTCGGCGTTTCGACACTTCTGGTCGTCATGAGCGTGCTCAATGGCTTCCAGAAGCTCTCAAGGGACCTGTTCGCGACCATTGAAAGCCCTGTTCAGCTGGTTCCGGCAAAAGGGCGCTCTATGGCGGTATCAGATTCGCTGCTTCGCGCCATAAAAAAGGTAGAAGGTGTTGACTGGGCTCAGCCATTCGCCGAAGGTCAGGCCGTACTGACCAGTGGCAAGCACAGCGAACTCGTAGTGGTCAAAGGGTTGACCGATGAAGCGCATCAGCGCATCCTGCGTCAGAAAAGGGAAGCGTTGCCCTACTATGGCTCCGGCAGTGTATCGGTCGGGCAGAGCCTGGCTTACCGGTTGGGGCTCGCGCCTGACAGCGATGTCAGGATGTTCAGCCCGGAGCTGATCTCGGTCGGCCTCCAGGCGCTCTCGCAGCCTGAACTTCTGCCGGCCCTGTCGATGTCCGAAGCTCGCGTCGCGTCGCTCTTCTCCCTGCAGAAACTTTTCGATGACCGTTACGTCCTCATGTCAGACTCTCTTGCGCGGAACACGCTGCTGCTTGGTGCCGGCAGTTATTCGGGTATCGATATCCGTGGTGGAAAAGGTTTTTCCGACGAGCGGCTCGAACGCAATGTCCGGCAATGGCTCGCATCTGAGCGGCTCGGCCACCAGCTCAAGGTTCGCAGCATCGAAGAAAAGTATCGTGATCTGTTTGCGGTCATGCAGATCGAGAAGTGGGCGAGCTTCAGCGTCCTGATGCTTGTCATCATGGTCGCCGTATTGAGCCTTACGGGGTCGCTTGCCATGACGGTCATCGACAAAAAGAAGGAGCTCTTCTACCTTCGCTGCCTCGGTCTCGAAAAGCCGCAGTTCATGACCATCTTCATCGTCGAGGGCGGACTGACCGGTCTGTTCGGCACGGCTATCGGATCGGCCCTGGCCTGGTGCATCTGCTTTGCCCAACAGACCTGGGGGATCGTGCAGCTTCCCTCAAAAAGCGCATTCATCATCGATGCCTATCCGGTGAGCATGCATGCGGGAGATTTCCTTGCTGTGGGGCTAACGACCATGGTTCTCTGTCTGCTCGTCAGTCTCTACCCGGCAAGCAAAGCCGCTGCCATCGCATCCAGCCACTCCCTCGACAGCAAGACTGAGTGAGATTTGCTGCAATGTTGATGTGAATTATTCGTACTCGCGGATTATGTCTTTACATACTCGAGCATTGTCCGCGGGCTTATCAACCTGGCATCGAGCATCATTCCGAAGCCCTGGAATCCATTGCGAATCTGTAAACAGGTGGATGTATTCGAACAGCCCCGTCCTTGAAGTTCATCTGTAACTTACTGAATTAATTGCAAATACGGATAGGTTTAGATTTTTTCAATAGCCCCTGGCTTCAGCCAGGGGTACAGGATATCAAATATTTTATGGGCTTCAGCCCAATGATTTCAAGTGGGCTT
>JAAXWP010000009.1 GCA_013334925.1 Chlorobiaceae bacterium
AACCAGCGCAAGATCATTACGCTTCCGGTCACCCTCGCAGGCCTCGAACCGGGCGACGCGTACTTCCAGGACAAGTGGTTGCATATCCCGTTCGATCTGGACAACCACAAGGAGCACCGCAGGGATGCACGGTACGAGAGGGCGACCAGCTGATCGCCCACTGCCTTGCAGCGACTGTCCGGAAGTCCGGCAGATGCCGGCCCGGAACCACGGGAATTCGTAATATGAACCGACAATGCATGAGTGGACTTGAACTATCTGGCAGTACCTCCATCAAGCCTCTTCTCATAACTCCGAAAGGGAGCGGGGACTCGAAATCCGGCAGCAGTCATCCCTCAGACATCAAGCCAGGCAGGCCAACCAGCCTGCCTTCAGGCCTTCACAGCTTCAGGAGCGTCGACGATCGTTCCGGAGTCACCATTTCCAAGTAATTTTTTCCTAACCAAAGAGCATTCAACACCATGAATTCCAGCGAGTTGTTACTCCAGCAGAGCCACAGGGCCAACGACCTTATCTTCAAGGGCCTCGTCGAACTTGGCTGCCTGAAGGCTGCCCTCGAGCTCGACCTGTTCACCCATCTTGCCAACGAACCGAAGACCGTCGAAGCTATCGCTGCTGACGCCGGTGCGGTTCCCCCGAGGCTGGCCATGCTCCTGGAAGCACTCCGTCAGATCGGTGTCACCAACCTGGAAGACGGCAAATGGACCCTGTCCGACTTCGCCAAGAACATGTTCCTGCCGAACGATCCGAACCTGTACATGGTTCCCGTCGCGAAAGCGATGGCCAACATGGCCGATACCTTCTACCTGAAGATCGCCGATGCCGTCAGGGGCAACATGAACTATAAAGGTGAGGTTGCCTATCCTCCGGTCACCAGGGAAGACAACTGGTATTTCGAAGAGATTCACCGCAGCAACGCCCATTTCGCCATCAAGCTGCTTGTCGAAGAGGCTGATCTCTCATCGGCGAAAACTCTCGTCGACGTAGGCGGCGGTATCGGCGACATCTCCGCTGCCATCCTGAAAAAGTATCCTGAACTGCAGTCGACGATCCTCAACCTTCCCGGCGCGATCGATCTGGTCAACGAAAACGCTGCAGAGAAAGGGCTTGGCGATCGCCTGAAGGGTATTCCCGTGGATATCTACAGAGAAGCATATCCGAACGCCGATGCTGTCATGTTCTGCAGGATTCTTTACTCCGCAAACGAACAGCTGACCGACATGATGTGCCGCAAGGCTTTCGATGCGATCAAGCCCGGTGGCAAGGTCCTCATCCTCGACATGATCATCGACGATAAGGAGAGCCCGAACTTCGATTACCTGAGCCACTACATCCTCGGTGCAGGTATGCCGTTCTCCGTGCTTGGATTCAAGGAGCAGGACGCATACAAGCAGATCCTCGAGGCGATCGGATTCACCGATGTCCGCATAGTCAGGAAGTATGGTCACCTGCTCTGCGAAGCAGTGAAGCCGGCCTGATCCCGCAGGTTCAGAACGTAAAAAAAGCCCGCCTTCTGCAGTTCAGATGGCGGGCTTTTTATTTACTTCGCATTATAGCGCTTGTTACCTATTCCGCGTCACCGGTCACCTGTCACGTGTTTCGTGTCACGAGTGACGTCTTACCCATTTTTACTGGCGCACTCCTGACAGACGCAACTGACAACCGTACGTTTACCGATCACCTGGTACTCCCCGATAATCTCTTCAGGCAGCATGATCGCATCGATATCGGGTGAAACGAAATCGGCAATGTGCCCGCATCTGATGCAGTGGACATGATGGTGAGGGCTTGTGTCAGTGTCGAACCGGCGTGATACGGAGTAGGACTCGACCATGTCGATGACGCCGATTTCAGCGAAGGTTAGCAGGGTCCGGTTGACCGTGTCAAAAGAGATGGTTGGATGCGTTGCGGACATTTTCCGGTAAACGGTGTCGGCTGAAGGGTGGTCTTTCGAATCGAGTAGAACTTCGTAGATGGCTATACGCTGCGGAGTGACTTTGAGCCCTTCCTGGCGACAACGGTCGATAAAGCGCTCCATCCTGTTTTTTGTAGGTGTGTCTGCTAAGGTCATTGTTGTTATACGGCATCTGCCGTTGTGGATCACGGTGTGCGAGTGCACATAAAAACTAATAATGAATATAGTTAAATTTCAAAAAAAGAAACGGCACACCGACCTGCAACATCGACCGGTCAAACCAGGGTGAAGTTTTTTTTATCCGACGGTATTTCTACCTTGAACGAAGATACCTGTCCGGATGTCCTCCAGCCGCGCCGCGTCAGGTCTGAACACGCACCATTCATGAGAGAAAAACTGACGTCATCGATATCTTTCAGCGGCCTTTTCCGGCATGCGGGATCCGGTACGTTCGCCCTCCTGTCGTTCATGGGGAGGCGCTTCATGCAGGATCGAATTCTGCTGAGTGCAGGCTCCCTGTCTTTTCAGACACTGCTCTCGCTGGTGCCTTTGCTTGCCGTGATACTCTCGACGCTCAAGGTATTTCCGTTTTTCGCACTGATCAAACGCTACATCGGAGACTTCCTGTTTCAGAACTTCGCACCGGCACAGGGTGCGCTGCTGAAAGGATATCTCTGGGCCTTCATCGACAAAGCCTCTACCGTGCCTACGATCGGAGGCGTGTTCCTCGTCGTCATCGCCCTGTTCCTTATTTCCACGATCGATCAGACGCTGAACGGTATCTGGGAAATCCATGCCCCCAGAAAATTTGTTCAGGGATTCACACTCTACTGGACAGTGCTGACGCTTGGTCCGGTCCTGATCGGCACCAGTCTGGTGGCCAGCTCTTTCGTCTGGTATGCGGTATTCACCGAAGGGGCTTTGCTGGAGATGAAGACCAGATTGCTTTCTCTGATACCTGTGCTCAATTCGATAGTAACCTTCACGCTGCTCTATCTGATCGTACCGAATCGAAAGGTGAGGTTCGTTCACGCGTGTGCCGGAGGTTTGATGGCTGCGGTGCTGTTCGAACTCGCCAAAAAGTGGTTTACTTTCTATGTCTCAAACTTCGCCACTTTCGAGCACATCTATGGTGCCCTGTCGGTGGTGCCGATGCTCTTTTTCTGGGTTTACCTCGAGTGGGTAGTGGTGCTGACCGGGGCTGAATTTGTCTACTCGCTTGGATACCGTACGCAGGAAGTCAGCAGTATGAGGAGCTTCGCCCCCCTGCGTGGAGTACCAGAAACCCTTGCCATTCTCGAACATGTCTGGCAAGGGCAGAACGAAGGACATTTCATGAACATGAAAAAGCTCTTTGCGGCGGAAAATATTGCCGACCGTAGTAAATTGAGCCGTATTGTGGATTTTCTGTTACAGAACGAAGTTATTCACCAGACCGCAGACGGAGGGCTGGCAACCAGCGCCGATCTGCATTCGCTCACGGTTTACGACCTTTACTCGAAACTTCCACCGGAGATCGTCAGGGGAGAGGAGGGGATGGCGGAGGCCAGGATGGGCAGCCGGCTTTCGGCAATCAGTCAGGGAGTGGAAGAGGCGCTCAGGAGCGGTATGAGTGTGCCGGTCATTGAGCTGCTGAACGATACAATATCAAGCGATACATGAGTTATCAGGTTATAGCGCGTAAATACAGGCCATCCCGATTTGCGGATATTACGGCCCAGGAACACATAACCGGCACCATCCAGAACTCCCTGAGAATGGGAAGGGTCGGTCATGGATATATCTTTTCGGGGCTCAGGGGTGTTGGCAAGACCACGGCTGCCAGGGTATTCGCCAAGGCGGTCAACTGCCAGAGGATGATCGACGACCCCCGTTACCTGAAGGAGGTCACCGAGCCTTGCGGCGAATGCGAGAGTTGCCGTGATTTCGACGCCGGCGTGAGTCTGAACATCACCGAGTTCGATGCGGCATCCAACAATAGCGTCGACGATATCCGTCTGCTCCGCGATAATGTTCGTTACGGCCCGCAGAAAGGACGATACCGCGTCTATATCATCGACGAGGTGCACATGCTTACGACGGCTGCATTCAATGCCTTCCTGAAGACTCTGGAGGAGCCACCGCCACATGCGATCTTCATCTTCGCGACCACGGAGCTGCACAAGATTCCCGCAACGATCGCTTCGCGATGCCAGCGATTCAATTTCAAGCGCATTCCGATTGTCGAGATCCAGAAGCAGTTGCAGTTCATCTGCGATGCCGAGGGGGTTACGGCCGATGCCGATGCCCTGCAGCTTGTGGCTCGCAAGGCTCAGGGCTCGATGCGTGATGCACAGAGCATCCTTGACCAGGTGATCGCGTTCGCCCTCGATGCGGAAGATTCGAAGGCGATCCGCTACGAAAAGGTATCGGAACTGCTCAGCTATATCGATGACGACCATTTCTTCATGGTGACCGATGCCATCGTTTCAGGTGATGCCGCCGCGATGCTCGACGTGGCGATGATGGTGAACCGCAATGGTTACGATGAGCAGGATTTCATCGAGAAACTCATCGAGCATTTCAGGAATTTCCTCATCATCCACAACCTGCGTTCCAGCCGCCTCATCGAAAGGCCGGAGCCGGTCAAGGAGCGATACCAGCGCGATGCGGCGAAGATATCGCCAGCGGCGCTCATGGCCATGACCGATTTTCTGCTGCAGACCCAGCGTGAACTGAAGTTTTACTCCGAACACCAGTTCCGGTTCGAGCTGGCGCTGCTGAAGCTCATCGATCTTGGCGGTTCCGGTCGTCAGGGTGACGTTTCCGCTCCGGCGGCCGAAAAAAAAAAGCCTCTCCTGAGCCAATAGCCGCTTCTTCGGGCTCGGCATCCTCATCCACTCCGGTACCCGCCGCAGCCAAACGGCTTCCGGTCGGGGAGACCCGTTCCACATCCTCACTGCCGGAACCACCGGCGCCTTCACCGTCATTGCCACCCATACCTCCTCCGCCTCCGCCAGCAGCGTACGATGCTCCATCAGTGTCTGCCCGTAACGTTGAGCGAGCACCATCATCCGGCCAGAAGAAGTTCGATCTCGGCTCGTGGAAAGATGCGTTTTCAAGCTTTGGAGCCAACGTCGAGCCACGAATGCCACAGGCAGCGAGGACGCAGCAGGACGGAGCGACGCCAGTCGGAGACGGTTCTGTTTTGATTACCCTTGAACAGCTCCGGCTCGAATGGCACCGTTTCCTCGAGCATCTCACAAAAAAGGGGATGCAGGTACTGGTATCGCATCTGCACTCCAGCGAGCTCAATTCCTGTTCACCTCACGGGATCGTGGGGATCGGGTGCTGCCGGAAATTTTCGTACGAGGAGTTGCTGCATGACGCGCAGGTGCTCGAGGAGGAACTTGCCGGATTCTACGGCCTGCCGCTGAAGCTGCAGGTCCGTTATGATGCCGAACGGGATGCATGCACGAAAGAGCGCACGGTATTCACCATGTTCCAGGAGCTTTCGGAAAGCAACGAGGTGGTCAGATACCTCATCAGCGAGTTTGGAGGGGAGCTGGTTTACTGACTGCAGGCTATCGACTTGCTGAAACGTGACCTTGCCGCCTCTCTGTTCGGGGTGATTAAACGGTTTTACAAGTCACGGAAATTCAGCATATTATGGGTTTTAGTTTCGAATTCAACCAAAGAGGTATTTCAATAGAGCTTATGAGCAACACGCCAACACCTGGACAGAGTCTGCAGAACCGTTTTCGAACCCATTATTGCGGCCTTCTGAATCCGGAGATGGAGGGTGAGCAGGTCAGACTCGGCGGCTGGGTGCATCGCAAGAGGGACCACGGCGGGCTGATCTTCATCGATCTCAGGGACCATACCGGTATCTGCCAGCTGGTGATCCAGCCGGAGAACGTCGAACTGTTCAAGGCAACTGAAGGCCTGCACTCCGAATCGGTCATCAGTGTCGAAGGCTCGGTTGTGCGCCGTTCGGCTGAAACTGTCAATACGAGACTTGCTTCCGGTGCGATCGAGGTCGTTGGCTCCAGGATCCAGGTCGAAAGCAATGCACATCCACTGCCTTTCCCGGTTGCCGACGAGATGCCGACCTCCGAAGAGCTCCGCCTCAAATATCGTTTCATCGATCTTCGCCGCGAGAAGCTTCATGAGAACATCGTGTTCAGAAGCAAACTGACCGCAGCGGTCAGGAAATTCCTCACCGATCTGGACTTTATCGAAATTCAGACCCCGATTCTTACCTCGAGCTCACCGGAAGGTGCCCGCGACTTCCTCGTTCCCAGCCGTATGCACCCCGGCAAGTTCTATGCGCTGCCCCAGGCACCGCAGCAGTTCAAGCAGCTTCTGATGGTTGCCGGTTTTCCGCGCTACTTCCAGATCGCACCATGCTTCCGCGACGAAGATGCCCGCGCCGATCGCAGCCCCGGAGAGTTTTACCAGGTCGATATCGAGATGTCCTTCATCGAACAGAACGACCTCTTCAACATCCTCGAAGGCATGTTCAGGCATATCGTCGAGACGATGTCCGAGAAACGTATCACGCAGTTCCCGTTTCCGCGCATCAGCTATCGTGATGTCATGAACCGTTTCGGTTCCGACAAGCCGGACCTCAGGATACCGCTTGAAATCAAGGATGTCTCCTCGCTGTTCGTCGACTCCTCGTTCAAGGTTTTCGCTTCGAATACCAGGGATGGCTCCTGCGTCAAGGCGCTCGTGCTCAAAGGCATGGGCAACGAATCGCGACTCTTCTACGACAAGGCCGAGAAGCGTGCCAAAGAGCTCGGATCGGCCGGCCTTGCCTATATCCAGTTCAAGGAAGAGGGGCCGAAAGGACCGGTGGTCAAGTTCATGAGCGAAGGTGAGATGGCTGCTCTCAAAGAGACCCTTTCCCTCGAAACGGGTGACGTGGTGTTCTTCGGTGCCGGAAAGTGGGAGAAGACCTGCAAGATCATGGGCGGCATGCGCAACTACTTCGGCGAACTTTTCCCGCTCGACCGCGACGAACTTTCGTTCTGCTGGATCGTCGATTTCCCGATGTACGAGTACAACGAAGAGGCCGAGAAGATCGATTTCTCGCACAATCCCTTCTCGATGCCGCAGGGCGAGATGGAGGCTCTCGAATCCCAGTCGCCCCTCGACATCCTTGCCTACCAGTACGACATCGTCTGCAACGGCATCGAGCTCTCCAGCGGCGCCATCAGGAACCACCGCCCCGATGTCATGTACAAGGCCTTCGGAATCGCCGGATACTCCAAGGAGGAGGTCGACGCCCGCTTCGGCCACATGATCGACGCCTTCAAGCTGGGTGCACCGCCGCACGGTGGTATCGCTCCGGGACTTGACCGTCTGGTGATGATCCTGCGCGACGAGCAGAACATCCGCGAGGTTATCGCCTTCCCGATGAACCAGTCGGCCCAGGATCTCATGATGTCCGCACCATCGGAGGTGACCATGCAACAGCTCAAGGAGCTGCACCTGCAGGTCGTGCTGCCGGAAGAGGAGAAGTAACGATCTGATGCTCACCAGGGAGCCGATAGGCGCCCTGGTGGATCGGCTGTAAATGAATAATCCCATAAGACTTTCGGTCTTATGGGATTTTCTGTTTTTCGCTTGCTCTTGTTTTGGTGTACTTATTATGGTGTATTTTGCTATGAACACCCCCAAACTCGATGTCCGGTTATTCAGAACCGACTCAGGCAATGTACCGGTTCGCGATTGGCTGAAGGAATTGCATACGGCAGACCGGAAGATCATCGGCGAAGACATCAAGACCGTATAGTTTGGCTAGCCTCCTGGTATGCCGTTGGTTCGAAAGCTGGACAAGGATTTGTGGGAAATACGCATTCACCTGCAAGATCGAATCGCCAGAGTGTTGTTCACCGTTTCAGGCAACGTTATTGTCCTGTTGCATGGTTTCATCAAGAAATCACAGTCGACACCCAAGGATGACCTGCAACTGGCACTGAAAAGACTAAGGAGTACATGATGAGAGACAAGAATATCGGCAGCAGTTTCGATGAATTCCTTCAGGAGGAAGGGCTTCTGGATGAAGCGAACGCGGTTGCGATCAAACGGGTGATCGCCTGGCAGATCGATCAGGAGATGAAAGCGCAGAAGATCACCAAATCGGCTATGGCAAAAAAAATGCACACCAGCCGAACAGCGCTGAACCGCCTGCTCGATGAAACCGATACCAGCCTGACCCTGACAACCCTCTCCCGTGCAGCAACCGTTCTCGGGAAAAAATTCCGCATCGAGCTGGAGAATTGACTTTTCCAGACGAAGATATCCTGATTGCCTTGTTCTGGCGTAAATCCACCGCTGAATAAACTCTTCATCATTGCCCAGTCCCGTAAACTTTCGGGATGGGGTTCATGGATATCACAAAATAAATCAGAATCGACTTCGCTGCTGTTTGTTTGTTTTAATCAACAACGTCCCCAAGTTTTTTCCTCGGGAAAAAATTCCGCATTGAGCTGGAGAATTGACTTTTCCAGACGAAGATATCCTGATTGCCTTGTTCTGGCGTAAATCTCCCGGTGAATAAACTCTTCATCATTGCCCGGTCCCGTAAGCTTTCGGAACGGGGTTCATGGGTATCACAAAATAAATCAGAATCGACTTCGCCGCTGTGTGTTTGTTTTAATCAACAACGTCCCTGAGTTTTTTCTGTTACTGCTGTAACGGTGGCAATCTATAGTCGCCTCAACGGCGGCAATGTGTTTTTGAAGTATGGGGAGTCTTATTTAACTTTAAACGATTCTTCTCTCGATGTTGGTCGTGTCCATGCAAAACTGGTGGACGCACGTCAGCTCTGAATGTGATGGAAGAACGCCATATACTTGATCTCTTGGAGGTATCGAGTTCGCTGTTCGGTATTTGTTTTAATCAACAACGTCCCCGAGTTCTTTCTCGAGTTTTCATATAATCAAAGTTAGAATCCATATGCATTTCCCTAGCGAGCGCGTCTACAAAGAAATGCGATCTGAAAACGCTTCACTGTGGATCGTTCCGGCCAATGGGGGTAGTGAACTCGCATTGTTAATTAAGGCTCCTAGTTCTGCAATCAAAGCTCTTATCACTGGCTGTTCACTAGATATACTATTTGGCAAGAAAGGTCCCTATTTAAGCACCGGAGTGCGGATTTTAGATATGCCTGATGCTCCTATGCTGATCGCAGGTATTCAACGAGAACGAGAAGAACATGAAGCTCTAGCACGACTTCTTGTCGAAAAACAGATACCAGTATTTCTTTTTAATGAAATGGACGTATGTCTTGCATGGACCAACCTCGCAATTACTGAGACTGACGCGTCACAAGTAGCTTTTTTAATTGAACAAAAGCCAGATCTCTATGTCGGCGAGTTTTCTGCCGAATGCTCTCATGTTCTCGACTGCTTCTGTTACTCGAGCGATTTGTCGCATACATATGCTAATGCGGTTCAGATTCCACTTGTCATTATAAATGCATCGCTGGAACCATGGCGAACCAATAAAGTTAATTTTATTGGTAACCGCGGGTATCAAACGATCATTATTGACGACCAAAACGAAGGCGAAATATTTGAACGTGCAATTTGGGCGTCGCTCGAATCTGTTTTTCCCCTGACTCTTCACAAAGGACCGCAAGTCAAGATTGCCGAAAAACTTCGTGAATTCACTGACGTTCTTGCTTTCCACGAGTACGGTAGCTTTTTAATTGAAGCAAAGGATCTTTCCGTAATACAGGCGGGATATAAAAGAGATCAAGAGCGACGAACCAAAGGTGTTCAGAAGCAGATAATGAAGGCAATCGGCCAACTCAGAGGGGCTTGTAAGGCCCTCGCTAATGGTAATCGAATATTTGCAACGACGGGAGAAGAATTGGACGTCGTTCGAGACAAACCTCCTCATTGTATTGTCCTCATAACCGAACTTATGCACTGGGGCGATTGGCATGATATTGAGAAACAATTCATGGAAGCCATGCAATCAACGGGCGCTTTCTTTCATTTGCTTGATCTTCGCGAATTCATCGAGCTTCTAAAAGGAAGTCGTGGAAACGCCCTACTTTTTGATTACAACCTGATGGAGCGCTGTAAGTTATTTCTCAAGAATGGCAGTGTTCATATTCGTAGCCAAATGCCTTCTAATCCTTCGGTTCAGGGAACGTCGCCCGATAAAGCCTCTTAGCACCTTGACCTTAATAGTTTGATTTCACAATCTGATGTTCCGACACTACAGTGGGGTATCCAAAACGTGAGTTGTAGGAAAGGAGAAGAAGCTTAGGGACGTTGTTGAATAACGAGAATAATGAACGTTGATCGACAACTCAACCAAAGAGATGGAAAGGCATTTGCGTTTATTATTTCCTGACCACTGCAAGCGGTGTCGACATCGAAATCTTCTTCCAGCCAAAATCCAGCTGCCTGAACGATACAACTGCGATACCGATTGTGAATGGGGACAGTAGGGGGGGGAGTTGGGGACGTAGTTGAATATCAAGAATTACGTATTGGTGAGCTAGGAGAGCTCGGTGATGTTGTACAGTAAGCATAAAAGATCTTACTGAATCTATCAGGAGGCAAAAGAGACATTTGAATCGGAATGGGCTGAAAACTCATAAGACCCATGGGACCTATATGACCTATAGGACTCATGGGTCTTATGCTTTAAGTCTAGCGCTACCCCTTAAAGGTAGATCTCCGGGGTGAGCTTGCGGGTGAAGCGGTTCATCAGGAAGTTGACGAACCAGACCCAGTTCAGCGGCTTGCCCTGCATACGCTTCATGATCGCGCTGCCTTTGTAGACTTCGCGCTGGAGCTTGATGAAGTTCTCGAGCAGTTTCTCGCCGGAGATCTTCTTCGGCTCGTACATGTAGTGGTAGGTGTCGTACTTGTCCCAGTCGAAGTGGCGGACGCGCGGTTTCATCTCCTCGAAGAATGGCGTGCCGGGGAAGGGGGTGACCAGCGAGAATACCGGGAACTCGATGCGATTCTGCATGATGAAGTCGTACGTGGCCTGGAAGCTCTTTTCGTCGTCGTCATCGAAGCCAAACATGAAGTAACCCTGAATGGCGATGCCGTTCTTGTGCAGGTTTCCGACGGCTGTCTCGTAGTTGTGCAGGCGATTGGAGCCCTTGTTCATGCTCTTGAGCACATCAGGGTTGAGCGACTCGAATCCGATGCTCATCAGGTCGCATCCTGAACGTCCGGCGATCTCGGCCACTTCCGGCTTGTGCAGGAAGTTCATCGAGATGTTTGCATTCCAGCGGACGCCGAGTTTCGACATGCCTTCCAGCAGATCGGTGAAATACTGCGGCCGGAAACTGATGTTGTCATCCATGAAGGAGAACCGTACCGTTTTTTTACCGAGCCGCTCCTGGTGGGCGCGCATTTCGTCGAGCACGAGATCCATCTCCCTGAAACGGAAACTCTTGCCGTAGATGGTCGGTGTGGTGCAGAAACTGCAGCCCACAGGGCAGCCTTTTGTGGCCAGAATCGGAATCAGGGCGCTGTATTTCTTTGCGTGCGGCGAGTTCAGGGCGTAGCTGAAGTCTGGTCGATGCATCGTGGTCATCTGGCGCAGTTCGCTGGCCTTGTAGAAGCTTTTCATCGTGCCGCGGATGATGTCGGTGGCAAGCTCTTCCCAGACCGATTCCACTTCGCCATAGATGACGCTGGTGCAATGGCTGCGTGCTTCGTCGTTCAGCATGGTGGGATGGACACCGCCGAGCAGCACGATCTTTCCCTGTGCTTTGGCACGGTCACCGATGCTATAGGCGTTTTTCGCGTTGAGCGTCCGCGATGTGATGGCCACGACATCGTAACCCGAGAAGTCCTGAGGAACGGGGTCGCCAGTGCGTTCGTCGATGAGCGTGACGTCGAACAGCTTGCCGGCCAGCGTGGCTACCATGATAAGATTGAGCGGCATGCTGACGGTCCCTGAATCGACCATCATGCTGGTTGAGCTCTTTGGCTGGACCAGCAGCCATTTCTTTCGTGATTTCTGTTCTCTGGCGAGGCGTTCGAGGGTCTCGGCGGTGCCGTTTGTGGTCGGAGAAGCGGTCTCGGGGGTATGAAGATCGTCAGCCAGCATGCCTGTTAACTCTAAATGGTAATTACGACTGAATGAAAACGAAAGGTATGAAAAGTTTCCCGAAAAACGTCCGGAGACTCCCGAAAAACAGCTTCAGACGTCGGGTTTCCTCAGGACGGCAACCGTAAAGCGGCTGATGCAGACCATCTTGCCCTCTTCATTTCTTATGCGGATATCCCAGACCTGAGAGCTGCGGCCGAGATGAATCGGATGTGCTGTCGCGTAGACATATCCTTCGCCGTCCCTGACCGGTCTGAGGTGGTTTGCGTTGATCTCCTGACCGACGATGAAGAAGCGCTCTCGGTCCACGCAATAGGATGCCGCTATGCTGCCGACCGTTTCAGCCAGGGCGAGCGAAGCGCCTCCATGCAGGATGCCGATGCGCTGGATGGTTCGATAGTCCACGGGCATTTTCGCCACCATGAAATCAGGACCGATTTCGGTGATCTCGATGCCGAGATGACGCGCCATCTGGCCTTCGACAATCTGTGAGGTGTTGACCTCTTCGGGAGTGATCGGTTCGGTGAAGATCGATTTTGGCTGGGTCATGACGGGACGGTTTGCCTTGAAGAGGGGGGCGACAGCTGCGGGCTGCCGGAGAGAGCGGGTGACGAGATTCGAACTCGCGACATTTTGCTTGGGAAGCAAACACTCTACCAACTGAGTTACACCCGCTTGGGGTTACCTTGACATGCGATTGACATGCTCAAGATAACAGTTGACATGGACTCGGCCCGAATGAATGCCGGGCCGTTGTCCTGAAGAGTGGTGAGGGAGGGAGTTGAACCCTCGACCTCAGGGTTATGAATCCTGTGCTCTAACCAACTGAGCTACCTCACCGTAAGGCCCCTAATATATCATGCTGCAGGTAAATAAGCAACATTGCGGGGCGATTTTAATTACTTTTCTGGCGTTTCCTTTTCAGACCGGCCAGGATGGCTTCGGCAAGGAACACGTCCTCCGGTGTGGTGATCTTGATGTTATGGTAATCCGTTTCGTAAATGCGGATACCCTGTTCAGGGAAGAATCGTTCGACCAGAGCGGCATCGTCGGTGGCATACCACTGCTCGTCTCGGGCCATGCGGTGTGCTTCGATCAGCTTTTCGGGAGCGAATCCCTGCGGTGTCTGCACCTGCAGCAGGCGGCTGCGGTCAAGGGTTTCGCCAAACACTTCCGGTGTGCTGCCGATGTATTTGATGGTGTCCTTCGGCCGGGTTGCCGGCACACAGGCGCCATACTGTGCCGAAAGCCTCGTGATGTCGTCGATCTCTTCCGGCTGGATGAAGGGACGGGCGCCGTCATGCACGAGGATGGCGTCCGGCATCTTTCCGGAGTCCGATATGTCAGCCTCGATCAGGGCAATGCAGTTGCCAATCGAGTCCTGTCGCTCCTTGCCGCCCTCGATGACGGCACGAACCTTGCGGAATCCGTGCCGTTCGATCAGCTCTTCGAGCTGGGCAATGCTGTCCGCCTTGGTGGCGATATAGATACCCTCGACCGTTGATGCATCTTCGAAGGCCTTGATGGTATGGGCGATGACCGGCATGCCGCCGATTTCGAGCATCTGCTTGCTCATACCGCCCTCGAGCTTCATTCGCTTACCGACGCCGCTTGCGGCAATGATGACCAGTGACTTCATATGGTGATCAGACGATAAGCATTGCGTCGCCGTAGGCGAGGAAGCGATAGTTGTTCTTCAGTGCCGTCTTGTAGGCTTCCATGAGCAGGCGGTGTTCGGCGAATGCGCTGACCACCATCATGAGCGTCGTCTCCGGCTGCTGGAAGTTGGTGATGAGTGCATCGGTGACCTTGAAGTGGTAAGGCGGATAGATGAACTTGTCCGTCCATCCCTGACCGAACTTGATCTTTCCCTCTACGGTTGCGTTGGCCTCGAGCGCACGGCAGGTGGTGGTGCCCACAACGAAGACCCGGCCACTCTTGTTGACCTTGGTTTCGTTGATCTCCATGGCCGTCTGGTAGGGAATGTTGAAGTACTCGGAGTCCATCTTGTGCTTCGACACATCCTCGACCTCGATGGCGTTGAAGGTGCTCAGGCTTGGATGGAGCGTGATCGGAAGGATCTTGACTCCGATCTTCTGGATCTGCTGCAGGAGCGGCATGGTGAAGTGCAGGCCGGCCATGGGTGCAACCACGGCACCGATCTGGTTGGCGTAAACGGTCTGGTAGTCGCCACGGTCGCACTCTTTCGGCTTTCTGGTGAAGTAGGGCGGCAGCGGAACATGGCCGATCTTGTTGACCATTTCGAAAACGTCGATCTCCGGGTTCAGGAACCGGATCGTACGGCCTCTGGAGGTGGTGTTGTCCACCACTTCGGCCACCACGTCGTCCTCGAAGTAGATCTTGTTGCCGACACGGACTTTTCTTGCAGGATCGACGAGCACATCCCAGAGGCCAGCCTCCTTGTTCAGCTCCCTGAGGAGAAATACCTCGATTTTGGCATCGGTCTTCTCTTTCTGCCCGTAGATCTTCGCCGGGAACACCTTGCTGTTGTTGACGACCAGAAGATCGCCTTTCTTGAAATAGGAGGTGATGTCGGTGAACGCCTTGTGCTCGATCTCCTTCTTGCGACGGTTCAGCACCATGAGCTTGCATGCATCGCGAGGGGATTCCGGATGATCGGCGATTCTTGTTTTGGGAAGGGTGTAACGAAAGTTCGAGAGCCGCATATGCTGTTGTGGGTCAATGGGTGATGGTCCCTGTAAACCGGGTGAACTTCAATATATAGACTTTCAGTTCAAAATAACAAAACAGGGAGGGCGATCACCCTCCCTGTTTTTGTCGTTTTCAGCCGATCTGTGTCGCCGTTTCACTTCCCTTGACGAGTGTCACCTCCCGTCCGCAGATGCGCGCCGGAAGGGTGTCTGCATCTGATTCGAGCAGCGTGACCGAGACGGCCTCCGGAGTGAGATCGAGCTGGTACCAGCTGTTTCTGAAACAGAGTTTCGTTTCGAACTTCTGCCAGTGCGCCGGAAGATTCGGGTTGACGTTCAAAATGCCTCCGTCGAAGGAGATTCCGGCAAAGTAACGGGTGACGGTATCGATGGTACCCGCCATGACACCACAGTGAATGCCCTCCTGGGTGGTTCCTCCCTGGGTGTCGCTGATATCGCTTTTCAGCGCCTCGGCAAACCAGTTCCAGGCGGTCTCGTGTCCGTCATGCAGGTAGCTCGATATGATCGAGTGCACCACCTTGCTGAGGGTGGAGCCATGGCTGGTCCGTGGTTCGTAGTAGGCATAGTTCTGCCGGACGAACCTGGCCGGATCGGCGATGTGGTAACCGAGGTCGTCGAGAATGCTGCATACTTCTGCCGGTGTCAGGGTGTAGAAGGTCATCAGCACGTCGGCCTGTTTTGCCACTTTGTAATGGTCAGGCGAATCATTTTCGGCCTTCAGGATCCTGTCCATGCGGTGGATGTTGCCGTATTTGTGTCGGAAGTGCTCCCAGTCGAGCTCCTTCAGGCCCATGTAGCCGTCGAACTGCTCGAGAATACCGTCCGGGTCGACCAGCACGTTCATCTTGCTGCCGATCTCCCTCCACTTTTCCATCTCGTCGAGTCCGATATGAATGCTTTCCATCAGACGGTCCATTACCTCTGGATCCAGCTTTTCACCGATCTCGAGCGCCTTGTCGAGCAGCCAGACCGTCATGATGTTCGTATAGGTATTGTCCTTTATGCCATGCTTGCCGGAACCGGGCAGCTCCTCATGGAACTCGTCGGGTCCCATGACTCCTTCGATATGGTAGCGGCCGGTATCGGGGGAGTACGTGGCGATGCTCGCCCAGAACCGGGCGATTTCGAACATCATCTCTGCGCCGTAACGGTTGAGGAACTCGGTGTCGCCGGTGTCGTTCACATACCTCCAGGTATTGTAGAAAACGGCGATCGAAACATGGCGCTGGCGGCAGCTCAGATCTGGATCCCAGGCCCCGCTCTTCGGATTGTAGTGAATGGTTGGCGTCTCTTCACGGCCGTCATCGGCGGTCTGCCAGGGGAACATGGCTCCCTTGTAACCGTTGTCGCGGGCATACTCCCTGGCGGCATCGAGCCTGCGGTAGCGGTACATGAGCAGGGCTCTGGTGATCTCCGGGGCATGCTGGTTGAAGAACGGGAAGATATAGATCTCGTCCCAGAAGATGTGGCCGCGGTAGGCTTCGCCGTTCAGACCACGGGCAGGCATACCGGCATCGATCGTCCTGTTGTGTGGTGAGGCCGTGGACATCAGGTGGTAGATGTGCAGGCGGATCACCTTCTGGGTGAAGCGGTCACCACTGATCATCATGTCGGCCTTGTCCCAGATGCCTTCCCAGGCAGCTGCGTGTGCGGCGAGGAGTTCATCGAAACTGCCGGCTTTGGCGATATGTTCACGGCCGGCGGAGACCGGGTCAGTATGACCGTGGTCAAGTGAGGTGTTGATCGCAACCACTTTTTCGATCGAACAGCCGCGTTCGGAAGAGAGGGTCATCCTGAACCGTTCCGCAATGGTGCGTGGCGAACTCACGATTTCGCGCTCGGGAGTCATGACGTTACCGCCGCTGCAGGCGATCCTGGTGCGGGCATGCGTGACGATGTCGTACTTCGAGTGATTGGTCCGGACGTGAAGAAACAGCGAGTCTTCCGCCTGGCCATGGTCGACGTGCTCGAGATGGTCTGAAGCAAGGCTGCTGTAACGGGCCACCCCCTTGTTCTGAACTCGCCCGTCGATGGCTGAACGTACTTCGATTTCAGCTTCGTAGTTCACCGGGAAGATCGTGAATCTGATCGCTGCCAGGTGCGGATTGTCCATGCTGCAGAACCGCTCGCTTCTGATCCTGGTGATCCAGCCGAGCGTGTCCTGGAAGACGATCTCGCGTTCCATGACGGCCCTGCGCATGTCGAGGTTCTGCGAGTAGCTCAGGATTTTCTGTTCGAGCGGATTGATGAACTCGCCATTGCCGATGCGGAACTCGATCGAAAGCCAGTTCGGGCAGTTGACCATATCGTTGTTCCAGACCGTCTGGCCGTGAACTTCGGATGGCAGCTTGTTGAAGATGCCCGCGATGTAGGTGCCAGGGTAGTGGTACGGGGAGTTCGCACCATTTTCGAAGGCGCCACGGACGCCCATAAAACCATTGCCCGTTGACATGAGTGCTTCCCGGAGTTTCTCCTCGCGGGCAGACCATGATGCGTAACTGACGTTCCAGCCTTCCTTTTCGAGATCGGTGGCGAACCAGCGATCGATCTCTTCGATGGTGATTTCACCGAGATCTCTGACCACGATGTCCGCACCCTGCTCTTTCAGCTTGATGCCTTCGATTTCACGGGCGATGCCGAGCACGAGGCCGAAATTGCCTCTCGCTCCAGCCTGTACGCCGGAAATTGCGTCCTCGACCACCACGCATTCATGTGGTTTGAGTCCCAGATTTGCCGCGGCCGTGATGAAGATGTCGGGATTCGGTTTGCCTTTGAGCTTCAGCTCGATCGATACCTCGCCATCGACCCTGGTCTCAAACAGCTCTTCAAGGTCGGCAAGCTCAAGGATGAGTTTGCAGTTGCGGCTCGACGAGGCGATGCCGATGCGGACACCGCGGGCTTTGAGTGCCTTGATGAACTCGACCGAAGTCTGGAACACTTCAGGCCCCTCTTTGATGAGGATTTCAGTGAACAGGCTGTTTTTCCGGTTTCCGAGGCCGCAGACCGTCTCCTGTTCCGGGATGTCGTCGAGCTCGCCGTACGGAATTTCAATGTCCCTGGATGCCAGGAAACTTTTAACGCCCTCCATGCGGGGTTTCCCGTCGACATACTTCAGGTAGTCGTGTGCCGGATCGAACGGAACGTAAGGCTCGTTGTTGACCTCCGCGAAATTTTTCAGAAAGGAGTTGAACATGGCCTCCCAGGCAAGGCTGTGGATTTTGGCCGTGCCAGTGATGACTCCGTCCAGATCGAATATGACGCCTTTGAAGTTGGTACTCATCAACGCATGCAGTAGTTAGAGTTATAGAAAAAAGCGCATCGTCTCAAAGCGACAGCAGGCCCAGTATGGTCAGCAGAATGTCCGGATAGGGGACCATGTAGCTTTTCGGGCAGATCTCCCTCACCTGTTTCATGAGGTGTTCATCCCTGGTGACGAAAATCGTCCAGACATCATCGTACAGCTCCATGGCTTTCCGGAGCATCGGCAGATCCGAAGCCGTGTCGCCGCACACCAGGATTGGTCCTTTTGCCTTGTCGATACCGAGTTCACGACAGATGAACTCCAGGCCATCGCCCTTGTCGAAATCCCTGATCAATCCGGTTTGCGGGTCGACGTCGATGGTGAGGATGATCTCGATGTCGAGCCCGGTGTCCTCGATCCTGAAGTTCTTGCCTTCAGGGTCGATATCCCTGACCACACCCTTGATCTTTTCGAGAAAATCCGCCGATTCGGCTTCGTTGACCGAACGGGTGATGTCCTGGCGGGCGATGGTCGTCTGGCCGAACTTGATCTGCAGCGCGGAACCGATGAAGTTGAATTTCTCGAACGAGGGATCGAGCAGGAGCTGCTGCATCCGTTCGTTCAGGAGCTGGATGAGCACCTGTTTGCTCTTTTCGATCGGGAATGAGTTGAAGCGCCCCTCGATATCGATGAATTCGCGACCTTTGGACCCGGCGTAGACGAAGATGTGCTCGGGGTTGATCGACACGTTCAGGATTCCGAAATCCTTGAGTGGAGCGGAGGTGATGATCAACGGGTAGTCGCAGCGATTTCTGGCGAAACGAGACAGGAACACCGAGTTGTAGATCGGCTGGATGGAGGAGCGATATCGGCCACAATAGTTGTTCGTCGTACCGTCCCTGTCCGTAATGAATGCGCTGAAATGCTTGCCGCGCAGCATCTCGACGCCTTCGCTCACATAATCGCTGAATCCGGGTATGAATTTTGCCAGATACTCGATGAAGCGGTCTTCGCCGTACTCGAGGTAGTAGATATCTTTCTGAAGTTCCCGGATCTCGTAAGTCAGGTCCACCTCGATCTGCTTCATACCGTCGAGCCGCAGCAGTCGCTGGCCGGTGTAGTCGTCGATATAGATGGTCTCGAGCGAATAGAGGGCATTTTTCAGCGATTCCATGCAGCCTTTGCCGACTACGCGCTGCTTCATGATGTTTTTGACGATAGGCTCCCTGAGATCCCTCGTTTCAGCCTTCAGTCGATAGAGCTCCTTGAGGGTTCTGATATCCTGCAGGGTGATGGGAAAGTTGCAGGTTCGGAGACTTCTGTCGTTGACAATGGTTCTATGCATGCGCTGCAGACTGAAGGAGGATGGTAAAAAGCCGTGTTCTTAAATTTACTAAAAAAAAGTACATCCCTGTTAACAGTCATGCTTTTTTAACGGTGAATCAATAGTAAAGGGTTTCCGTTTTCCGCAAATTCTTCAATACGATCAATTACAGGTGAGTCTGGCTGTTTCGAACTGCTCCAGACGAGTGATGATGCGCTGATGAATCTCGGATGGAGACAATTGAGCGTCGATCAGCTCGAAACGCTCTCTTTCAGCGGTATGGAGGGCGAGATAGCCCTCACGCACCCGACGATAGAATTCAAGTCCGGAGCTCTCCATGCGGTCGAGCTCTTCGGAATCGAAGGCCAGTGGCAGTGATTTTTCGGAAAATTTGCGGATCAGCGCGTCTTCAGGAGTGATGTCGAGATAGAAAGTGACATCGGGGCGCAGGCCGAAGGTGGCGATCCGGTTGACTTCGGCAAGAAGTTCCAGACTGAGGCCCCGTCCGTAACCCTGGTATGCGGTTGTCGAATCCGAAAAACGGTCCAGAATGACCACCTCACCCTGCTCGATAGCCGGTATGATAACTTTCTGGACAAGCTCGGCGCGGCTTGCAGCGAACAGGAGCAGCTCGGTTACCGGAGCTATGTCATGCTTGGTCTGAAGCAGCAGCTCCCGGATCTGTTCGGCCACTTCGGTTCCTCCGGGTTCACGCAACGTGAGTACTTCCCGGCCAAGTTCCTGGAGATAGCGTTTCAGTTTGACGACCTGGGTAGATTTTCCTGCGCCGTCGATACCCTCGAAGGTTATGAGCATGAGCTGTCGTTGGATGGTTGATCATTGAGAATGAACTCCGTGATGGCGGTGCTGAACAATTCAGGATATTCGAGCATCGGCGAGTGACCGCAATTCCTGAGCATGAGCAGTTTCGAACAGGGGAGTTCCCGTTTGACGACATGGGCGATTTTCGGTGACATGTACTTGTCCTGATCACCCCATATAATGAGTGCAGGTACATTCAGTTCACCCAGGCGAGACCTCAGGCCGGTTCGTTGCATGTCCAGTTTCAGCAGATTCCGGTTCAGGCTCATGACCGTCTCGAACGCACCATCGTCTACGGCGATCTCCAGTATCTTCTTCCAGGTCTCCTCCGGAATGTTGCCGGTGCTGTGGAAGGCTGCCGACAGCATTTTTTCAGCCACATCCGGTCTGGTGACGATCCGCTTGAGCACATGCCGAACTCCGGGCAGACTCAGCCCTCTGGCGAAAGAGGGCAGGGTGAGGAACCCGTCGGTATTGCTCAGCACGATTTTGTCAAATATGCCCTCGTGAAGCAGTGCCGTTGCCAGGAGATATTTGCCGCCCATGGAGTGTCCGGTTGCGTACAGTGGTCCATTTCCTGATGCTTCGGTTTTTTCGGCGAACTCCCTGATGAGATCGGCATACAGGCGAAGGGAGTACTCCTTGTTGGCAGGTTTGTCCGAGCCGCCGAATCCCAGAAGATCGATACCGAGAACCCTGAACGAGCGGGCAAGCAGCGGAATCGACGGTCCGAAAAAGTCGAGAGAAGATGAGATGCCGTGTACGAGCAGCATTGGCGGACCCTGTTGTCCAGCTTCGACATACCGGTGACGATGACCGCCGATAACGATATATTTATCCTGTGGAGCCATAAAACGGAAGGTTGTTCGATACTACCCACCCGGTGGAGTTCAAAATACGCAATAGACCAAACATATGCTGCCGGTTGGGAACCATGAACATTATGGAACGATTAATAAACAAAAAAATGCTCACTGGTAGCTGATACGCGAAATTGTCGTAACTTTGCGCACAATATCTGTCAGGAACGGGCATTCCGTATCATTATCCGATTCAACGGGAACATCTCATGAAAAGATTTGGCACTGTCGCCATGGCGGTGGTGGCTGTAACCATAGGACTTGCCGGGTGCAGTCGCACCGACGAGTCACCCTCACTGAACAACGGCACCTCTCCGTCGGCTGCAGATCGCAACGGCGCACCTCTCGTTCGGGTGCCTGGTGCCGAGATGCCTCCCTGGCTCGATCTTTACCGGACCAAAAACATCGTCAGTGTGGCTACCGTGGACAACGTGGTCATTGTGACTTTTGAAACGCTCGGCAAAAGAGACGAGGTTTTCGGGCACTATGCCGATGAATTCAGTCAGGAGGAGAGTTTTGTCTCATTCCGTGACAATCGCGATATCATAAGTTTTCTCAGGAGTGGATACGGGGTCAAGATCACCCTGCTTGATCAGACAAAAAACCTCTGGACGCTGGAGTATCACAAGCAGGCTATTTAATGATGAGTGATGAGTTTTGAATGGGATGTGACGAGTGACAAGTGACGAGTGATGGATTGAAGGTGAAGACAAAGCTTTAAGCTGGAAGCTGGCCGGAACATATCGTGACTTTCTGAAAGAGAGCCGAGCGTGATGCCCGGCTCTCTTTTTTTCTTTCGTTCTCATGCGCTGGATATCCCGCCTGAGGTCGTCATATCTGATGAATATGCCTCAGTACCGTAACGGTTACCGGCATGATGTATCAGTAAACCATGAAAACAAGTGAAACGATGAACAGAATTATTGCTACGGCCCTCGTGGCAGGGTTTCTCGGCGCAGGTAGCCTGACGGCAATCGCGGCAGAATCGTCCCCTGCCCCTGCTCCACCTTGCCCGCCTCCAGCTGGAGCCGGTTACAGGCAGGGGCCTGGACCTGGTCCGGGTGCTATGCGGCCGGGCTATTATTCAATGAAACAGGCCCTGGGGCTCAGCGACAAACAGGATGCGCGTCTTCGGGACATGAGGCAGGCCCACTTCCAGGAGGCTGCGCCGTTGCGTCAGGAGCTTTTCCGCCTTCGTAAAGAACTGGCCGCCGAATCGGTGAGCAAGCATCCGGATGATAAAAAAATCGTCGATCTTGCCGGTCAGATCGGCCAGGATCATGCGAAGCTGGCCATGCTGGAGAGCAGGCACCTGAAGCAGCTTTCGACGGTACTGAACAAAAAACAGATGGATACCATGCTCGACATGAGGCAGGGGCGCGGTTTCCATAAAGGCGGAAGGGGATGGTGACATTTCCCTGCTCAATAAAAACGAAAAGCCGGAGTTCAGCTCCGGCTTTTCGTTTTTATTGCAATGGCCATAGTTAACCAGTACGTCAGAGCGGCTGGCCGACAGGACGGATGAGAATTTCGTTCACATCGACATGGGGAGGCTGGCTTACGGCGTAGATGACGGCTCGGGCGATATCTTCCGGCTGGAGTTCGACGTCACAAGGCTTTTTCAGCTGCCCCCAGAAAGGTGTGTCCACCACGCCCGGTTCGACAAGGGTGACGCGTATGCCGGTTCCCGTCATCTCGTTCCGGATAGCCTGGGCCATCCCCGTAACGGCCCATTTGGTTGCCGAGTAGAGGTTTCTGATCGAGGTCGTCCTGCCCACGACCGATCCCGTCACGAGGAAGTGGCCTTTCGTCCTGACCAGTTCGGGCAATGATAATCTTGCCGTTACCGCCGCGCCATAGACATTGGTCAATACCATCTCCCGCCACTCGTCCGGTTTGTCTTCACCTCCATAGAATGTCGAGCCTTTCGAAAATCCTGCGTTGGCAAATACCGCATCGATTTTTCCAAATCGTTCGAGCGTCAGGTTAATCAGGTTTTTCTGTGAGTCCCAGTCCGAAACATCACAGGGGATGGCGAGCGAGCGTTCGCTGCCGAGCTCGGAAACGAGATTCTGGAGTCTGTCGGTCGATCGTGCAGCCAGGACGACGTTCCATCCGGCCTCGATGGCCAGTTTCGCTGTCGAAGCACCAATGCCCGTCGAGGCACCTGTAATGATCATCACGTTGTTGTGTGCTGTTTCCATGTTGGGTCCGTAATGGTTGGCAGATAAACAATCGGTTCAAATATAGGCAAATATCGATCTCAGGGTGCCACCTGATTCAGTGAGAGGGGCATAGATCTTTTTTCCTTGGCCGGAACGAGCGCTTTATCGTAATTGAAGAAAAGAGCGCCGTTGCACCGATTTCTGTTATCAGTGCCGGGTCATGTTTCAGGAACCTGTTGTCGCCCGTTATGCAGAATCAGAA
The DNA here is from genome assembly GCA_013334925.1 of Chlorobiaceae bacterium. Classification (GTDB taxonomy): domain Bacteria; phylum Bacteroidota; class Chlorobiia; order Chlorobiales; family Chlorobiaceae; genus Chlorobaculum. The sequence continues at coordinate 23,360 of JAAXWP010000009.1, forward strand.
GGTCAAATTCGAGGATCGCCTGGTCAATGCGCTTCATGCGTTCAATCATCTGCTCCATGTACTTCTTGCCATAGCACTGGTCATGGCGAGCCTGATGGTTTTGTGGGAGTTCGTCATGGCCGTGGTGCACGCCGTGCAGATGAACCAGCTTGCCCACGGTTTCCTGCAGGCACTGGGCACGCTCTTCATCGTCTGGACGCTCTCAAGCCTCATTTCGGCAGAAATCAACTATGTACAGAACGGCGTTTTTCACCTGATTGTGTTCATCGAGGTGGCCATGATCACTTTGCTGCGTCAGTTGATCGTCGAGCCGGTAAAGGTCGCGACGGCCGGGCAGGCGGTTGAACAGGCTCAGGTGTTCAATGCATGGCATTACAGCCTGCTGCTTGGCGCACTTCTGGTCATTGGCGTCGTGCACAAGCTGGTGTCGAGTTCCGAGCGTCGCGATCACGAGTGAGCTGGAACCCGGAACCGCTTTCCGGTTACTGCAGGGCGCGAATCTTTTCGATAATCTCCCGCTGGGGGTGGTTCATGAGTTCATCCGGACGATCCGGAAGGGTGACCTGTCGGGCGATCAGCTCAAGTAACCGATGCTCAAGATGGAATGCAATGTCGAGCATATGGCTCAGATGGTGACGGAGTTCATACTGGATGACCTTTTCCGCCTGGTGCCGCTTCATTTTGGCGAGGAGCTGACCCATGAGTTCGTTGTCGAGGTGCCTCGAGACTTCACTGAAATATTCCAGTGGCAGGTCGTTGGCGTAGTGGACCGCCTGGTCGATACCCATAGACCTGCACACCCCCGCGGCGATATGCGGCTTGATATGTTCCACCATGAGCGGGATGACGATGAAGTGCGGGATGTATTTGACGATCATCCCGATGGCATGGTACAGCTCTTCGAACCCTTCGGTTTTGGCATCAACCACCGCCCTGGTGAAATCGGCGATCGCGCTGTTCTCTTCATGACCGAGGCTCTTGAGGGCGACGGGAACCGGGATTCCGGTCCAGGAAAGGGTTTCTTCGAGAGTGCTCATGCGCTGCAGTTTTACTGGCGGGCATCCCTGAGGAGCGGGGACACGATCCGATCGTCGTGGGGCGGCCCTGGTGAGAAAGTCTCATTTTATTCAAAATCTGGCTCATACGGAAGCGATTCTCCTTTCAAATGCAGCGGGATGGCATATATTGCTGCTTTTTCATGCATGAATCTATAGTTACGGATCGGTTATGGTACTACTCACGGTTGAAGGGATTGGCAAGACATACGGCCTGAAGCGGCTGTTCGAGGAGGTTTCGTTCGGTATCGATGATCGTGACAAGATCGGTATCATCGGAGCGAATGGTTGTGGCAAGAGTACCCTGATGAAAATCCTTGCGGGTGTGGAAACTCCCGATACCGGCAAGGTGATGGTATCCAGGGAAAAGCGAATTGCCTATCTGCCACAGGATTCTCCTTTCGATCCTGAAGCGACGGTGCTCGAAGCGGTGCTGAAATCGGGCGATCGCACCCTGGCGCTTATCTGCGAGTATGAGCTCGCCTGCAAAGAGCTTGAGAAAGAGCATACTCCTGAACTGATCGAACGGGTCACGAATCTGTCGCATGAACTCGATATCAGCGGCGCCTGGGAGCTCGAATCCAACGCGAAGGTGGTTCTTGGCAAGCTTGGCCTGAATGATATTACCGCTCGTATGGGCTCGTTGTCCGGGGGTCAGCGCAAACGTGTCGCGCTCGCTCATGCGCTGGTGACCCCAAGTGATGCCCTCATTCTCGATGAGCCGACCAACCATCTCGATGCCGACAGCGTCGAGTGGCTTGAGAATTACATCAGGCGATACGCCGGTGCCGTGATCCTTATTACCCACGACCGCTATTTCCTGGACCGCGTGGCAACCCGCATGATCGAACTCGATGGCAGGACTGCCAGAACCTACTCCGGCGGTTATGCCAGTTATCTCGATCAGAAGGCAGAGCAGGAGGCGCAGGAGGTTCGTGACGAGCGGAAACGGAATGCGCTGGCGCGTCAGGAGCTCGAGTGGATGCGCACCGGCGCAAAGGCCCGGACTACCAAGCAGAAGGCGCGTCTGCAGCGGGCCGAGACGCTTGTCTATGCTCCAGGAAAGGAGAAAAAGCAGGATCTCGAGATCGGGCTTGGCGCTGAGCGGCTTGGCAGCAAGATCATCGAGCTCCATCGGGTCTCCAAGTCAATGGGTGGCAAGATGCTGCTCAAGTCGTTCGAGTATTTCCTGGAGAAGGGGGACCGGATTGGCATCATCGGTCCGAATGGCTCCGGTAAGACCACCTTGCTGGAGATGATCGCCGGTCGTCTCCTTCCGGATAGCGGTCATGTCGAGACCGGTTCGACGGTCAGGATCGGCTACTATGACCAGGAGAGCCGTGAGCTCGATGAATCGAAACGTGTCATCGAGTACATCAAGGAGGTCGCGGAGCAGGTAAAGATGAAGGACGGGTCGACCGTACCGGCATCAAAAATGCTCGAACGCTTTCTGTTCACTCCATCGGCCCAGTACAATTATATCAGTTCGCTTTCAGGAGGCGAACGCCGGCGTCTGTATCTTTTGCGCCAGCTTATCGCCGCGCCGAACGTGCTTCTGCTTGACGAACCGACCAACGACCTCGACATCCCGACGCTTCGCGTGCTCGAAGACTTTCTCGACGAGTTTCCCGGCTGCATGATCGTGGTCAGTCATGACCGCTACTTTCTCGATCGTACGGTCGAGCACATTTTTGCGTTTGAACAGGACGGTGTCGTGCGTCGCTATCCCGGCAACTACTCCGTATATCTCGAGATGAAAGCCGAGTCGGCCTCGGAGACGCAACGCCAGGCGTCACGTCCGGAACCTGCCACCGTAAAACCGGTTCCGGTGCCTTCCGCAAATCCGAGAAAACTCAGCGGCAAGGAGAAGCGGGAGATGGAGCAGCTCGAACAGTCAATATCGAGGGCTGAAGAGCGACAGGCGGAGATCAATGAAGAGCTCGCTTCTGCAGGTTCGGATTTCCAGGCTGTACAGCAGCTCAGTGATGAGTTGCATGCCCTGCAGGCAAAGCTGGATCGTGACATGGAGCGCTGGGCGGAACTGGCCGAGTTTGCCTGATGAACGTACCCCGGAGGAGATTTCACCATGATCGGAGCTATTACTTCAAGGCTTGAAGGTCTTTCCGATGCTGCGACAGCATCGATCCTGCAGCGTTTTTTCAAGACCGGACCCGGAGAGTATGGTGAGGGGGACCGGTTTCGTGGCATCCGTGTGCCAGTGCTCCGCAGTCTGTGCCGCGAATTCCGTGAGGCACAGACTGCGGATGCGATCTCTTTGCTCTTCTCCTCCTGGCACGAAGACCGGCTTCTCGCCCTTCTGCTCATGACAGAGTGGTATCGCAAGTCTGACGAGACCGGCAAAGAAGCGATATACAACCTCTACTGCTCGCATACGGCGAGAATCAACAACTGGGACCTTGTAGATCTTTCGGCACCGAACATTCCCGGTACTCATCTGTTTCGCCGTGACCGCTCACCACTGTATCGATTTGCCGCGGATGGCGGAATCTGGGAGCGGCGTATCGCCATCGTTTCGACCTTCCAGTTCATCCGCCAGCGAGAATTTGACGATACCTTCGCAATTGCCGATATACTGCGTGACGATCCCGAAGAGCTGATCCACAAGGCTGTCGGCTGGATGCTCAGGGAGGTCGGCAAGCGCGATACCGATCTTCTCGAGTCATTTCTCCTGTCCCGGTACAGAGAGATGCCCAGAGTAATGCTTCGCTATGCCATCGAACGTTTCCCTGAACAGCGCCGTCAGGCCTATCTCAAAGGTTTCGCCTGACCAGGACGCTGGCATTCGCAGTCAGAGCTGTATCGGTTTCATGCCTCAGTCTCATTTCCATCTCAGCCAGCGGGACCCTCTCCCCGGGCAACCACTCTTTTGCTCCTGTCACGACCGTTTTTCCCCGATTTTCTCCGATTTCCAGGCACTTGTATCACAAATCTGCAAAAAACCGGGTTACGCGGTAATGTCTGCGTATGCCTGAAGGCATACCTGAGGAATCAAGGACGACGTAATTGACTCCAATGCCTTGTGTGGCGGGCATTTTCATGCCATTGTCGTCTCATCTGTTTTAAGGTGAGACGTCCGTGGAGTGTCATAATGAGTTCTGTGTCGCATATTTCGACAGAAATACGGGAGGTGTATTTATTTAAAGTGTTATAGAATAATGTATTAATACGTCTGGCACGATTGTTGCCCTTGGTAAGCTGTAGACCGAACGACAAGCTTACCTGGAGCACATTCATGGCACACTATCTCTTGATCTTTCTTCTTGGCCTGTTTCTCGCCGGACTTTCGGCGACCGGCCATTTCGCTTTCGGCGCCACCGGAGCCCATATCTCGGTTCCTGCGAACGATTACGAATACTGGGTTCGTTTTCTTGGCGCTTCTGTCGAGCACGGAAAGGTCTATCTGGTATCCCTGTTTGTCGCACACCTTTCCATCAGAAGGCTTTCCGCTTCGGCTGAGAAGCTGAAGCTGGTCGACATGCCCGATAACAACCGCAAGGTTCACACGGTTGCGAAACCACTGGTCGGCGGTCTGGGTATTGTTGCAGGTGTTCTGGTCTCCATGGTGCTCTTCTTTCCTGTCGCCAAATATCTCGGTCTCATCATCTCGATTCTCATGATTCTGATCATGGGTGTCATCGATGATCGTCATGATATCAGCTTCAAGATTCGTCTGATCGTTCAGGTTACCGCCACAGCTATTACGATGAACTTTTTCCCCGGCATGCATCTGGTCTCGTTTGGCAATCTGTTCGGTCTGGGTGAAATCTCAAGCGGCATGCTGGTCATTCCGGTCACGGTGTTCTGTGCACTTGGTGTCATCAATGCCATCAACATGATTGATGGCCTCGACGGACTGGCCGGCACCACCTCGCTGATCGCTTTCGTCTCCTTCGCCGTTCTGGCCTGGATGAATGACATGGGTTCTTTCATGCTTCTGAGCCTCGCATTTGCCGGTGCCATAGCTGCATTCCTTCGCTTCAACTGGTATCCCTCCAGGTTGTTCATGGGTGATGCCGGCAGCATGACGCTTGGTTTTGTTCTCGCATTTTTCTCGGTCGAACTCAGCCAGAAACCTGGTGGTATCATCTCTCCGGTTGCTGTGCTTATCGTGCTTGCCATTCCGGTCACCGATACTCTGACCGTCATGAGCAAGAGGATCATGTCTGGCAAGAGCCCGTTTTCTCCGGACAAGACCCATTTCCATCATATTCTCAGGGACATGGGTTTCAACCACGCGGGTGTCGTGCTCATCATCACGGGTATCGCGACTCTGTTCTCGCTCTTCGCTATCGTGGCAACGGTGTTCAATGTTCCTGATTATGTGCTCTTCGGTGTCTTTGTGAGCTGGTTTGTCTTCTACTTCGTCTCTTCGACCAGCAGAAAAGGATTGTTCAGCGCTATCGGCTGGATGCAGAAACACCATATCATTTCTCATGAAGATGTGGTCATGTCTGCTGGAGAGTGATTTTCCGCATGTCTTGAGCCCAATCCGAAAGTAGTTGCTGTATCAGGGCAGGCTTGAACGAAAAGGCTGATTGTTTGTAAAGGTTCTTTTGACATGACTGACTCCCGGGTTTTCTATTCGGCCCGATCTGTAACCGTCGATTCCTGACCATCTCGATGTTCCTGCAGGAACAGCAGGCACCGCCTCTAACGGAGGAACAGTAACGTTTGAACGGTCAGCACTCCAGGCATGACCGCATTTGACCGGTATTGTTGCAGTAAGAACATTGGATGGTCAAGAATCGATATGTGATCGACCGAGAGAGCTGACCCGGGGGTTTTTTTATTGGTATCATATGCCAGGATAACATGAAGCATTAAATGATGTTGAGAAAAAAAGGCCAGAAGTATCAAGGGTAAAACTGCATTTCGTTGCGTATATTTATTTTCTGTATCAATTCTTCACTATCCCCTAAGAACATCTCATGAAAAAAGCACTTATCACAGGTATTACCGGTCAGGACGGCTCATACCTTGCCGAACTATTGCTTGAAAAAAATTATGAAGTTCATGGGATCATCCGCAGGAGTAGCAGTTTCAATACCGGCAGGATTGATCATATCATCAATGACGGAGAAAAAGAGGACCGGTTTTATTTCCATCACGGAGATCTTACCGATGCCAGTAACCTGAATCGTCTGCTTGAAAAAATCCAGCCTGACGAAATTTACAATCTTGCCGCTCAGAGCCATGTCAAGGTCTCCTTCGACATGCCCGACTATACTGCGCAGGTCGATGCGCTCGGAACACTCCGCTTTCTCGATGCCATCAGGGAGACCCGCATCAATACCCGATTTTACCAGGCCTCGACCAGTGAACTTTTCGGTAAGGTCCAGGAGATTCCCCAGACTGAAAAGACGCCGTTCTATCCCCGTTCTCCGTATGGAGTCGCAAAGCTGTACGGCTACTGGATCATGGTCAATTACCGTGAGGCTTATGGTTTGTATGCCTGTAACGGCATTCTGTTCAACCATGAGTCTCCGAGGAGAGGCGAAACCTTCGTGACCCGCAAGATCACCCGCGCCGCCGCCCGTATCAAGGAGGGGCTTCAGGAGAATCTGCTTCTCGGTAATCTGGATGCCAAACGCGACTGGGGGTATGCTCCGGAATTCGTAGAGGGAATGTGGCGGATGCTGCAGCAGCCCGAGCCGGACGATTACGTTCTGGCGACAGGTGAGACCCATACCGTTCGTGAGTTTGTGGATCTCTCCTTCAGGGAGCTCGGTATCGAACTCGAGTGGAGAGGGCAGGGTGCTGACGAGCAGGGCATCGACACCACTTCCGGCAAAGTGCTGGTTGCCGTCGATCCGACCTATTACCGTCCGACAGAGGTCGATCTTCTGATCGGCAACCCGCAGAAAGCCAAAGATATTCTTGGCTGGGAGCCGCAGATCAAGTTCGAGGAGCTGGTCCGTCTCATGGCGAGATCTGACTGGGAGAAAGTCAAGAAACGGGGATATTAACCGAAGAAAGCGTTCGATTCGTGGAAAAACAGGCTAAAATATTCGTGGCCGGACATAATGGTCTGGTTGGTTCGGCAATAGTTCGTCGTCTGCACCAGGGCGGTTACAGCAACCTGCTGGTCCGTAGCCGGCAGGAGCTCGATCTGCTCGACCAGAAGTCGGTGTTCTCTTTCCTTGAGGCTGAAAAGCCCGATTACGTGGTCATCGCCGCTGCCAGAGTTGGCGGTATTGTTGCCAACAACACCTACAGGGCCGATTTCATCTATGAGAACCTGGTCATCGAGACGAACCTGATCCACGGTTCGTGGCTTGCAGGGGTCAGGAACCTCCTGTTTCTCGGCTCTTCCTGCATCTACCCCAAACACGCACCTCAGCCAATGCCTGAAACGTGTCTGCTCACCGGGGAGCTCGAGTACACGAATGAACCCTACGCCATCGCCAAGATTGCCGGTATCAAGCTTTGCGAAAGCTACAATCTGCAGTACGGCACCAACTACCTGTCGGTCATGCCGACCAATCTTTACGGACCGAACGACAATTTCGATCTCGAGAAGTCACATGTCCTTCCGGCATTGCTCAGGAAGTTCCATCTGGGTAAATGCCTCATGCAGGGGGATTGGCTGTCGGTGAGAGGCGATCTCGACCGGCGTCCGGTCGAAGGTGTGACGGGCGGAGCATCCGAAGCGGAGATTCTTGAGATACTTTCGAAGTATGGTGTTCTGTTCACGCCATCGACGGCTTCCGCTCCAGCAGATGCCAGCGTGACGATCTGGGGAACCGGGACCCCTCGCAGGGAATTCCTCTACAGCGACGATCTTGCCGACGCCTGTGTGTTCATCATGGAAAATGTCGGTTTTTCTGAAACCTACGCTGCAGGCAGCCGTGAAATCAGGAATACGCATATCAACATCGGTACCGGAGAGGATCTCTCCATTCGGGAGCTGGCCGAGCTGGTGTCAGATGTGGTCGGATATGCCGGGCAGGTCGAGTTCGATATCTCAAAACCCGACGGCACACCAAGAAAGCTGCAGAATGTCGACAAGCTGAAAAGTCTCGGCTGGCGTCATTCCGTCGAACTCAGGAATGGCATTTCGAGAGTCTATCAGATGTACTGTTCCTGACTGCATTTCCGGATAACAAGGACGAACGAGCCAAACCTATGAAAAATCTGCTCCCGGAACTGATCCATCTTCCGAAAATCGAGGATCCTCGAGGCAACCTGACCTTTGTTCAGCAGCAAGTACATATTCCTTTTGAAATCAGGAGGGTCTACTGGATCTACGATGTGCCCGGTGGTCAGACCCGAGGAGGACATGCCTTCAAGGAACAGGAGGAACTGATCGTCTCCCTGAGCGGAAGTTTCGATGTGGTTGTCAACCATGGTTCGGGAACGCAGACGGTTCATCTGAACCGTTCATATTATGGCTTGTATCTGCCGGCAGGACTCTGGAGGCATATGGAGAACTTCAGTACCAATTCGGTTGCCATGGTTCTGTCATCGACCGAGTTCACGGAAGATGACTACATTCGCGATTTCGACCAGTTTCTGAATACTCGAAGAAAAGGGATCTGATGGCTGATGACTGCCAATAATTTCATGCTTTGAAAGATGAGCCGATTATGAAAAAAGTATCTGTATATGACTGTTCGATTATAGAGTTTCCCCGTCACGAAAGTCGTGAAGGGTGCATCAGCGTGTTGCAGAACGATTCCGTGATTCCATTTGGTGTGAAGCGGGTGTTCTATATTTATGACATACCTGCCGGGCGGGATCGTGGCGCCCACGCACACAAGGCATGCCATCAGATTATTGTAGCTGTCAGCGGCAGTTTTGAGATCGAACTCAACGATGGGTATGCAAAACGGACAGTTCTCCTGAATCGTCCGTTTTATGGCGTACATATTCCCCCTGGAATATGGGCGGCGGAAAAAGGCTTTTCTGCGGGTGCGATATGCCTCGTGCTGGCATCGGAGGGGTATGATGAAAGTGATTATATCAGGGATTACGATAGTTACAGGGAGTTCATTTTCGGGACTCCGGCCGATTGATGGTTCTGTATCTGCCTGCATGGCAGGAAGTTGAAACCGGTGGTTTTTTGCGCCTCGGGGCGCACAATCAAATGTGTAAAGATTAAAGATTCATGATTTCGATTACCCCATATTCCGACGAAGCCCGTGGCCTTTGGGATGCATTTGTATCGAAATGCAAGAACGCGACCTTTCTTCATTCGCGTAACTACATGGATTATCACAAAGATCGCTTTGTCGACAACTCCCTGATGATCTACCATGAGGATCGGCTTTCCGGTCTGTTCGTTGCAAACAGGAAGGACGAAAGAACTGTGGTTTCTCATGAAGGTCTGACCTATGGAGGGCTTCTGGTCGAGCACGACGAGTACACAGACATCACGATGAATTTTTTCGCGGAGGTGCTGAAGTACTACCATGAAAGTGGTGTGGAGCAGTTGCTGTTCAAGCAGATTCCATCGTTCTACACCAATGTTCCCTGTAACGACATCGAATATGCTCTGTTTCTGGCCGAGGCGTCACTTTACCGTGTCGATATCAATTCAGTCATCGATATGAAGCTCGAAAAGCGGATCCCGCTGCAGCGCAGGAGAAAAACCGGTATCAAGATGGCTGAGAAGAATCGGGTACAGGTCGAAGAGATGTCGGATTTCGACGAGTTCTGGAATCAGATTCTCATCCCCAATCTCCAGCAGCGGCATGCGGCCATGCCGGTTCATACCCTCGATGAAATGCGCCAGCTCCATGTTGACAATCCAGGCCGAATCAGGCAGTTCAACGCCAGGTATGATGGGCGCATTATGGCCGGGTGCACGATTTTCGACTTCGGGCATGTCGTCAGGCTGCAATATTTCTCTGGATGTGACGAAGGGCGTGCCAACGGTTCGCTCGACTTACTGGTGTATAAACTGATGACCGACTATTTCAGCGACCGGCGTTATCTGGATTTCGGTAACTCGAATATTGCGAACGGGAAAAAGCTCAACAATGGTCTGCTTGGATGGAAGGAAGGGTTTGGCGCCCGATCTTTCGTGCAGAGATTCTATCAGGTTGATACGAAGCGACATTCCGCCATTGCAGAAGCGTTTACATGAACCGGTTTTAAAATACATAAGCGATGGAAAAGCGTAACCCCCATGTGTTCGCGCTTGAAGAGTACACCAGTGATTATCTGGAACTTTCGTGGGATTGGCTGAACGATCCCGAGATCAAACAGCTCATGCTTGCGCCTGATTTTACGAAAGAGCAGCAATGGGCATTTTTCGACAGCCTCAGAGATCGCCGTGATTACTGGATTCGAGGTTTTTCGTGTGACTCGATGCCTGTCGGCGCGGCAGGTCTGAAAAATATCTCGCCGGAAAAACAGGAGGCCGAGTATTGGGGATATATCGGTGACAAAAGGTACTGGGGGCAGGGAGGCGGAAAGCAAATGCTGCGTATGGTGCTTGAGGAGGCGCGGCGCAGGGGATTGAAGCGCATCTATCTCCATGTCTGGAAAGAGAACCATGTCGCCATCTCTTTTTATATCAAGTCAGGCTTCGAGTACGAGGGCGAATATGGTGTGAAGTTGAGATATGCCATGGTGCTGGAGTGAAATCAGGGGGGATGTTGTATCATCGATGCCTGCTTCTTTACTCTGAGGAAAACAAGTAATTCGTTTTTTAAACCTGTCTTTTATGATATCGTTTCTCGACTTGCGGAAAATCAACGCGTTGTACGCTGAAGAGCTCAAAGAGGCTGCTGCGAAGGTCATCGACTCCGGGTGGTATCTGCTCGGAGAACAGGTAAAGCGTTTTGAGGCAAATCTGGCCAGCTACATCGGTGCGGATCATGCTATCGGGGTCGGCAACGGTCTTGACGCACTTCGTCTCATTCTGCGCGGATACATCGAGCTCGGGATCATGCAGGAGGGTGATGAAGTCATCGTGCCGGCAAATACCTATATCGCGACCATCCTGGCCATTACCGACAATGGTCTGAAGCCCGTATTGGTGGAGCCTGACAGCACGACATACAATCTCGATATTTCACTTGTCGAGCGGCATCTTACCTCCCGGACCAGGGCGATCATGGTGGTTCATCTGTATGGTCGGGTCTGCTGGTCGGAAGAGCTGACGAGACTTGCTGAAAAGCATGGACTCAAGATCATCGAAGACAACGCACAGGCAATCGGCGCGGCATGGCACGGCAGGAAAACCGGGGCTCTTGGCGATGCGGCGGGGTTCAGTTTTTATCCCGGAAAAAACCTTGGTGCACTTGGTGATTCTGGTGCGGTTACCACCAATGACCAAGAGCTCGCTGAAGTGGTGCGGGCATTGGGTAATTACGGATCACGAGTGAAATATTACAATGATTTCAAAGGTCTGAACAGCCGCCTCGATGAAATCCAGGCAGCCTTTCTCGATGTCAAGCTGAAATACATCGATGCCGAGAACCAGCGCCGGCGTGAAATCGCCCGGTATTATAACGAACATATCTCGTCGCCGGGTGTGGTGCTTCCTGCGACCGACGCGGAGACTCCGTTTGTCGATTATCAGGAGCATGTCTGGCATCTCTATGTCATTCGATCATCCCGCAGGGATGCATTGGTCAGGCATCTCCAGGACAACGGCATCCAGGTGCTCATTCACTATCCGGTTCCTCCTCACCAGCAACGTGCCTATCAGGAGCTTGGGGCGCAGTCCCTTGCCCTGACCGAGGCTCTGAGTCGGGAAGTGCTCAGTTTGCCAGTCAGCCCCGTCATGGAAGATCATGAGGTGAGGGAGGTCTGTGCTTGTATTAACAGTTTCAGGTGACGGGCATGCCCGTTGCGAACAATGAATGACGGTGTATGAGCAAAGAGTCTTCCCATAAGCAGATTTTGAAAGCGACCGGGATCATCGGCGGCAGTCAGGTCATCAGTGTCCTGATCGGCATTGTGCGCACCAAGATCGTCGCGGTTCTTTTAGGACCTGCTGGTGTTGGTATCATTGGTGTCTATCAGTCTATGCTCGATATCGTGAGGACGGTGTCCAGCCTGGGTATTCAATACAGTGCCATCCGCGATGTTGCCGAAGCCTACGGAACCGGTGACGATGAGCGGATCGGCAGAACCTTCGCCGTGCTGCACCGATGGGTTCTGATTACCGGATTTCTTGGCATGGGCGCCACATTGGCCCTGGCCGTGCCCCTGAGCCGCCAGGCATTTGGCGATGACAAGCATGTCACTGGCATGGCGATCCTTTCGGTCACCTTGCTTCTTTCGTCGATATCTGGTGGTCAGAACGCCGTGATGAACGGTTTCAGGCAGATCGGCTCTATGTCCAAAGCGAGTATTTTCGGTGTCCTGACAGGTTTTTGCATTTCCGTTCCGCTCTATTTTCTCTACGGCACGGACGGCATCGTTCCGGCCATGGTGCTGAATGCCGTTGGCGCGCTGGTGGTTTCATGGTGGTTTTCGCACAAGATCAAAATCCGGAAAGTGGTCATCAGCTGGAAAGAGACCTTCAGCGAGGGCTATGGCATGATCAGGCTCGGGCTGTTTGGCGTTTTCAGCGGCTTCATCACGACAGCGATCATGTACTATGTCCGGGTTTTCATCATTCAGAAATCCGGAATGGAGGCCGCTGGCCAGTTTCAGTCCGCATGGTCGATATCGTCGGTCTATCTGGGGATGGTGCTGAACGCCATGTGGGCCGATTTTTTCCCGCGCCTGAGCGAAGTCAACAAGGACAACGAAGTGGTCAACCGTCTGCTGAACGAGCAGACGGAGGTCGTTCTGCTCATGGCCTCACCGCTCATTATCGGCATGATTACCTATATGCCGGTGCTGATCGCTCTGTTTTACACGCACAAGTTCACCTCATCGATCCAGATTCTGCAGTGGCAGCTCATGGGTGATTTTCTGAGAATTCTGATCTGGCCGATCAGCTTCGTGATATTGGCTAAGGCGAAAGGTGTTCTGTATGTGATCAGTGAAAGTCTCTGGTATATTCTGTACTATGCATTGCTGTACTTTTCCTGGGATCACATCGGCCTTCAGTCGCTCGGCATGTCATTCTTTCTGGCTTATGTGATGCTTATCAGTATCATGCTGGTCATTGCTCATTCGGTAAGCGGTTACCGATGGAGCAGGAGAAATCTGATCTATGTACTGTCCTATTTTTCGCTGGTGGTGCTCGCTTTCCTGAACGCCCGTTATGTACCACAGTTGATGAGTTATGGCACCGGGGCAGTGCTGGTAATGTTGTCTGCAGTACTCTCTTACTATGGGCTGAAACAGGTGATTGATATCAAAGCCCTGTTCAGAAAGTTTATCAGATAAATTATCAGGTGGGTCGAATGGGCAAAGTTGGTGATGATCTGGTGTCGGTTATCGTGATAACCTACAAATCTGCGGCATATGTGACTGAAACTCTCGAAAGCGTTAAAAGACAGAGTTATCCTCATATTGAACTGATCATTACCGATGATGGTTCTCGTGATGATACCATAGAGGTCTGCCGCAAATGGATCGAAGATAACCGGTCGCGTTTCACCGATGCCAGGCTGGTGACGACGCCAGTCAATACCGGGGTGCCGTCAAACTGCAATCGGGGATGGAGAGCGGCCACAGGCCCCTGGTTGAAGTTCATCGCTGGCGATGACATCCTGCTCGACCACTGCATTGAAGAGTTCGTGCGTTATGCCAAAACGGAACCTGACGCATCGTTCATTGCCGCTGGTATCATTCCGTTCGATGAAAATGGTGACCGTGAGCCAGAGTACACCTCGAACGCACTCAGGAAAAGCACTTCAGAGGCCCAGTTCACTGCGTTGCTGCGTGACAACTGTATGATGCCCGCGCCTGCGTTGTTTGTGAAAAAAGCGCTGTTGGAGAAGATTGGTGGTTTTGACGAACGCTATTCCATGCTGGAAGATGTTCCTTTTTACGTCAAAACCCTCGCTTCCGGTTACAAGTTCTATTTTTTGGATAAACCGCTGGTACGATATCGCAGCTGGCTGGGGAGCATTGTGAACTCTTCCGATAACCGGCATTCCGAGCAGGTATTGCAGTTCAGTAAAGACTATGTCATTCCGTTGCTGATCCGCAGGAGGCGTTTCCTGCTGTGCTGGCATATACTGGTGTTCAACTTTTCGATCGAAAAATCGGCATCAGTATCCTGGCTGTTTGATAACACCAAATTACGGAATATGTTCTGGCTTGCTGTCGATCCGTTGTACTGGCTGGTGTTTCTTTCCAAAATGAAAAGAAGGGCGTCGCGAAGTTGACCATGTGTCGGATCACTTCTGGCACCGATGTAATAAGTGTAGTTGTTTTTAGAAGTAATGTTTTGAAGTATCAGATCAATGGTAGTAAAAAAACTGGATTGCCCTGTCTGTGGCGGGAATGCTCTTCTGAAATATTCCGGACATCCCGGGTATGTCTATGACAGGAAGTATGATATTTATGCCTGTGAAGCGTGTGATGTTTCGTTCGTTTATCCATTGCGCGTCGAGAAACGGGATTACGATGAGATTTACGGAGAGGCTGAAAGCATCTCCGGTTACGATAAATATTATGCTTTATCGCAAAAAATTCTGGCATCCGATCATCCGATCGACCTCATAACGAGGCTTGGTGACGAGTATGCCTATGTCGTCAGAAGAATACAGGAGCTCATGAACAAGGGGGCCTCCATACTCGAAGTGGGTTGTGGATTCGGCTACCTGACCTATTCACTGAACAAGGCCGGTTATGATGCAACAGGCGTGGATGTTTCCGAAGTTTCCATAGATCGGGCGATCCGGACCTATGGATCCTATTATCAGTGCATTGGCTTTAACGACTTCAGCACGCTTCAGGACCGTCGTTTCGATTGCATTGTCCTGACCGAAGTCATCGAGCATGTCGTCGATCCGGTTGCGTTTCTCGAATCGTTGAGGAAGCTTCTGGTGAAAGGTGGAGTGATTCTGATGACTACGCCCAACAAGTCCGCTTTTCCTGCCAAGGCATTGTGGATGACGGATGCACCGCCAATTCATCTCTGGTGGTTTTCTGAGAAGTCGATGAAGATTATCGCCGGCAAAGCGCGTCTCGATGCGACGGTTTACAGAGGTCATGTCAGCGACAACATGTCGTATCACTATTGGAGAAAAGATGAAAACATCGGGCTTCCGGTTTTTGTCCCGGAGTTTGATCGGGACGGGAAGCTCCTGAAGAACGAGAGGGAGTATCATCTGGATGTTTCGAAACCGCCACTCTTACGCAGATTGTATGCGCGGTTTGTGCCGCAGGAGCTGGATTCGATCGTGATTCGCCTGAAGAACCGGATCTCCGATGTCCAGAAAAGCGAGAAGCACTGTACCATGTTCGTTGAATTAAAACAGAAAGACTGAAATGGCATTGCTCCCCAACAGCGTTGCAGTCATGATTCCCTGTTACAATCAGGAGGCTTATATAGCAAAAGCAATCGAGAGTTGTCTGAGGCAGGATTATCGTCCCCTTGAGATTGTGGTATCGGATGACTGCTCCTCCGATGCGACCGGATCTGTCGCATCGCGGTATGTCGGAGACGGAAGGGTAGTGTATCACAGGAATGATCCAAACATCGGCAGGGTTGCGAACTACAATAAATCGCTCATGCAGCATGTGCATTCAGAGTGGGTGGTCAATCTTGACGGTGACGATTTCTACACCGATAACTCCTTTCTTTCAAACGCATTGGCGGATATTCGCGAAGCCCGGCAGAAAGGGTTGCCCGTTGTGGCGCATATGGGGAGTCACCGGCTTGACATTGTGAGGAGGCATATTCCGGATGTTGTTGAGCTCGAGTCGGGCGCCTTGTGCTGCTCAGGCAAGAACTATTTCCGGGAGTACCCCAGAGCGGGTCAGTTCACCCATATGTCTTGTATTTATCATGTCGAGACAGCGCGGCGGGCAGGGGGTT
The DNA here is from genome assembly GCA_013334925.1 of Chlorobiaceae bacterium. GTDB lineage: Bacteria > Bacteroidota > Chlorobiia > Chlorobiales > Chlorobiaceae > Chlorobaculum. The sequence goes on from JAAXWP010000009.1 coordinate 39,338, forward strand.
ATAATCTCGATTCGGTAGCGGCTGATTTTCATGCACTGATGAAGGTGTTCCTCCATGGAACGCTGATTCTGACCGACAAGGATCCCGGCGTATGGCAGGTGCATGAGAACAATGCTTCACTCGGCAATCTTCGTGATAAGTATCTTTCAGCATTTTCGATGTACGAAGATCTGGCGTTGCATGCGGCACCATTTTTTTCAAAACCCGAGATTGATCTCTGGAAACAGGAGATGCGGGATGGAGCATACGACGATTATGTGCTGACGACCTGCAGCAATGTCCATGGGATTGGTGGTATACTTTCTCTGCTCCAGGATTTCAGGTTCAGGCCTGTATATATGGATGCCGTGAAAGTTCTGCTCAAAAGGCTCCTGCTGTCTGACAGCAAAAACTGAAAGCAAGCTTGCTCATGCGTATTTCGGTGGTGCTGCCGGTTTATAACGGTGAACGATACCTGCGGGAGGCAGTTGGGTCCGTACTGGCGCAGACAAGGCCTGCGGATGAAATTATCGTTTACGATGACGGCTCGACCGACAGCAGCCGTGAATTATGTGCTGCGTTCGGTGATTCCGTGAAGCTTGTTCGCGGTCTCGATGGACCTTCAGGTTTTGTGAACGGCTGGAATAAGGCAATTGCCTTGGCCACCGGTGATTTTATAGCAATTCTGCACCAGGACGATGTGCTCTACCCGGAGTTTCTGGAGGTGGCAGAGTCGACGCTCAAGTCGAATCCTGACGTTCGTCATCTGTTTGCTGTCTGCGATTATATCGATGAGCACTCCCGGCCGGTCTCTGTTTTTCCTGCACAGGAGAGCCTGATCAGGCGATATACCGGAAAAGATTATGTGAAAGCGTATCAGCAGGAGTACGGTCCGTTTCCACATATTCACCGGTGCCCGGGGGTCATGACACACCGGAGTGTCTTTGAGCACGATCAGTGCCGGTATACCGACAAGGCAGGACATATTGCCGATGACGATTTTTTCTATCGCGTCGGTCAATATACGGATGTCATGGGTATCCTCAGACCGCTGGCGGCGTACAGGGTGCATTCGGCTTCGGCTACAGGAACACTGGAGAGTATGAAACTGATCAGGCGTCTGGCAAGAGATTATCAGTATCAGGTCAACCAGTGGCACCACTCTTCGTTTCTTGATTCCTCCGACAAGTACTATTTCGAGTACTGGGCTCTGCGCTATCAGTTCAAATCGCTCGTGGGGGCGTTGAAAAACCGTGATGAAGCTCTGTTCCGCGAATCGGCAGCAGATATTTCCAGGCTTCTGGCGCTCGGTCTCGAGCATGATCATGCCGCATCGCTACGTAAAATCCGTTTCCTGCTTGCGGCCGAGAAAGTGGTCGGGTTTTCAATTCTGGGACGATCAGTTCGCTGGTATGCGTAGACACCTGAAAAAAATGATGCATCTCCTGCGTCGCCGGATCATTGGTCTGACTCTGATCCCTGCCTCGAAGAAGGGGTTGAGTCATTATCGTTCGATCCTGGTTGTCGCACCGCATCCGGACGATGAAATCATCGGTCTGGGCGGCTACCTGGTGCGTCAGAGCACAATCTCGGAACGTGTCACCATCGTCTATCTTACCGATGGTGAAAAAAGTCTTGAAGATCTCGCTCCCGGCATCGTTGCATCCGAGCGGCTCAAACTGACCCGGAGAGTGCTCTCACACATGGGTATAGCCGAGTCACAGGCAAGATGGCTCCATTTGCCGGATGGAGCAGTGCCTCGCATGAGCGGTGATCCGGTTCAGTTCGCTGCAGCGACGGATCGTCTTGCCGCCATAATCTCGGAAGTTGTTCCTGATGCCGTGTTTGTCACGCATCCGCTCGAAACATGGCCTTATGACCATATCGCCGCTTACGAGCTCGTGACCTCGGCGTTGAAGCGCTGTGCATGGTCATGTGATCTATACGGTTACTGGGTTTGGCTCTGGTATTCGATGCCTTTGCGGCGGATCGCTGAAATCAGCGTTTCGCGGTTGTTTCGCCTGGACATCGCCGAATCCATCGATCAGAAAGGGGTTCTGATGAATGAGTATCTGGATCGTTGTGCACCGGACGGGAGGCCCTGGAGTGGTGTATTGCCTGCGGAGATGCTGAAAGTTTTTCGCCGTCCTTTTGAAGTTGTCGAGAAGTTACCGGTTTCATGAATTACTAAACTTTCCCCTCAGTCTGAAAAAGATGCCGAATAGCTGGAAAATCAATATTTATCGCACCTGGGATGAGGTTGACGATGCCCGTTTCATCGAACGTTGGCGCATGTGGTTCGACGCTGCGCCGGATGCCCATGTCTTCATGCATCCGGTTATGGTCAAGACCTGGACGGATGTCTACAGGTCCCTTCAGGAGATCTCTCCCCTCTATTGCGTCGCCGAGTCGGGCGGTGTCACGATATTCATGCCGCTGGTTGTCTGGAGGCGGAACTGGAAGAATGCAGGTATTCGCTGTATCGTTCCGGCAGGATACTCCGATTACGATTATCATGATCCCATCGTAGTCGGCCAGGCAGATTCTCAGGTAATGCACTCTTTCTGGCAGACCCTTATGGATCGGCTGCATTCCGGCGGACTTGGCGCGTTCGATTATGCCGATTTCACCGGGATCAGGAGTCCTGGCAACCAGCAGGGATGGTACAGGACGGAAATCTGTCCCTTTACCGATCTCGGTCGTTTTCCTGATTACGCGACGGCTTTCGCGAGTCTGTCGAAGAGCCTCAGAAAAGATGTCAACAAGCGCCGACGACAACTCGAAGAGCTTGGGAAACTGACCTTCAAGGTCTATGGACGGGATGAAACCGCAGCGGCACTCGAGGATCTTCCGACCTTTCTTGAAGAGCATCGCCAGAAATGGCCATATGCCTACAAGGCGCCCGGGTTTCACGAGGCCCTCATCAGGAACGCCCTGCCAGCAGGGCTCGTTCACTACTCGCAGCTCAGGCTCGACGGGCGTCCGTTCAGTTGGGAGCTGGGGTTGCGCTCCCGGACAACGGCCTACTCCTATATGCCGGTCTATCTTAAATCCTATTCGGGGTTCTCTCCTGGAAAAGTCCATCTGGTCAGCCTGTTCGAGGACTGTTACCAGAACGGGATTACCGTTTTCGATTTCATGCGAGGCGCAGAAGGGTACAAGGCCGACTGGACACACAGCGATGCGGGACTGTACCGATACGAGGCAGAGGGGTGCAGCCTGCAGAGCCGTCTCAGGTTGAAAGCGAACTCCTGGCTGGGCGACCTCAAGCAAAAGAGTCTGAACTGTTCTGTTCTTGCCATGATGTTCGGGTCTTGCGCACAGGATGTGCTCAATTACGGATACATACTAACTTAACTCTGGGCAGGTATCCCCCTGAATCTTTATGATAAGACCAAGGAGTTTCAAGGTCTATCGTTCCTGGAATGAAATAGAAGATCGGTCGTTTGTCGATAAATGGAACGGCTGGTTGGAGCAGGACCCCGACCCTCATGTCTTTTACCATCCAGTACTGGTCATGGCATGGGTCAATGCATATCGAAAATTTGCGGATATAACGCCGGTATTCTGCGTTGCTGAGTTTGATGACTGTACCGTATTTCTTCCGCTCGTTCTCTGGAACAGAAACTGGAAAAATGCGTTTCTGCGCATGATCGTGCCGGTCGGATTAGCCGAATTCGATTACCATGACCCTGTGGTGTCCGGTCCGCATAGCACCGAACTCCTGAACTCATTCTGGTCGGTTTTCCAGGCATGGTTGTCGGATAGCGGCTCGATTCGTTATGACAGACTCGAGCTGCCGGGTTTTCGAACACAACCTGAAGGGGATGGCTGGATGTTGAGTGATGAGGCCTGCCCATTTGTCGATCTGGCTGCATATACGAATTATCAGGATTATCTGTCGAAGATCAACAAGGGCCTGCGACAGGATATCGGTCGACAGAAACGACGGTTGATCGGCATGGGTCAATTGACCTACCGGGTATACTCTCCTGTCGAAGCTGAAGCGGCACTCGAACTGCTGCCGGAGTTTCTCGAGGTACACAGCAGGAAATGGATCGATGGTTTCAAGGCGCCGGGGTTTCATGAAGAGCTTCTCAGGGAGGGTGTCCCTGCGGGAGTCGTTCATTTTTCAGTGTTGCTGATCGATGGCAAACCGATCAGCTGGCACTACGGGTTCAGGTATCGCGGGCGGTTTTACTATTACCAGCCGGCATATCTTGAGACCTATGCCACCTATTCACCGAGCAAAGTGCATTTGTCCTGTATGAAGGAGGAGTGCTTTCTCAACGGGATCAGGATATTCGATTACCTGAGAGGGGCTGAAAGTTATAAAAGCGGCTGGACGACGCAGGTCTCCAGCCTGTATGATGTAACACTGAATTCTCGAAAAGTCTCAAACAGATTGCGACAGGGGGCCTATGACAGGATTCAGGAATTCAAAAAAATGATTGGCTGGTAATTTATTCTCATGAAAGTGCTTCTGGCTATACCATGCCTTATGCGGGGCGGTACCGAGATGCAGACGCTCTATCTGGCAAGAGCGCTTGCTGCGGCCGGTCATCGTGTAACCGTAGTCTGTTATTTCGAGGTGGATCAGACGGTGGTCGACGAGTTTGTCGATGCCGGTTGCAAGGTCGAATTACTTCGTCTGGAACGTGGTCTGTCAAGCCGCAGTTTCATCGGTATCATGAAGGCGTTTTATCGGAAGTCGATGCCTGATATCCTGCATGTGCAGTACATGACGCCCGGAGCACTCTCGATCATTGCGGCAAGACTGGCCGGGATCGGAAAAGTCTTTGCGACCGTACATCAGCCATATACGCAGGGACACGGGCAATCAGCCTATCTTTTTCTTCGTGTTTCCGCACTGCTCTGCGACCGTTTCATGGCGGTGTCGAAAGTTGCCGAAGCTTCGTGGTTCGGTTCGTCAAAAGAGTGTGTTTTCGGAAAAAGGCGAGCGCTTCCCGGGCACTGCACCATTCACAATGCGGTCGATACCGAACGGGTTGCCATGCTTTCGGCTTCATCGGATATCGTGTCGCTGAAAGAGCGCTATGGTCTTTCAGGGCGTTTCGTTTTCGGCTATATCGGTCGGTTGAGTCATGAAAAGGGGGTCGATATTCTCGTGCAGGCATTTGGTGAGATTGCCGGAAAGCGTCCATCGGTCTCACTTCTCGTTGTTGGTACCGGTCTGGAAGGCAAGCGCCTCGAAGAGCGATTCGGACACGAAGCGTGGTGGCGGCAGATTGTTTTTGTCGGCGGACTGTCGTGGGAAGATGCGATGCGGCATCTCGCCGTGATCGATGCGCTTGTCGTGCCATCCCGATTCGAGGGATTCGGATTGAGTGCGGTAGAAGCCATGGCGGCCTCGAAACCGGTTATAGCGGCAAGAACCGGTGGGCTGATGGAAATTATCGAGGATGGTTACAGCGGCCTGCTTTATGAAATTGAAGATTTCTCCGCTTTGGCACGGTTAATGCTGCTGTTAATTGACGACGCGGCCAATTACCGGAAGCTTTCCGTAAACGCCCGGAAAAGAGCATTGGATTTCGATGTGGAAGTCTACTCGAAAAAAATTCAAAACCTGTATAACCAATACAAGCCATGAAGAACGATAACTATCTCGGCTTTTATAGAGGGCTGTACGTTACGGCTTTTATTCCGTATCTGTCATACATTTTTCCCTTTATACCGTCGACGATCGGAGGCTTCAATCTCACCGGATGGTCCTGGCTGCTGATGTTGTTCATCGTGTTCTATTACCTGCTTCAGGATCAGTCGAAAAAGGAGTTTCCCATTGTGTTCTGGATACCCTGGATCGTTTTTCTCCTTCTGTATGTAGCCGTTGATTTTTCCAAACCGGGATTGCAGCTGACAGCGCAGTACATACTTCCGATACTGATCGGTTATGTCGCGTCAGGTTTCACCTACAGCAAGGAGCGACTCCATCTCATCTACAAGGGATTCATGAACCTGTCGTTCATCGTGCTGGTTCTCTTCTTTTACGGTCAGTTCTTGCGACAGGGCTATATCGCCATGTCTGCTCTCACCCCCATGCTGCTGGTAGTTACGGCCGCTGTCGTTGCCGGCCTGTATTTCATCACCGGCCGTATCATGTTTATGGTGCTGTTCGGAGTCTTTTTCATGGTTCCTGTCATTGGAGTCAATCGCATGGCGATTGCCGCCTATCTGGCAGTCTTTCTGCTGCATTTCGCGAACAGGAAGATCATCACCAAGGTGGCTGCCGGAATTGTCGTGGCTCTGGCTGCGCTTGCGGTATTCAACTCTACCGGTTTTCAGGAAAAGACATTTGTCGAAGGTCAGGGTAAAATGTCCGAGCTCTCGCTGAATTACTATGAGTCGGGTGAAGGGGTGAATACCAGCGGCAGATCAAGTTTCATGCGGTATTATGAAAAGGGATTGGCCGAGGCTCCACTGCTCGGTAACGGACCGCGTTCCGATGCCGAGTTGCTCAAAACCCAGCTCAGCGAGTCTGCAGCGGTCGAAGTATGTAACGATTATATCGCGGTCAGGTACTGCTATGGCTATATCGGCCTTGGGCTTCTCCTGCTTGCCATGCTGCTGACCTTCATGTCGCTCTACATGAAGTATTCGGTGGAGAAGGACAACTACAGAGTGCTGGTGCAATCGACCTCCATGGTTCTCTTTATCGTGATGCTCATGTTCATGTACTCGGACAATATTCTCAAATACACGGTCTTTTTCCCGGATCTCATGTTTGCGATGATCGGGATGTCATTTGCCAAATATGAAGCCTGACGGACGCATGGATATATCTGTAGTCATTCCACTCTACAATAAAAGGGATTGCATCACACGGGCCATCAGATCCATCGAGCGTCAGACCTGGCAACCGAAGGAGATCGTCGTGGTGGATGACGGTTCGACCGATGATTCCGCAGCGATTGTCGCTTCACTGGGGATAGAGAAGCTGCGCCTTGTCCGGAAGAAGAACGGAGGTGTTTCGTCTGCCCGTAACACCGGTGTCCAGGAGGCCTGCAGTACATGGGTGGCTTTTCTCGATGCGGATGACGAGTGGATGCCGGAGTTTCTTTCGACCATGAAACGGATGCATGAGCGGTTTCCGGATCGCGAGGTGTACGCTTCGGCCTACTACCTGGGAAATCACGCGGGTGACAAGAGAAAGATCGGGTTGCATGGCATTCCATTCAGTGAAGCCGAGGGAATCCTCGAGAACTATTTCGATGTGGCCGCCATGTCCGCCCCACCGCTCTGTTCATCGGTGGTTTGCATCCGGAGAGATGCGCTGATCGAGATCGGCGGATTTCCCCTGGATATCAAATCTGGGGAGGATCTGCTCACCTGGGCCCGTCTGGCATCCCGGAAACCACCGGCATATTCTACGGAGCCGCTTGCGGTGTTCTGGCAGGAGAAGGCCCATACATATGATGACCGTCCCAACAGAGTACCCGAAACCGGTGACCCGGTCGGAAAGGCTTTGCTCGAGCTGAAAAAACGTACCGGCCACCGCATGAAGATGGACAACTACCTGTCGCACTGGCATAAAATGCGGGCGTCGATCTATCTGCGCCTCAACATGAGACTGCCGGCACTGACCGAGTGTTTCAAGGGGATCTCCTATCGACCGGGTAATCTGCGTCTGTATGTATACCTGGTCATGTCGCTGTTGCCCGATCGGGTCGTCATGGCTCTGTTCAAACGACTTGCAGAGAAGGTGTCGGCATGATCAGAAAAGTAGCCATTGTCCATACGGATTTTCGCATATACTGGCCAGCGCGCCTGAAATCGCTCAGTGATTTTCTTGCAGAAAAGGGGGTGGTTCTGTCGGTGATCGAGATATCCGGAAAAGGTTCGCCCTATGATTTCGCCGGTTCCTCCACCCAGGGCAATGAGCGCTGGAGCTGTCTGTTCCAGGATCTGGAGATGGAGAATATCTCGTCGGAAGCGGCTGTCGAAGCGGTTATGTCGAGGCTTGACGAGATTCAGCCCGATGTGGTTATCGCCGGAGCTATAGCGTTCCCTTCAGGAGCGGCGGCGGCAAGATGGGGGGTGAAGCGACGCAAACCCGTGGTTCTGTTCGATGACGCCAGGCTCGAGGATGTTCCCAGGTCTCCAGTGGTGAACTGGGTCAAGAAATCGATTTATCGTACCGTCAGGGCGATGGTAATTCCGGCGCCTTCTCACGATGAGACGTACAGATTCTATGGCTTTTCGCAGGATCAGCTCCATTATGGAGTCAACTGCATCGATAATCGGGCATTCAGCAGGAGCACAGCTCCAACCTCACCAGAAGTGCCTGAAAGTGTCGTTGCAGGACGTTTTTTCCTGGCGGTCGGTCGGCAGATCGAGAAAAAGAACTGGTTGTCACTTCTGCGCGCCTTCAGACAGGTCGCCGGTAGGCCGGAACTTCAGGGCTGGACTCTGGTTTTCATAGGCGATGGTCCCGACCATGCGAAACTGAAAACCGAGGCTGGTGATCTCGACGGGAACCGGGTTGTGTTCCTTCCATTCATGAACCAGGAGGCTCTTCGTGGCTATTATGCTGCAGCGGGAGCTCTGGTTCTACCCAGTCTTCACGGTGAGACCTGGGGGCTGGTGGTCAATGAGGCCATGGCAGCAGGTCTTCCGGTGCTGGTCAGTGAAAAGTGCGGTTCATCCCGGACCCTGGTCAGGGATGGGGAAAATGGATTCGTGTTCAACCCTGACGATCAGGGGGAGATCGGGGATTCGATCGCAAAGTTTGCCGGGCTTTCTCCGGAAAAGAGAGCCGGGATGGGATCAGCTTCCGAAAAAATCATCGCTGACTGGGGGCTTGAGCGATTCTGCAGCGGGATGTGGAACGCCTGCCTGTTTGCGGATGCTCACCGTAACCGGCGAGGAAGCATTGCAGGAAGGGTGATCGTCAGATACTGGAACGGCCGTTACCGGCCAACCTGATCTCATTACTGTATCACCGGTGAGTTGAAGGGTGTTGCAATTTTAAACAGTGCTCATTTGAAAGTCTTGCTCATACATAACCATTACGGCGGCCATTCCGGCGAAACGTCCGTGATGGAAAAGCATCAGGCACTGCTCGAACAGCATGGCCACAGGGTTCGGTGTTACACCAGAAGCAGTGCGGAACTGAAAAAGATGAAGTTCGGTGCCGGGTTGGCCTTTTTTACGGCGCTCTACAACCCGGGCTCAATCCGGCAGGTCAAACAGGTGCTCCATGAGTTCAAGCCCGATCTGGTGCACATTCACAATCTCTATCCGCTGATCTCTCCTGCGGCGCTTTCCTGCATTCACGATGCCGGAATCCCGATCGTCATGACGGTGCACAACTATCGTCTCGTCTGTCCGAACGGACTGTTTTACAACCGGAGCGGCATCTGTGAACGATGTGCCGGAGGGCGGGAGTGGAATTGTGCGTTGCAGAACTGCGAAGAGTCGCTGCCGAAGAGTATCGGATATGCGCTGCGTAATGGCTGGGCGAGAGTTGCCGGTCAGTACACGGAGAATGTGGACGCGTTTCTCTGCCTGACCGCGTTTCAGCGGGACAAGCTGGTTGCCAGTGGATTTCCGGCGCAGAAGTGTCATATCATTCCGAATTTCACCGATATCGAAGAGGCAGGTGCTCCTGATGATGCGGATTCCGGTGAACGTAACGGTTTTCTGTTCATCGGAAGACTCAATCGGCAGAAAGGGATCGACATTATCGTCGAGACGGCGAGGCGGTGTCCTGAACTTTCGTTCAGACTTGCCGGATCGGTGGATACCTCGTTCATCGATACCGGATCGTTTCCGAAGAACGTTACCTGGCTTGGCGTCGTAGGCGAGGACGAGAAACGGCGTGAATTACTGAAATCCAGAGCCCTCGTATTTGCCAGCCGCTCTTACGAAGGATTTCCCATGGTATTTCTCGAGGCGATGCAGCGAAACCTGCCGGTAGTCGCACCACGACTTGCAGGATATCCCGAGATTGTCAGAGAGGGGGAGAATGGATGGCTGTTCAGACCTGAAGATCCTGATGATCTTGCGAAAACGCTCAGAGCGATTTCGGCCAACCCTGCCGAGTCAGAGGCTTTCGGAGCCCGGGGACGGGAAATTCTGGCCCAGGATTACAGTTGCGGTGTCTGGTACCGGGATTACATGCAGGTGGTGACATCGCTGATTGCAGCAAAACAGAACAAAGGTGGATTAAAATGAGACAGGAATTGAAGATATCCTGGCAAAGCTCCGCCGGATGCAATAAATGGAGATCATGAACAGCAGATTTTTCATAGGTAAGATAGGTATCAGCAGAGTGACCATTGCCGATGTGCTCAGAACTTTTGAAGAGTCGGCACGTTCAGGGCGATACGGATATATTTGCGTCACGAACACGAGAACGGCGCATCTGGCAAACCGGGAGGCCGCGTATGCCAGCATCCAGAACAGCTCACTCCTGACCGTTCCTGATGGAACCCCACTGGTGTGGATCGCGCACAACCTCGGTCTCGGGGAGGTCGGAAAGGTATCAGGCAAGGATCTGATGGATGCGGTTTTCTCGGAATCGGTCAGAAAGGGCCATTCCCACTACTTTTTTGGCAGCACGCCGGAAACCATCGGCAAACTGGTGGAGAACATCTCCAGCCGTTATCCCGGCATAGAGATCAAAGGCGCGGTCTCTCCACCTTTCCAGCCGCTTGAGAATTTCGATATCGACGGTCTCGCCGCCGAGCTGAACCGCCTCCAGCCTACATTTTTCTGGTGTGGTCTCGGAGCGCCCAAGCAGGAGCGGTTGATCGCCCTGCTGCAACCCAAGCTCAAGGCGACCTTCTGTCTCGGTGTCGGCCTCGCGTTCGAGTATCTGGCAGGAACGGTAAACCGAGCGCCGCTCTGGATGCGAAACGCCGGCCTGGAATGGGTGTACAGATGGGCCCAGCAGCCGAGAAACATTCGCAGGGCCATCGTTCCCTTCTCCTGGGTACTGCGCATGCTGGTATTGTCGAAGTTCAGACGTGATTTAAAAGCCCGTACGGTATGACACGCATTCTCCTTCTTGCCGGTCACACCATTCAGGCGCTTCCGGTGCTGGAATCCCTGAAATCTTCGGGGCATACCGTTATGGTCGAGTGCGAAACGAAGGACTCCTACGGATACTACAGCAGGTATCCTGACAGGAAGATTCTTAAACCGTCGTGTGGCTACGATTCACCGGAGTATCTGGATTTTGTCGTCAGGTGCATACAGGAGAATCGGATCGAGGTCATCATCCCGTTGTTCGATCTCTCTGCGGAGTTCGTCAGCCGGAACCGTGAACAGCTGCTCAGGCATACCCGTCTGGTCATGCCGCCGTACGAGGTGTTTCTGGAGGGGTACAGCAAAGATCGCCTGATGGATCTCTGCCGGCGTCACGGTTTTGCTCATCCGAAAACCATGCCGGTCACCATGCGGAATCTGGCGGAAGCGGCAGCCTATACCGGGTTTCCGGCACTGATAAAACCGGATATCACGACGGGAGGGCGTGGCATGACTCTTGTCAGGAGCACAGCTGAGATCGAAGCGGCATTGCCCGGTATTATCGGTGAGTACGGGAGCTGCACGCTTCAGGAGTTCATTCCTCCAGGTGGCAGGCAGTTCAAAGCCCACCATTTCAGGACCGCTGCAGGAAAGCTTTACGGCTCGGCTGTCGTGGAGAAACTGAGATACTACCCGGAATCTGGCGGAAGCAGTTGCTGCAACCGGACGATCGACGCGCCGGAACTGGCGAAAACGACCGGCGAGGTGCTTCATGCGCTTGGTTGGGAAGGATTTGCCGATTTCGATCTGATCGAAGATCCCAGGGATGGAAGCATCAGGATCATGGAGATCAATCCACGTTTCCCGGCAAGTGTCAAATCAGCGTTCAAGGCCGGTGTCGATTATGCGACTCTGTATGTCAATTATTGTCTCGGCAGGCCATTGCAGGAGTACATCTGCCGGAGCGGTGTATACCTGAGATACATGGCGTTCGATATTCTCTGGTTCCTGAAAAGCAGGAATCGGTTTAAGGCAAAACCATCCTGGTTCAGGTTTTTCGGGCGAAATGTCTTCTATCAGGATGGCGGCCTCATGGACCCTTTGCCAGCGCTGTTCGGCTCATGGTCCGGTATCCGCAAACTCATGGATCGGGACTTGCGGAAAGCGAAGTCCGGAGTGCGGTTGAATTGAAATATCACGGCTGGCAACAAAGCAACACATGAATATACTGACGTTCGATATCGAGGAGTGGTTTCATCTTCTGGACAACGATTCCACGAAAACGGCCGCCGAGTGGTCGTCGTTCGAGAGCCGTATTCACCGGAATATGGAGCTTATTACCACGTTGCTCCAGAAGCATGGTCAGAGCGCCACATTTTTCTGCCTGGGATGGGTCGCCCGGAAATATCCCGAGGTGATCCGGAGTCTGGTACAGGCTGGTTACGAAATCGGTTCACATGGGTGCATGCACCAGCTGGTCTACGAGCAGCGTCCGGAAGAGTTTCGGAATGACCTCGAACAGTCGATCAGGGTGCTCGAAGATATCTCGGGCACCAAAGTCCGGTATTATCGTGCGCCAGGTTTTTCGATCAGGCAGGACAATATCTGGGCGTTTGAAATTCTTTCCGAATGTGGCATAGAAATTGATTGTTCAATATTTCCGGCTCCCAGGGCTCATGGAGGGTTTCCAGCTTATGGCGTTCCTGCACCTTCGATCGTCAGTTATCGTGGACACCAGCTCAAAGAGTTGCCGATGAGTTTTGCATCCATTGCCGGCAGGCAGATGGTCTTTTCCGGAGGAGGCTATTTCAGGCTGGCTCCATATGCGTTGATCAGGAGGTGGACGGCCGGTTCGGAATATATGATGACCTATCTGCATCCCAGGGATTTCGACGCAGGCCAGCCAGTCATCAGTGGGCTGTCCGCTCTGAGAACCTTCAAGTCATACGTCGGGCTTGCCGGAGCGCAGGCAAAACTCGAACGCTGGATCAGCGATTTCCGGTTCGTCGATATCCGGACAGCGGAGAAGCTTATCGACTGGGCGTCGGTGCCGGTGGTGAAGCTCGACTGATGCGGTTATCCGGCTGATTTTTTATGGTTTTTTTATCCCCCCCCAATTTGTTCTTGTTCGAAAATACGTGCGGCCCTGGGGCCGATGCGGGCTGTAACTGATGTAAACATACAGAATTACTTATGAAAGCTGTTATTCTTGCCGGGGGGCTGGGATTGCGTCTGAAACCCTTCACCCAGATTATTCCCAAACCGCTGCTGCCGATTGGGGAAAAGTCCATGTTGCAGATCCAGATCGAGCGTCTCGCTCAATTCGGGTTCAAGGAGATATTCCTGGCAACCAACTATAAATCTGAGTACATCGAACGTTTTTTCGGCGATGGATCGGAATTCGGGGTCAAGCTGACCATCAGCAGGGAAGAGAAGCCGCTCGGTACGGCAGGTCCGCTCTATCTGCTCAGGGAGCAGCTCGACACTCCATTCGTGGTCATGAACGGTGATATTCTCAGTCTGATCGATTTCGGTAATCTGTACGATTTTGCCATGTCGCAGGACTCACTGCTGACGCTGTCGATCAAAAAAGAGATCACCCCGTTCGATTTCGGAAATATCTTCTTTGACGGAAACCGTGTGACCGGTATCGAGGAGAAACCCGACATCATCATGTACATCCTGGCCGGGATCTATGTGATGAAACCTGAAATCTTCAAGTACTTCCCCGAGAACGAGTTTTTCGGCATGGATATGCTCATAAAAGCCATGCTCGAAAAGGGTGATCTCGTTTCCAAATACGACCTGAAGGACTACTGGCTCGATATCGGGCGGATCGATGATTATTACACCGCCCAGAGCGAGTACAACAACCACTTCAAGGCTTCGATGCAGGAGCGTGCCGATTGAAGCACAGGATAGGCATTGTCGGTGCAGGAATTCTGGGGCTTGCTTTAGCCTGGAGACTGCAGGAGCGATTTCCTGAAGCCGTGGTCACCGTTTTCGAAAAAGAGAAGGGGCCCGGGCAGCACCAGAGTGGAAACAACAGCGGTGTGCTGCATTGCGGCCTCTACTATCAGCCCGGTTCCCTGAAAGCCAGGCTGGCTGTCGAGGGAATCCGCTCGATGATCGCGTTCTGCCGACAGCATGACATCCCTCACGAGGTCTGTGGTAAGGTGGTCGTCGCTTCCGACGATCGGGAAAGAGGCTTTCTCGAAGATCTGGCCGGCAGGGGAGCCGCCAACGGCCTGCAAGGGTTGACCTATCTCGACAGTTCAGCACTACGTCGACGTGAACCACATGTCAGGGCGGCAGCCGCACTGCTGGTTCCGGAAGAGGGGATTGTCGATTACCGCGCGGTCATGGAGACCCTGGTGTCGCTCATCAGGAATCGAGGCGGCGAAGTCCTCTACAACAGCAGGGTGGCTGGCGTCTCCTCCACGAAGTCCGGGGAAACGGTGCTGCGTACCGGATCGGGTAAGGAGTTTACGCTCGATCTCCTGGTGTGTTGTGCCGGTCTGCAGTCGGACCGTCTCTATCGGCAATGTACCGGCCTGAAACCGCCGTTGAAGATCATCCCTTTCCGGGGCGAGTATCGCATGCTCCGTCCTGAAGCCGAAGCGATGGTCAATCACCTGGTCTATCCGGTTCCCGATCCGCTCTATCCCTTTCTTGGCGTGCATTTCACCCGTCTGGTCCATGGCGGTCGTGAAATCGGTCCCAACGCGGTGCTCGCTCTCAAGCGTGAAGGCTATACCAAAAGCTCCTTCTCGTTGCCGGACACGATAGACTCCTTGACCTATACCGGATTTCGCCGCTTCATCTCGAAGAACCTGCGTTTCACGGCCGCAGAGGTCGCCAGTTCACTTTCCGGCAAGGCATTTCTCGGCAAGGCGAGAAAGATGATTCCTGAACTCACCCTCGATCAGCTGGTGCCGGGAACGGCAGGTGTCAGGGCTCAGGCTCTTGCCACCGATGGCACGCTGGTTATGGATTTCAGGATTCTGCGGCACGACCGTCAGATCCATGTGCTCAATGCCCCCTCCCCTGGAGCGACGGCCTCACTGGCCATCGCCTCCCATATCGTCGATGAATACATCAATTAAACCGAAAAAAAGAATCACATGAAGGAACAGGTGCTGGTCAGCGGTGGAGCCGGGTATATCGGGTCCGTACTGGTAAGACTTTTGCTTGAAAAAGGCTATCGGGTCAGAGTGCTGGATAATCTGATGTTTGGCGGTGTGCCCATTATCGATCTGCTGAACGATGAGGATTTCGAGTTCATGAAAGGCGATGTCCGAAATCCGGACGATGTTCGCCGGGCAATGCAGGGGATGGATCATGTCGTGCATCTGGCGGCGATCGTCGGTGATCCGGCGTGCGCCAAGCAGCCCGATCTGGCGCGTGAGGTCAATCTCGATGGCAGCAGGAGGATGTACGACATGGCCAACGAGCTTGGGCTGAAGCGCTTCGTATTCGCCTCGACCTGCAGCAATTATGGCAAGATGTCCGATCCCGAATCCTATGTCGACGAAGAGTCGGTTCTCGCGCCGGTCTCTCTGTATGCCGAAACGAAGGTCGCTGTCGAGCAGTACCTGCTGTCGCAGCCGAAAACGAACCCCTGCAAGCCAACTTCGCTTCGTTTTTCGACAGTGTACGGCCTGTCGCCCAGGCCCCGCTTCGATCTGACGGTCAACGAATTCACCAAGGAGCTTGCACTGGGCAGAGAGCTGGTCGTGTTCGGCGAGCAGTTCTGGC
>JAAXWP010000062.1 GCA_013334925.1 Chlorobiaceae bacterium
CGTTGGGCCCCATCATTAATGCTGCATCGCCGTGACGTCTGTCATCGATACCAATATTCCCGGCGGGACGACTCCTGAAACACCTCTCTCCGAAGCGCTCATCTCGCTCGACAATCTGCGCCATAACCTTGAATGCATCCGGGCCGTCACGGGAAGTGGCTCGCGGATCATGGGCATCGTCAAGGCGAATGCCTACGGCCACGGCGCCCCTGAAGTAACAGCGACGCTCGAGTCTGCGGGGGTGCGGGATTTCGGCGTCGCCAACATTTACGAGGCCATCGAGCTGCAACGTGCCCACCGGTTACGCGACGATTCACGAATCCTGGCCTTTGCATCTCCCCTTGTGCAGCATATCGGGCTCTACCTGGAGCACGGGGTGGACATGACCGTCTGCGACCTCTCCACGGTGGAAGCCGCAAGCGCCATCGCCTCGTCGACGGGCGGCCGGCTGAGGGTGCAGGTCAAGATCGATACCGGTATGGGCAGGATCGGGGTCGCGCCTGAAGATGCGTTACAGCTTCTGGCGGCCATCGGGCGTTCACCCAACCTCGAACTTGCAGGCATCTACACCCATTTCGCGGAAGGACATGACCCGAACGGATTCACGGCCATCCAGCTCGAGCGGTTCCTCCAGGTGACCGATGCCTGGGAGCAGTCGGGCGGCAAAAAAGTCACCAGGCATGCGGCCAGCAGCGGCGCCATTGTCTCAAAGCCCGAGGCCCGGCTCGACATGGTTCGCCCCGGCATCCTGCTGTATGGTTGCCATCCGGTGGACAGCAACCCGACCCCGCTTCAGGTCAGGCCGGTCATGCAGTTCCAGTCACGAGTCATCTTCGTAAAAGAGGTTCCTGCCGGCACGACCATCAGTTACAATCGAACATGGTCCGCTCCGGGACCGAGAAGAATCGCGACCATAGCGGCAGGATATGCCGATGGTATCCATCGAACGCTGTCGAATCGCATGAGGGTGTTCATTGGAGGCAAACCGTTCGCACAGGTGGGTACGGTCACGATGGACCAGATCATGGTGGATCTGGGCGACGATCATTCGGTGCGTCCCGGCGATATCGCCGTGCTGTTCGGATGGGATGGCCCATCGGCGGCGGAGCAGGCCATTGCCGCCAGCACCATCAGCTACGAACTGCTCTGTTCGGTATCCCGCCGGGTCAGGCGTGAGTTCCGGTGAAGGTTGATCCTGTTCCTTGTCACTCGTCACTCGCCCCCCCTTCACTTCGTTCAGGATGACAGATTGTGTCTGGCGTTCATTTGCGACTTATTGTTGCCGAAGTAATAATAAAGAACTGGTGGGGTGGGGGGCCGGTTTACCACGGGTTGAAACACGGGGCTATTGAAAGAGACCACGCCACACGTAATGAGCCTCCCTCTTCCTTGTCACTTGTCACTTGTCACTCGTAGCTCGTCACTCGCCCCCCCTTCACTTCGTTCAGGATGACAGATTGTGTCTGGCGTTCATTTGCGACTTATTGTTGCCGAAGTAATAATAAAGAACTGGTGGTGTGGGGGCCGGTGTTCCCCGGGTTGAAACCCGGGGCTATTGAAAGAGACCACGCCACACGTAATGAGCCTCCCTCTTCCTCGTCACTCGTCACTCTCCCCCCCCTTCACTCCGTTCAGGATGGCAATCAGGCACTATTAGGCACTTTTTTTTGTAAAGGAATCTATCAGTGGGTTCCCCAACCATGATCTGGTGTTCAAAGAATGCTCAACTGAGGAGGATCCGATGAAAAAATCAATTCTTTTGACGGCACTGCTGATCGGTCTGGGCGCGAGCCCTGCTCTGGCCGCTTCAGGTCCCTATATCAGCGGTTCGATAGGTCCGACATTCCTGGAGGATTCCAAAGTCGATGGTGTCAGTCATGCCGCAGGTTATGATACCGGTTACGCGCTCAATGCTGCGGCCGGATACACGTTCGGAATGGCAAGGCTGGAAGGCGCAATCGGTTACCAGCGCAGCGACGTCAATGATGTGCTTGATATTCCGGTATCGGGCGCCCATGTTTCGATCTTCTCGGTCATGGCCAATGGCTACCTCGATTTCGACATCAGGGATCTGCCGGTCAAACCTTATGTCATGGCCGGTCTCGGTGTCGCTGACGTCGATGCCAGTCTGACCTATGCAGGAGTCGAGTGGTCGAAGAGCGACACGGTTTTCGCAACGCAGGTAGGTGCTGGCGTCGGTATCGATGCCGGTTCGAATCTCACGCTCGACATTGGGTACCGATACTTTTCGCCAAGCAAATCAGAGTTCCACGGACATGACCTGACGATTGACAGCCATATGGTCATGGCAGGATTGCGCTACAACTTCTGACAATTTTCCGCAATTATTTACATTGTACCTTATCCGGCAGCAGAACCCTGCTGCCGGTACTTTGTCGCCGGCCACAAATGTCACCGATAGCCGGCAGTCGATGAACCCAACGGAAACCCCCATCCGATGAAAGTTCTTCAGAACCTCGCCGTAAAGCTGGGCATCACCAGGGCCGAAATGACGGCCGTGTCCCTGCTGCTCCTGTTTCTCGTCATTGGCGGTGTCGTCCGCTATGGAACTTCCGTTCAGCAGGCTGACCATCTCATCAGGCAGGCGGAACGTGCACGTTTTTCGGAAGCTGAGGTCGACAGCCTTCTCCGGCTCGTCCCCTCGGTCGACTATACCGCAGTTGCCGGAGCCGAAGAGCTCCCGAAAGGTAACGCGACAACCGAAGATGCAGAGGAGGCAGCCCCTCGTGCTCGCACTTCACGCCTGCCGAAAAAGCTCTTTACCGGAGTGATCGCGTTCAACCGAGCTTCGGCGGGCCAACTCCAGCAGATCCCCGGTGTTGGTCCGGCTATAGCCAAACGTCTCATTGCATTCAGGACCGAGAAGGGTGGAAAAGTGCTGCGATTTGACGATTTTCTGGATGTCAAGGGAATTGGCAGGAAAAAGCTCGAAGTCCTCAAAAAGCATCTTACCCTGGAATAATGAGCAGGAGCATCGTAGCCTGTGCCGTCGACACCGGCGAGACCACCATAGTAAGAGTCAAATCCACTGGCCCTGCCACATCCAAGGTAACGGCATGTCGCACGATCCGTTATGGTCTTGACGCCCTGATTGGCCCCAAGACATCCAGGGCTGTCGGCAAAATGTCCGACGAACTCAGCCAGTGGAATGACGAACCGGTGGCCATTTCAATCTCGCCGCGGAAGATTCTTACTCTGCCCACCTGGTTTCCAGCGGGAGCGATGCAGGAAGAGCGCAAAATTCTCAGCAGAATCGAGGCCGGTTTTTTTGTCAATCAGATCGACGAATGGTTGTGGCATACGCTGCCGCTGGCCAGGCAGCAAAGCCATCCAGAGAGCTTCGAAGAACAGATCATCCTGTTCTACCCTGCTGAACCAGCTCAGCAGATCGAAACCGAACTGGGAAGAAAACGAAAGATCGAGTCCATGGGGTTGCATTTCGAATCGCTTGTCAGCCTCTCTTCCGGTTCGACTGCGCCGATGGCCGTGCTCGAACTCGAAGAGCAGTATGCCGCATTCATGGTATCGAAAGGCGGTCGAGCCGAGTATTTCAGATACTGGCCGGTAAACAATGCGACCGAGCGGGAGTTCTTTGCCATCACCGAGTTGAGTTCTTCGCCAACAAGAGTCGTCAAGGTGACCGGGCTTGCTTCGGAAGCAGGTGTGATAAAACGAATCGCTGCCGGAACATCCTGCAGAATAGAACCTCTCACGCTTCCTCCCCAGGTGACATTCTCCAGTCCGATAAAAGGCTCACCCTCCCCCACGGGGGTTGTCAGAGCGGTAAGCACTGCTTTGATGGCGCTCTACAGCAGCAAAAACTGATCTGTTACCACAATGGGCATAAAGGATGCTGCTTCAGAAGAATTTTCTCACCGTGTATCGGTCCACTCTCTTTAGTGTCATCCTGAACGAAGCGAAGGATCCAGTATTCTCGGATATCAGGCATTACGACCGAATTCGCAATAACTTACGAATGTCTGACTGGTGCTATGCGAAACAAAGAGTTCTGAATTCTTCTTCTGAAAAGTCGGGAGAAGCATGACACGGAGCGGTTCGGAATGACTATGTGGGTGCGAGGCTGTGGTGGTTGCAGCAGAACGACAGCAACCAGGAAATGATCGAAAAAAAAGCTGCCCTGGCGTTATTTCCAGAGCAGCTTTCTTAGCATATGCAACTCGCTGTTACAGCTTGCCAACCAGCTCTTCGGCGATCTGTACGGCGTTGGTGGCGGCACCCTTGCGGAGGTTGTCGGCCACGATCCACAGGTTCAGCGTACGTGGCTGCCAGTAATCCGGGCGCAGGCGGCCGACGAATACCTCGTCCTTCTCGTAGGAGGTCAGCGGCATCGGGTAGAGCCTTGCGGACGGATCGTCCTGCATCACGATACCCGGAGAATTAACAAGCAGCGCGCGGACTTCGTTAATGTCGAAATCGCTCTTGAGTTCGATGTTGAGCGATTCGCCATGACCGCCATAAACCGGAATGCGAACTGTCGTCGGGGAGACCTGGAGGGTGTCGTCACCCATGATCTTTTTGGTCTCGTTGACCATCTTCATCTCCTCCTTCGTGTAACCATTCTCCGTGAAGGCGTCGATCTGCGGCACAGCGTTGAAGGCGATCTGATGGAAATGAGTGAACTCTTCAGGCACGTTGCCGGCGAGCTCGCTTTCGAGCGCGTCACGACCAGCCTTGCCCTTGCCGGTCACCGACTGGTAAGTCGAAACCACCACGCGCTCCACGCCATAGCAATCGTACAGCGGTTTGAGCACCACGACCATCTGGATGGTCGAGCAGTTCGGGTTGGCGATGATCTTGTGTGCCTTGCCCTCGTCATCGAAGATGGCATCGGGATTGACCTCCGGTACGACGAGCGGAATCCCTTCGTCCATACGGAATGCCGAGGAGTTGTCGATCACGACGGCTCCGGCGGCGGCGGCTACAGGAGCCCACTCCCTGCTGGCGGAAGCTCCGGCCGAGAAGAGTGCGATATCGACCCCCTTGAAGATTTCAGCCGAAGGAACTTCGGTGAGATACTCTTTGCCCTTGAAGGTGACCGGCTGTCCCTTGCTGCGGGGAGACGCCAGCGGCACCAGCTCGCTGACCGGAAAATTGCGCTCTTCGAGCACCTGGATCATGGTTCTGCCGACAAGGCCGGTTGCGCCGAGGACGGCTACCCGATAACCGGTTTCTGCACTGCTCATATGGTAGTTGGATTGGTATTGGTTTGATAATTCAGAATCAGTCTCGGCGAATGATCGTTCAGGTATTCACCGGATTCGGTAAGGCGGCCCTCCCGTTCGAGAGCCTCACAATGGGCTTCGAAGGATTCGAGCAGTTCGACGATCGCCACAGGATCGAGTTCACGCACCAGTTCGTTGCGTACTTTCGATACGCCGGGAAGCCCCTTGAGATAGGTTGCATAATGGCGGCGCATTTCGAGAATGCCATGTTTCTCGCCCTTGTATTCTACCGAGAGCCGCATGTGGTCGATGGCCACCCTGATCCGCTCGCGGTAGGTCGGTGCAGGAAGGCGAACGCCCTCCCTGACCAGGCTGACGGACTGGGCGAAGATGAACGGATTGCCGATCGAGCCACGACCGATCATGATGCCGTCGGCTCCGGTCCGGGCAAACATCGCCACGGCATCGTCCGCGGTCCAGACGTCGCCATTGGCGATCACCGGAATGGAGCAGGCCGATTTGGCTTCGGCGATGCGGTCCCAGTCCGCAGTGCCTTTGTACATGTCGCTGCGGGTACGGCCGTGCACGGCGACAGCCTGCATACCGGAATCTTCGAGTCTCCGGACAATTTCGGTGATGTTGATGGAGTCGTGGTCCCAGCCGATACGGGTCTTTGCCGTCACCGGGATGCTCACCGCCTTTGCCACGGCAGAAGCGATGGCCGAGAGCTTCTCGGGCTCCTTCAGGAGGGCTGCACCGGCACCCTTGCCGGCGACCTTCTTGACCGGGCATCCGAAGTTGATGTCAAGGTAATCGGGGTCGAAGGTTTCGGCGATTGCGGCCGCTTCGACCATCGATTCGACCGTGTTGCCGAAAATCTGAACCGCGACCGGCCGTTCGTGGTCGGCGACGGAGATCTTGCGGATCGACTTTTCGACACCGCGCCGCAATGCTTCGGCGCTGATGAACTCCGTGTAGACGATATCGGCCCCATGGCGTT
Organism: Chlorobiaceae bacterium; assembly: GCA_013334925.1. Classification (GTDB taxonomy): domain Bacteria; phylum Bacteroidota; class Chlorobiia; order Chlorobiales; family Chlorobiaceae; genus Chlorobaculum. Next base: position 6,205 of record JAAXWP010000062.1, read on the forward strand.
TGCAGAGCTGCCTGAAAGCCCGGTCAGTCACGTCCTCCATGGGGGCGAGGATGACCGGGCGGTCGATGTCGATCTTGCCTATCCGCATGCTTCAGCGTTCAGTTTCATGCTCCTGCGACAGGCGCTGCCATCAGTTCGCGAACCTGCTTGCGGATCGTGTCGCGCAGGACGTTGTCCTCGCGGAGCAGCCTCTTGACGGCTTCGCGGCCCTGGCCGAGCTTTTCGGAACCGTAGCTGAACCAGGCACCGGCCTTCTTGACCACGCCGAACTCGACCGACAGATCGATCAGTTCGCCAAGCGTCGAGATGCCTTCACCGTAGAGAATGTCGAACTCGGCACTCTTGAAGGGCGGAGCCACCTTGTTCTTGACCACCTTGACCTTGGTACGGTTGCCGATGATCTCTTCCCCGTCCTTGATCTGCGCGATCTTCCTGATGTCGAGACGGACCGACGAGTAGAATTTCAGGGCCTTGCCGCCAGTGGTGGTCTCGGGGCTGCCGTACATCACGCCGATCTTGTCGCGGAGCTGGTTGATGAAGATGCAGACGCAGCTCGACTTTGAGATGGCACCGGTCAGCTTGCGGAGCGCCTGGCTCATCAGCCTGGCCTGCAGGCCGACGACACTGTCACCCATCTCGCCTTCGAGCTCGGCCTGGGGCACGAGAGCGGCGACCGAGTCCACTACCACGATATCGACCGCGCCGCTGCGAACGAGCGTTTCGACAATCGAGAGCGCCTGTTCACCAGATTCCGGCTGGCTGACGAGCAGGGAGTTGATATCGACACCCAGCTTGCGGGCATACACCGGGTCGAAGGCGTGCTCGGCATCGACGATAGCGGCAATGCCGCCAGCTTTCTGCGCTTCGGCGATGGCGTGCAGGGCAAGCGTAGTCTTTCCCGAGGACTCGGGACCGTAGATCTCCGTCACCCTTCCACGCGGGAAGCCACCTACCCCAAGCGCGTAGTCGAGGGCCATCGAACCGGTCGAAATGGACTGGATATGCATGATCGCGGAGTCGTCGCCGAGACGCATGATGGATCCTTTGCCGAACTGCTTCTCGAGGGACTCTATGGCGAGGTTGAGCTGTTTGAGCCTTGCCGGATCGACGGCTGGCTGCTGCTGTGCTGTCATATCGTTTTCCATGGGAGATCTGTTAAATATGGTGTAAGGTATTGTGGGGGATCAGGAAATGGCGTTTTTCAGGGACTCTTCGAACGACCGGTAGCTCATGCCAAGGTCATGCACCGATCTCAGGTTGCTGTAGATGGCCGGCCGCGATGCCTGCCTGATACTCTCGATACTGATGAACGAAGGGCGTCCGGAGAGCAGCGACCAGAGTTCGCCACCCAGTCCGGTCACGGATGCGAGCGGACCGGCGACCCTCAACGGAGTTTTCGCATGGCTGCCGGGCAAGCGGGCAATGCGTCCGAACAGTTCCCGGAAGGTGAGGTTCTCCCCCACGATGATGTATCGCTCTCCGGCATGGCCTTTCTCCCATGCGGCAATATGGGCTTCGGCCACGTCGAGCACGTCGACAAAGCCGGTACCTCCATCCGGGCAGAAGGGCAGACGACCGCGATAGATCATCTGGAGCACGTCGTTGGAGGAGCTGCCAGGCACACCGGTGCCCACCCCCTTGCCAATCACCACGCCAGGATTGACCATCACCACGTCGAGCCCTTCGGCGGCCCCGCGGCGGCACTCGAGTTCGGCCAGGTGCTTGGACTCCATGTAGACGTTGCGGCGCTGCCACTCGGAGAACGACGAGCTTTCGTTCGATTCCCGGCTCCCTTCCGAAGCGTCGGGCGCGCCGACTGCCGCAATCGAGCTGGTAGCCACCAGGCGACGGACGCCATTGGCGATACAGGCGTTCACCACGTTTCTGGTGCCGAGCACGTTGGTATCGTACAACCGGTTGCGGAAACTGGAGGTATACGCGATAAGCCCTGCACAATGGAACACCGTTTCGACACCATGAACAGCTTCGTTGACGGCGACAGCGTCATGGACATCGGCATTGACGATCTCCACCGGCAGCCCTTTCAGAAACCCGACATCGGAACCTGGCCGCACGGTGACCCTGCACCGGACCCCTTCCCCATATTTTCGGAGAAGCGCCTGAACGAGCTGTGCGCCTATGTAACCGGTTGCGCCGGTGATAAGAATCGGAATGGCTGACATTAAAGCACCTCTGAAAACCTTTTCCCCCGACCAGTCGGGGCTCGGCGGTGTTGAATGCCGAATGCCAAGTGATGAATGATGAATTGAAATTCAGAACTCAGAATTCAGGCTTCTGCGCTTTGGCTGCCTGCTCCCAGGACCGCACCTGTCGGTTGCATGGTGATGCCCGGAAGCCTGCCGTTGCGCACTCCGGTCTGTCCGGCACCGCATCGATTTGTACATAATAATAAGAAAGAATAAACTTACATTGCACTCAAATCCATCCCTTAGCGTGAGAAAAAATATCGCATCGACATCCATAGATACCGGACATGCCGGTGAACGGTTATCCGCAGGCATCGTCCGTTCAGGAAGCCTCTCCAACGGGCTTCGCATCGTCAGCAATCTCGTTCCCTACGTCCACAGTGTGACGCTCGGCATCTGGATCAACGCCGGGTCGCGTGAAGATCCCGAAGGGCTCGAAGGACTCGCCCACTTCATCGAGCATGCCGTCTTCAAAGGCACCCGCAAGCGGGACTATGTCGAAATCGCCCGATGCATCGAAGAGACCGGCGGCTACATCGACGCCTGGACCACCAAGGAGCAGACCTGCATCTACGTGCGCTGCCTCCGTGAGCACCTTCCGCTGGCGTTCGACCTGCTGGCGGACCTGGTCTGCGATCCGGTGTTCCCGGCTGAAGAGCTCGACAAAGAGAAAGAGGTGGTGCTCGAGGAGATCGCCAGCGTGAACGATACGCCAGAAGAGCTGATCTTCGAGGATTTCGACAGCCGGTCGTTCCCCCGTCATCCCCTGGCGACGCCGATCCTCGGCACCGAAGAGAGTGTCGAGCGCATGGCCGAATCCGATCTGCGGGCGTTCATGAAACGGCATTACGTGCCCGGCAACATGCTGGTCACGGCCGTAGGCAACGTCGACCACGACGAACTGTCGAAACTGGCGGAATCGCATCTCGGCAGCCTCGCAGCCGGACCTTCCGACACACTGGCGCGGAACCTGTTCGATACCGCCAACTACAAGCCATTCAAGGCGACCGTGAAAAAGAGCGTCTGCCAGGCGCAGCTCCTGCTCGGCACGGTCATTCCGCGGGAAGACCGCCATTACTGGGGGCTGATGGTGCTCAACACCATGCTGAGCAGCGGCATGAGCTCCATTCTGAACCTCGAACTGCGGGAGAAGCGCGGACTTGTCTACCAGGCCTATTCGTCGATGGCCTTCCTTGACGACGTCACGACCTTCAATATCTACGCCGGCACGGACAAGGGAAAAACCGCGAAGACGCTCGATACGATCGCCGAGCTGTTCGCCGGACGAACCCTCACTGACCCGGACCCTGCGGAGATCGAAACCGCAAAGTCGAAGATGCTCGGTTCGATGATCATGGGCATGGAAAAAATGACGCGTCGCATGTCCGTCCTGGCCCAGGACCTGTTCTATTTCGGCAGCTATCTCTCGCCATCCGAAAAAGCGCTGCTGATCGAGTCGGTCAATACCGGCGACGTCACCGCAGCCACAACCTCTCTCGGGGTGCCGTCGCTATTGTCGACGCTGATCTACAAGCCGTCGAGATGACGGCGCTTACCGGCCTTTGTTTTTAAAACCGGCGAAAATATTGTATTATTCAAATCTTGTTTTTTTAACTATTAACTGGTCACGATAGCTTTGCAAAAGAATATCAGGAATGTCAGCGACATCGAGCAGGAACTTGAAATCGTTCTGACTGGGGAAGAGTTCAAGCCGGAACTCGAACAGGAATTCGAAGAGGCCCGCAGGTCTGTCAGCATCAAAGGTTTCAGAAAGGGACACGTGCCCGCCAGCATGATCAAGCGCTTTGTCGGCCCCTCAATCGAGGCGACCGTAGCCGAAAAACTGGCATCGAAGCATTTCGGAGCCATCGCAGATGAAGAGAATATCAAACCGGCCAGCAGGGCTCAGCTCGAAAGCTACAACTTCGAGGGCGACACCCTGACGATCCGCCTTTCCTACGAAATCCATCCTGAGTTCGAGCTGAAGGACCTCACCGCCTACAGCTTCACCCAGGCCGTATATACCATCGACGACGATGTGGTCGATCGTGAGATCAACATGATCCTGAAGGGACATGGCACGATGGTCACCGTCGAAGAGGCTGCCAACGATACCGACACGGTTATCGCCGACGTCTTCAAGCTCGATGCCGAAGGTCAGCAGATCGAAGGCCAGAGCAACGAAAACCATCACTTCAACCTCGAGTACCTGCCGAAGGACAACCCCTTCCGCACCGCTCTGACCGGCAAGAAAGCCGGTGAATCGGCAGAGGTCACCATCGAGGCAAAGGAAGAGGGCGGCGAAACTGTCCGCTACCGTGTGGATGTCAAGGAGGTCAAGCGCCTCGAGCTGCCTGAGATGACCGACGAGCTCGTCAGGGAGATCACCGGCGGCCGTTTCGAGAACGTCGCCGACTTCAAGGCCGACGTTAAGATCCAGCTTGAACAGCACTTCAACCACAAGGCAGAGCAGGACCTGCTTGAAGAGATCTCCGCAAAGCTCATCGAGGAGCATGAAGTCCCGACCCCGAAAGCGATGGTCCAGTCGTTCCAGAACATGCTGGTCGAAAACGCAAAGCGTCAGGTTGGCGGCAAGCTCCCGCAAGGCCTCGACGAACGCGAGTTCTTCAGCGCCATGAAGCCGAACGCCGAAAAACATGCCCGCTGGCTCCTGGTCAGCCAGAAGATCGCCCAGCTCAACGATCTGAAGGTCAGCGACGACGACATCAAGGCTTACGCCGAGAAGGAAGCTGCAAA
>JAAXWP010000063.1 GCA_013334925.1 Chlorobiaceae bacterium
GCGCGGATCGACTTCTGCACGAAGTCACCATTCGTTTCGTTATTGGCCGGAAATCCGGCACTCTCTTCAGTCTGCACTCCGGAAACCCTTTCGTCCCGGAGCTACGATCTGGCGGTCGACCTGCAGAACAACCGGAGATCGAGGGCGCTTGTCCACGGCCTCAAGTGCGGAATCGTCAGGCGATACCGGAAACGGAACTGGAAAAAGCTCCTGCTGGTGCAGTTCAAGATCAATCTTTACGGGGATCGTTACCAGTCCGTCGTCGATCGATACCGCGAAGCGCTCGACGGGATCATGTCTCCCGGCAATGCCCCTTGTGGCCTGTTTCCATCCTCCAGCGACCGGGAATTCGCCGCTGCCATAACCGGCGCCGAAACTCCGGTACTCGCGCTCTGTTTCGGAGCGAACCATTTCACCAAACGATACCCTGAGGCGCGCTTTGCCGAGGTCATCACGAGAGTCTGTTCCGAGTTGGAGCTGAGGGTGCTGCTGCTCGGGGGCAAGGAGGACGCAGACGGTGCCGAACGCATTATCGCATCGCTGCCAGAAGCGTTTCGGGGCAAGGTTATTGCGGTCGCAGGCCGCACGACCCTGATGCAGAGCGCAGCCCTGCTCGAACGGGCTGAGCTGGTGCTCACCAACGATACCGGCCTGATGCATATGGCGTCGGCATTCGGCAAGCGCCTCCTCGTACTTTTCGGATCGTCTGCCAGGGAGTTCGGTTTCCTGCCATGGGGTACGCAATTCGAGCTTTTCGAGACGGAAGGACTCTCCTGCCGACCCTGTTCCCATATCGGGCGTGATGCCTGTCCCAAAGGGCATTTCCGCTGCATGAACGATATCGGTGCCGATCGTATCGCTGCCCGGATCATCGAACTGTTCAAATCGACAAGGTCATGAAAATAGCCTCGTGGAACGTCAATGGCATCCGTGCCCGTCAGGAGTCGTTTTGCGCCTGGATGGAGCGCACCCGACCGGATATCGTCGTGCTGCAGGAGGTCAAGGCAGCCGAAGCGGAGATCCCTGAACAGGTCTCCGGGATCGACGGCTACCTGAAGTTCTGGAACGCTTCTACCTTCAGAAAGGGGTACAGCGGTGTCGGTATCCTGCTTCGGCATGGAGCCTGCCCGGACCCAGCCATGGAAATCCCGTCGTTCGATGTCGAGAACCGGACGGCCGTCCTGCATTGCGGCGAATTCACACTTATCGGCACCTACGTGCCGAGAGGGGACGGCGACGCTCACTATGCTGTCAAACTTCGCTATCTCGAAGAGTTGCGAAGCTATATCGCGGAATTGCTCGGTCGTGGCCGGGAGGTGCTCCTCGTCGGTGACATGAACGTCGCGCTCCGCGATATCGATGTGCACCGCTCGCAGAACAAGCCGGGAGCGATCGGTCTTCGCCCGGAAGAGCGTGCGGCCATCGACGCCCATCTATCGCTTGGCCTCAGGGACGTTATGCGTGACCTCTATCCCGACAGGAAAGATCTTTTCACGTGGTGGCCCAACTGGAAGTTTGCCCGTGAGCGAAACCTCGGATGGCGCATCGACTGCTTCTATCTTTCCCCAGAGCTTGCCGGCAAGGTTGTGACAGCCTCGGTCGATCTCGATGAGCGAAGCTCTGACCATGCGCCGATAGTGCTGGAAATCAGTGATGAGTAACAGGTGACAAGTGACGCAAGAATGGCCGCGTGAATGGGATGTTTCGGTTTTATGGGTCTCATAGGTCGGTATAGGTCCTATGGGTCTTCTGGGTCAATCTATAGAACCCGTTTTCGTCTTCTGCGTAACACGTGACAAGTGGGACGGACGACTCGCTTTCTTTCTTTCAATGGACACATAAGACCTATAAGCCCCATTGGACTCATATGCTGTCTGCGAAACTCGTCGCGTGTTTAGCCTCTCGGCATGCGATTGGAAAAAAGAATTAAAATGATATATTTGAGGTCCCAAAATGCAAATGGTGTTTGTGGGTTTCCATGAAGCCGTGGGGCAGGGATTGCGCAATACCTGTACCCCGCCATTTGCCAGTCTCTTATCATATCAGAACAATTGCGCTATGGACAAACTGAAACAGTACGAATGCACCGTCATCATTGACGGCGGCCTTCAGGATGATGCCATCGCATCGGCGATGGAGCTTGTGAAGAACACGGTCACCGGCAAGGGTGGCGTGATCAACAATGTCCTGGAAGTCGGAAGAAGGAAGATGGCTTACCTCATCCGCAAGACCTCCATCGGTTACTACGCACACCTCGAGTTCGATGCCGCTCCGTCGGCCATCGCCGAGATCGAGCGCGTGTTCCGCTATGAAGACAACGTTCTGCGGTTCCTGATCATCCAGCTGACCTCCCCGCTGCTCGAAATGCGCAAGCGCGTTGAAAAGTACAGCGTCATGCTTGGCAGCCCTGAAGATCAGCCCGAAGGCGAAGCTTCTGCAGCCAAGAACTGACGTGTGGCTACGCTAGTTGTGTATGGACGATGAAATGATCCCAATTGTGAACAAAAAGGAGAAGATGTCATGGCTGAATTGAAGATGCCTGAAATCAACAGTGTCATCATTGCCGGAAACCTGACCAAGGATCCGGTGTTCAGGCAGACGAATTCGGGCGGTACGCCAGTCGTCAATTTCTCGATCGCATGCAACCGCAGGTTCAGGGACAGCAATCACCAGTGGCAGGAGGACGTCTGCTATGTCGGCGTCGTGGCCTGGAACAAGCTTGCAGAGAGCTGCAGGGACAACCTGAAGAAGAGCTCTGCCGTGCTTGTCGACGGTGAATTGCAGAGTCGGACCTGGAAGGCCCAGGATGGCACTTCAAGGACCGTGGTCGAGATCAAGGCCAGAAGGATCCAGTTCCTCAACAAGAGGAAGAAAAACGGAGAGGAGGACGAAGAAGGGTTCATCGAGGACGATACGCATGATCTGCATCATGGCGGCATCGAAGACGATGGGCATCTGTACGAGTACAAGTACCTTTCTTCCGACTGAGAAGATCACAAGCTAAATCATTCCGAAAGAACTCATGAGACAGAAACCTACAAAGGCACAGGGCAGCAAGTCATTGGGCAATACCCTTGCATCGAAAAAGAAAGTGTCCAAGAACCAGGTGGTCTTTTTCGACTACCGTGACGAGCGCAAACTGAAGCGCTTCATCAACGACCAGGGCAAGATCATTCCCCGCCGTATCACCGGCCTGTCGGCCAAGGAGCAGAGCCTCCTGACCCACTCGATCAAGTGGGCGAGGTTCCTTGCCATCATTCCCTACGTTGCCGACGAATACAAGTAAGTGGTTGTGCACAATTTTTAATTATTCAGAACGAGGAAAAGACCGTGAAAATAATTTTAAGAAAGGATGTGGCAACCCTTGGTGACGCAGGTGAAGTCGTCACCGTCAAGAACGGTTATGCCAATAACTTCCTGATCCCTCAGGGCTACGCAATCCGCGCTACCGAAGGGACCATCAAAGCTCTTGAAACCGAGAAGAAGCAGCAGGCCAGGAAAATCGAGCTGCAGCGCAAGACCGCCCGTGATCTTGCAGCAAAGCTCGAGCAGACTCCTGTCAAGGTCCTTGCCAAGGCAGGTGAATCCGGCAAGCTCTTCGGTACCGTCACCGCTGGTGATATTGCCGAAGCCCTCAAACAGCAGGGTGTCGATATCGATCGCAGGAAAATCCACCTTGAAGCTCCGATCAAGACCCTCGGCAAGTTCGAGGCAGATGCGAAGCTGTACATGGACGTTACTGCCAAACTCAGCATCGAAGTCGAAGCTGAAGGCGCCGGCGAGTAATTCCCGCACCATCCTGTCGGTCTTCAGACCGAAACAAAGCAAGCCCCGTGACCATCAAGGTCTACGGGGCTTTTTTGTTCCGGCATGTTGGAAAATCTTCAGGACTGGTGTAGACTTTATAGAGGGGGGCTGTAGGACCCTTTCATGCCGCTGCAGGCAGTGCAGTAAAACAGTAACCAAACAGGGAGAGCATCATGAATCAAACTCTTCTTCATGAGAAATACCCCATCTACATCCTGGAGCTGGGTAAGGACGAGACGAGCTGCAGGAGTGTGGACGACATCATTGCCTATTACGGGCAGAAGATCGATGCTCACCCGGTAGCGACCTGTATAGGAGTCTTCGACCATTTCGCTCACACCGCGACGTTGCCGGAAGGGTGCATCGACGAAGCGATAAGGGCGGCAAAAAACGTTGTATTCTGTTTCGGCAAGGAGATCATGAATCCTAAGGTCCTTGCCATTCGTCCGAAGTCGATCGGTGTGGCCGAGCTTGCCAACAGCTTCATCATCAGCTTCCTTGAAGCCCCCAATCCTGCAGCCAACGAAGCTATGGAAACCTGGACCCTTGCACTCAAGGACAAGTAGCCGAAGCCAACCTCTTTTGTCTGAAAATTCTCGTCACAGCCTCATGAGTTCCGCTCATGAGGCTTTTTTGTGCAGTGACAAACAAGTAGATTTAAAAAGTGGTTATTCATTGCTTGTCGGAGTCTTTTGATTTTGTGGTTCTTCCTGGGTCTTTTCACTATTCAGACAGGACAATGCCATGAAGCATCATGCCTCAACGCCAGTATCAGGCCTGTTTATTTCCCTGATTGCGCTCACCTCTTCCTGCACCTCTACCAGAAATTATTCGAAGTTTGCCGAAGCTGGTTCCGCTTATAGTGCGGTTGTCGCGTCACTTGCCGACAAGGCAAGCGTACTGCAGGTCGATGGCACCTCATACGAGCTTCTGGCAAAGCGAGCTGAGCTGATGGGATCTGGTGGCGGGAGCGAACGTCGCAATCCACAGAATGACAAAGGCAAGCCCGAAAAAGAGGGGAGATCGAAACGCCTTGGGCAGATGCTCATTCAGGCCAATGAAAAGGATGTTGCTGCCATACATCGTAACCGCCTTGCAAAAGCAGTGGCGAGTGACCTGAAAGAGTATTTTGATGCACTCGGAGCCCTTGCCTCATCCGATGCACCTGCCGGTATCGGAAAAAAGGCCGGAGACATCATAACCCGCCTGAATGACGACATAAGGCGAGCAGATCCTGTCATACCGGTAAGCTCTTCAGGCATGATCTCACCATTGGTGAATCATATGACAGAGGCGATGCTCCGCGATGAGTTGCAGCAACGCAAACAGACTATCGAGGGCGCTCTGGAAGTGTTCAGGCTCCTGAATATGCAGATCGAAACCGATATTGCTGGCCATGCATCCGAAAATGACCGGGGCTTCAGGCAGATGCTGATCACAGAGCCTTTTATCAACGGAGGAAGTCAGGCCATTCGGGAACCTGCCGATATATCTTCATGGATCCAGTACAGACAGAGCTCTTTGAACGGTAATTCAAAAGCGGCGGAAGCGGATAAGATCATCGATGGAAGCCGTAAAAGCTACGCGAGTTTCAGGAGTGCCCTGGACAGAATGACGACAGGGCGCCAGGAGTTGTCGATAGAAGAGCTTGGCCATCTGTTCGATGAGATTGTCGTTTTCAGCAAATCAGTGAACAGCCTGTAACAGGAGATGACCATGGACCAGCTACCGAAAATGGAAAATCCGCTTCAGGAAACAAACGAGTTTTTACTCTGTCTGTCCGCCGGTGTGCTTGAGGAGCAGCTGAAGATTTCGAAGATCAGTGACGAACAGAAGTCGTTGATCAGACTGAAATACGACGATACAAAACGTGAAATCAAACAGGCATCAGACTCATGGGCGCGTTACAGCGATAAGGATCGACCGGAGATAGCGGCAGTCATGTTATCGTTCGGAGTTCTGCTTGATTCCGGCCCGGAGAAAAAAACGCAGCTGATCGGCTTGATCGATAAGGTTATCACCATGGCGGAGCGTATCAATGTGCTTGATACTGCCCTTATGGAAATGCTGGCTGAAATATGGCCTAAAGCAGAATGGCCGCAAACGTTGCCGGCATTTTCCGATGGCGATATTCCATCAGGGGCTTTATGGCCACGTTACCGGTTGAAAGAGATCTTTGAGACAAAGCACGCCCGTGCTATGGAGTTTCTTCTCAACAGCTATAACACGTTGTACAAGAGTGGCATTCAGGAGGCTACAGCAGCGCTGAAGAAGAAAAAGGCGCGACTCGACGCTATAGTCAGGACCCTGGATACCTGCCTGGCTTTTATGAATGCACTGAGTAGAATTCTCTGTAGAGTGTGATCGTCGTAACCTGCGATTTACGCAGTGAACTGGCTGAGCATCCGTACATCGTTTTCGAACAGTAACCGGATATCGTCGATCTTGTATCGAAGCAGCGCGGTCCGGTCGACGCCCATGCCAAAAGCATAGCCGGTCCACTCTTCTGGATCGATACCGCAGTTGCGCATGACGTTGGGGTGAACCATGCCGCAACCCATGATCTCGAGCCAGCCGGACTTCTTGCAGACGCGGCATCCCTTGCCACCACAAAGGTAACACGTGACGTCCACTTCGGCCGAGGGCTCGGTGAACGGGAAGAAGCTCGGTCTGAAGCGCAGTTTGACGTCCGATCCGAACATCTGGCGAGCAAACGAGTAGATGGTTGCCTTGAGGTCTGCAAACGACACGTTCTTGTCGATATACAGGCCTTCGAGCTGGTGGAAAACGCAATAGCTCCTGGCACTTATGGCCTCGTTACGATAAACCTTGCCAGGGCAGATGACCCTGATCGGCGGTTTCTGGTCAAGCATGACCCTGACCTGCACCGGTGAGGTGTGGGTTCTGAGCAGTACATCGCCTTCGCTCTGTCCTCTCGTGACGAAGAAGGTATCCTGCATGTCACGGGCAGGATGGTTCGGTGGGAAGTTGAGCAGGTCGAAATTGTATTCGTCCAGCTCAAGTTCCGGGCCGGTCGCGATGCTGAAGCCCATAGCCGAAAAGATGCGTTTCATGTCGCCCAGTACCTTCTGCACCGGGTGCTCTGATCCGCAGAACGTGCGTCGTCCGGGAAGCGAAAGGTCGATTGCCGGATGTGACGGTTTCTCTTTATCGGCAAAACGCGCTTCGGCCTCGGCGGCTTTCGCTTCAGCCGAAAGCTTCAGCGCGTTGAGCAGTTGTCCTATGCGAGGGCGCTCGGCAGGTTCGACGTTCTTCAGCTGTGTGAACAGGCCGGCAACGCGGCCTTTTCGTACGGTGAATTCGAGCCGGAAAGCGTCAAGCTCTTTTAGCCCGCTGATTTCAAAAGCGTCGATCTCCTGTTGCAGTTGCGCGATGCTGGTCTCCATAGGAACTTCCTGACAGTGATTAAGCGAGAGCGGTCTTGACGATCACAGCGAATGCTGCCGGATCCTTGACGGCGATTTCGGCAAGAGCCTTACGGTCGATCTGGATGTTCTTCTTGTGGATGGCATCCATCAGGCGCGAGTAAGAGACACCGTTCTGACGGGCAGCAGCGTTGATACGCATGATCCAGAGTGAACGGAAGTTTCTTTTTTTGACGCGACGGTCGCGGTATGCGTACTGCTCTGCCTTGTCGACGGTATGCTTGACGACGGTCAGGACATTACCGCGGGAACCCCAGTATCCTTTCGCTTTATTGAGAACCCTTTTTCTTCTTGCCCTTGAGGCTACCGCATTGTTTGCTTTAGGCATCGTTGTGTCTGAGTTATTGTTATCGCAATTTCATGGGACCCTTAGGCAAGGATCATCCTCTTGATCTGGTTCTCACGGGTAGAATCGACAAGCGTCGACTGGTGCAGGCGGCGAGTACGCTTTCTGTTTTTATGTTCAAGGTTGTGTGAGCCGTTCATACGCTCGCGCTTGACTTTTCCTGATGCGGTGGCCTTGAACCTTTTGCAGGCACCGCGATGTGATTTCATTTTAGGCATGATCGTCGGTTTTAATGATAAAAATCGTTTCGCTGTAACTGTTTATTCTGAATCGTCATCCTCTTCAGGCTCTGCCGAGATAGGCGGAAGCGGCGGAAGTGGTTCCGATTTGGCCCTTCTCTTTTCGAACTGATCGATTTTCTTTTTGTCGGGCTCGAAATAGACGAACAGCTTCTTTCCTTCGAACTTGGGGTCGCCATCACGGTTGCCCACCGTGCTGAGGCGCTCGGTCAGGCGGTCAGCCAGTTCGAGACCCTTGTCCTTGTAAATGATCGAACGGCCGAGGAACACGATGGTCGCCCTCACACGGTTGCCCTTGCGGAGGAACTCCTCGAGGTGTGCCGTCTTGAAGTCGAAGTCGTGCTTGTCGGTGTTCGGATGGAACCTCAGCTCCTTGAGCGTCGTGGTCTTCTGCTTCTTTTTGAGGTCCTTCTCCTTCTGGGCCATCTTGTAGATCAGCTTCCCGTAATTTTCCATCTTGCAGACGGGTGGCTGGGCATTCGGCTGAACCTCGATCAGGTCGAGGGTTCGTTCCTCGGCTGCTCTCCTGGCATCCATGGTCCTCATGACCTGCATGTTTCCGTCCGGGAAAATGACCCTGACTTCAGGTACCCGGATCTGATCGTTGATCCTGTAGGCGAGTTTCGGTTTCTGGCCGGATGTTTTCTGTTTTTTCATTCGATCATTGTTGGTTGATAGGATCGGTTCGCCTGCCGGTCACAGATCAGGCCCTCTGGGCAATTTCATCACAGAGCCTGGCGATAAGCCCGTCGACGCTGAAGCGTCCTTCGTCACCTTTCCGGTGGCGTCTGAGTGAGACCTCTCCGGCTTCCTGTTCGTTCCTGCCGATTACCAGCATGCAGGGGATTTTCGAAACTTCGGCTTCGCGGATCTTCTTGCCGATTTTTTCACTGCGAAGGTCGAGTTCTGCGCGGATTCCAGCGGCATGCAGCTTGTGGTAAACCTCGCGGGCATAGTCATGAACATCTTCGGCGATGGGCAGGACGATTGCCTGTACTGGCGCCAGCCACAGCGGGAAGTTACCGGCGGTATGCTCGATCAGAACGCCGATGAAGCGCTCCATCGAACCGAACGGTGCGCGGTGGATCACCACCGGGCGATGCTTCTGGCCGTCGCTGCCGATGTAGCTCAGGTCGAAGCGCTCAGGCATGACATAGTCCACCTGGACCGTGCCGAGCTGCCATTTGCGTCCGATGGCATCCCTGACGATAAAGTCGATTTTCGGACCGTAGAAGCTTGCTTCACCGATACCGATGAAATATTTGATGCCCATGCGGTCGGCCGCCTCTTTGACATCCTTCTCAGCCTGTTCCCACACGTCGGCGGTGCCTCCGTATTTCGACTGGTTTGCCGGATCGTGTAGTGAAAGCCTGGTTTCGACATCATCGAATCCGAGGGTGTTGAACACGAAACGGGTCAGGTCGATGGCGTTGCAGATCTCGTCGACCAGCTGGTCGGGACGGCAGTAGATGTGCGAGTCGTCCTGGGTGAAACCCCTTGCGCGCACCAGGCCGTTCAGCTCGCCGGACTGCTCATGGCGGTACACGGTGCCGAACTCGGTCAGCCTGATCGGCAGGTCGCGATAGCTGCGCAGGTCGGAGCTGTAGATCAGATGATGGTGCGGGCAGTTCATCGGCTTCAGGAGATACTGCTCCTCACGGCCGGTTTCGTCCTTGTAGGTCAGGGGCGGGAACTGCGAATCGCTGTAATACGGGTAGTGGCCGGAACGCTTGTACAGCTCGATGTTGCCGATGTGCGGCGTGTAGACCGGAAGGTAACCGCGTTTGCGCTGTTCACCCTTCAGGAAGGTTTCGAGCTCGTTGCGGATGATGGCGCCTTTCGGAAGCCAGATCGGAAGTCCGCTGCCAACCTCGGGGGTGAGCATGAACAGGCCGAGTTCCGCACCGATCTTGCGGTGGTCGCGACGGCGGGCCTCTTCGATCCTTGCGACATGCTCCTTGAGCAGCTTGTCGGAGGGGAAGGTGACGCCATAGATGCGCTGCATCGTTTCACGGCTTGAATCGCCACGCCAGAATGATGCCGAAATATTGGTCAGGAGCACCGCCTTGACCCTGCCGGTTGCCGGAAGGTGCGGGCCGCTGCAGAGGTCGGCAAAGCCTTCCTGGTGATAGACCGAAACGGTAGGTACTTCCCTGAGGGTATCTTCGAGGATTTCGACCTTATAAGGATCCTTGCGGGTATCCCTGAAATAGGTGATCGCATCTTCGCGGGAGAGCTCTTCACGCCTGATGGTGATGTTCCTGCCAGCGATCTCGAGCATCTTTGCCTCGATCTTGCGGAGATCTTCCTCGTTGAAGCGCTCCGGATAGGCGATATCGTAATAGAACCCCTGTTCGATGGCCGGTCCGGCACCGAACTTCGCGCCGGGGAACAGCTCCTCGATGGCCTGTGCCATCAGATGGCTCGAACTGTGCCAGAAAATTTCCTTGCCGGCAGGGCTGTCGAAGGTGATGATGGAGACGTTCGCATCGCCGTCGATGGGCGTGCCGAGGTCCTGGGTCTTGCCGTTGACGATAATGCCGAGTGCGTCCTGTGCCAGCTTTTTGCCGATGGATGCTGCGATATCGAGACCGGTGACGCCAGCCTGAAAAGTTTTTTCAGTACCGTCAGGCAGCGTGATGATGATCTGCCCGTGGTTTTCCGTTGTGTCAGACATGGAAAATTCAGTCCATAATCAAGTTTTCAGAGGAGAGGCATTGGCCACTCCATCCGCTCCCCGATAGGGAGAAATCCTGTACAGCCGCTTTACGTCAGTGTTCGCCGGTCGGGAGGGCTGACTTTTACGGTAACTTTCTACCGATAGTATTTACCCCGAACCGATAAGAAGACCTCCAGTATGCAAAAATTTCAGGAAATATGCAAGAGGGGGGAGAGAAGTAGTGACGAGTGACAAGTGACGAGTGACAAGTGACAAGTGACGAGTGACAAGTGACGAGTGACAAGTGACAAGAAAAGAGATTATGGAGTGGGTGGATGCGGCAGACAATATCAGGAGAAGAGGTTCCCAGAGAATGATCGCGTTATGTTATTGCCGGGAGAGGGGGGCCTTCCCTTATGTTGTCGAGTCCCTGGTTACGGGTCTGTTCAGAAAACTGTGTAAACGACCATACTCACAATTGAACCCTGCCCTCGAATTTAATGGAAAGCTGGTTGATCACCGAGCCCCAGTCTCGAATCGGCATGGTCCATTTCTTGGCGATGT
>JAAXWP010000010.1 GCA_013334925.1 Chlorobiaceae bacterium
CGAATAACGAGACGATCAAGATCTTTGCAAGGAACACGCCGATCGAACCGGATGACGAGACACTTGACAAACTCGAAGAGCTGCTTGGACCGGACAATGTCAGGATCACGGGGGAGTAGGGATGAGTGATGAGTTATGAATGATGAGTGATGAGTGATGAGTGATGAATGCTGAGGATGAGGGATGAGGGATAGGCGAGATGGGAAAAACGTGACGAGTGGCGGGTGACTTGCTGGGGGCACGGTGTACCGTATCCGATTTGGTGATGTGTGACGAGAAACTATTCTATTTTTCAATAGGAGGCTGTCTCAAAAGGGCCAACAGAGCCGCTTACTGACGCCAGTTCGTTCATTTTTTTTGTCATTCTGAGTCCGACACAGTCGGGCGAAGAATCCGGCAGTATCTCGTAAGGCTTTATATATCTATCGCTTATGAAGCGGTCCTAAATATTCTGGATCCTTCACTTCATTCAGGATGACATTCAGGAACAAACGCAAAATACATAGGTAAATACCTTCTCAGACAGCCGCTATGCGGACAGTCCCACTTTTTTTCTTTCTCATCCTGAGTCTGGCGCAGCCAGGCGCAGGATCCGGTTGAGTCGCCGGAATACTGGATGCTTCACTTTGTTCAGCATGACAGGAGAAAGTGGGAAGATGACGTTACTCGAGACGCGCAACACAGAACGGGTGATGCGTGAATAGTGACAGCTGACGGTGGACGGGATGCAGTGGCCGATCAGATGTCGCGTAAAAATGCTGCCCTTAAGGGAATCGGTGAGCCTTAATAAATCGACGACAATAAGTGGCCCCGTTTTCGTGAAAATGAATTTTTTCGTAAGTTTAACGCTTATGAACTGCATTGGCATAGAGTAGAATTTCTTCATCTTATCAACCTTTATTTCACCACTATGAGCGGAAAATATTTCACTGCTACCGATCAGAATTTCAAGTCTTCGATCCTCGAAGCCGATAAAGTCGCACTGGTCGATTTCTGGGCAGCCTGGTGCGGTCCGTGCATGATGCTCGGCCCGGTCATTGACGAGCTTGCCGGCGAATACGAAGGCAAGGCGATCATCGCCAAGGTCAACGTTGACGAGAACCCGAACACCGCAGCACAGTATGGTATCCGCAGCATTCCTACCATGCTCATCATCAAGAACGGCCAGGTTGTCGACCAGATGGTTGGTGCCATGCCCAAGAACATGATTGCCAAGAAAATCGACGAGCACATCGGTTGATCTCACCGAACGTTATTGTATCCCGGCGATCATGCCGGGATATTTTTTTTCTGCAATTCCAGTAACATATCGTAAAAGGCGGAACCATGGAGAAAGAGATCAGGGACGTCGTCATTATCGGTACTGGCCCTGCCGGATACACTGCTGCCATCTATACCGGAAGGGCAAACCTCAAACCTTTGGTCATCGAGGGACATCAGCCGGGTGGTCAGCTCATGATAACCACGGATATCGAGAATTTTCCAGGTTTTCCCGAAGGCATTCCCGGTCCTGAGCTCATGTCAAGGATGCGCCAGCAGGCGGAGCGCTTCAATACGGAATTCCTTTTTGGTTCGGTCGTCGAAGCTGATGTTTCCAGAACGCCATTCTCCCTGACGCTCGACAATGGACAGGAGATTCTTGCCAGATCGCTCATTGTCGCTACGGGTGCAAACGCCAAGTGGCTCGGCATCGAGTCGGAAGCGATCTACCGCGGACGCGGTGTCTCCGCCTGTGCGACCTGTGATGGCTTCTTTTTCAAGAACTGCAGGGTGTTTGTCATCGGTGGTGGTGATACCGCAATGGAAGAGGCTCTTTACCTGACCAAGTTCGCTTCTGAAGTTGTACTTGTCCATCGTCGTGAGGAGTTCAGAGCCTCGAAGATCATGAGTCTCCGTGCCAAGAAAAACGAGAAGATCACCACCATGCTCAACGAGGTGGTTGACGAAATCCTCGGTGATGGCATGAAAGTGACCGGCATTCGCCTGAAGAATGTCAAAACCGGTGAACTGACCGAACATGCCTGTGACGGTGTTTTCATGGCTATCGGTCACGAACCTAACGCAAGCCTGTTCAAAGGGCAGCTTGATATGGACGATTATGGCTATATCAATACCAGGCCCCACTCTACAGAGACCAGCGTCAAGGGGGTCTTTGCATGCGGTGATGTGCAGGACTACATCTATCGACAGGCGGTCACGGCAGTCGGCACGGGTTGCATGGCTGCGGTTGAAGCCGAGCGATACCTCGATAGCATCAGGTGAACGGTATGCAGCGTTTTATCCGAGAGCACCGGCGTTTCGCAGCACCGGTGCTTTTTTTATGGCAAGAGGACAATCATAACCCGTCACTGAATCGAGGCTGTCTCAGAAGCAGGAACAGCGCTGTTTATTGAAACTATTTCGTTGACCTTTTCTGTCATTCTGAGTCCGACACAGTCGGGCGAAGAATCTATCGACACCAATAAGGTGTTTATATTTATAGTAGTTATGAAGCATCCGTCCGATTTTCTGGATCCTTCACTCCGTTCAGGATGACAATCTGGTACAAACGAAAATACGATTGTTGATCCCTTTTGAGGCAGTCGCCTACAGGTCGATCACAAACCCGTCATTCAGCTGGTCACTCGTTACTTGTCACTGATGACTCAGCACTCCGTCAGGGCATTGATACCCTGGTATTGACGCATTGCTTCGAACTTCTCCCAGGCGGCACCCCTGGCGAGGGCATCACGGGCCATATCGGATGCCTGCCGGTAGTCTGCTGCCATACCGGCGACATACAGGGCGGCGGCTGCGTTCATGCTGAAGAAATCTGCCGCTGCGCCCTCTCTTTTTGCCTGAAGCACCTCCATGACGACGGCCGCATTGGCATCGGCGCTCTTCATGCTTGCAATCTCTTCAAATGGAGCTGTTTTCAGTCCGAAATCTTCCGGTGTCACTTCGTAGGTCGAGATTACTCCATTTCTCAACTCGACGACCCTGGTCGGGCCACAAAGTGAGAATTCATCCATGCCGAGGGATGGATCGAATCCCTCCGCCATACCATAAGGAGATAGTGCCGCCGGCATGCCGATTTCGCTGAGGATGTCGATCATCTGCACAGCTATCTCCGGGCTGTATGCGCCGATGACCGCGCAATTGTTCTGTGCACAGGGGCGGGTGAGCGGTCCGAGGATGTTGAAGGCCGAGGTGAACCGCATGCTGCCGATCAGCCGTGCCCAGCCGGACTTCAGGAAAGCTTCGCCGGGGAGGTAACATATTCCCGTTTCGCGGAGGCTGAGTGCCGCCTGTTCCAGGGGGTGGTCCAGGTTGATGCCCAGTGACTCGAATATGTCTGAAGCTCCCGAGACGCCGGTTACCAGACGTGCACCCTTCTTGGCTATCGGCAGACCGCATGCAGCCGCTATCAGGGCGGCGGGGCTTGAGCAGTTCAGGGTTTTCAGCTGGTCAGAACCCGTGCCGACGATGTCGCATACCGGTCCGGGAATATCGACGACAATTTTGGCGGTGTCGTGCCGGTCAAGCGCATCCCATGCTCCCGAAAGCTCTTCGGTGGTGGGCTTCCTCATCAGGTGTGCAGCAAGGAATGCTCCCTGCTGAAGTTCAGGCTGCAGGTCGAGAATGACCTGCCTATAGGCATCGTAAGACTCCTGTCGACTCATGGTATAACCTGAAGCGATGGACGAAATCAATTTGCCGAATGCCCGGAGTTCGTTTTCCTGTTTCATCGGTTACTTCTGTTGTGTTCTCGTTCTCTGGAACGGCGAACTGGTGAGTGTTTTACTATCATGCATCACGATAACGTGACGGAATCTTTTGCCTTCGAGGATCGAACCGATCATGGTTGGCACCTCCTCGATCTGAAGCTCGCGCTCAACGAGAAATCCGATATCGTTCCGATAACGGTTGAGAAGCACGAGGGCGTCACGCATATCCTGCATGGTGCATCCGTACGAGCCGATCAGTTCGAGTTCCCGGTAATGCAGCTCATGAAAGATGAGTTCAGGATGTTCCGTGGTTCCGCCAAGGCCGCTGAACAGGCAGAACCTGCCGCCGGGAGCGAGCCGGTGGATACCGCAGGCAAGGGTGTCGGCAGGAGAGGCTGCGTTGAACACGACATCGAAGCTGCCTGATGTTATCCTTGCTTCTGCTTTGATGCCGTACCTTGCCCTGAATACAGCACTTTGGGCAAGTTTAGCTGTATTTGGATCGGTCAGTGAGACGCTTGCACCGCGATCGATGGCTGCAAGTGAGATGAGTATGCCAAGTGTTCCTGCGCCATAGACGAGCACCCGGTCGTTGCCGGTTGTTCTGCTCTGTTTTATGCCATGAATTGCGCAGGCAAGCGGCTCGGCAAGTGTGGCAACAGATGGCTTCAATCCTTTCGGCACTTTGAGGAGGCTGCTTTCGGGAACGTTCAGGATCTCCGCAAACCCTCCATCCCGGTGGAAGCCGATGATCTGCATTTCCGGGCACAGATTCTCGCGGCCGTTCCTGCAGGCGCTGCAACTCCCGCAGGCACTGCCGGGCCAGATCGTGTAGAGCTTTTCAGGATCTTCCTCGATATATCCGCAGATTTCGTGTCCGGGAATCCTTGGCAGTACCAGATCCCGATGGCCCGATTTCCACATCTTCGCATCGGTCCGGCAGATGGCAGTTGCCGCAACCCGTAAGGCAACTTCGTTCTCTGCTGGTGATGTATGCTGCAGATCGACCAGATCGAACTGCTCTTTTCCGGCAAGCACCAGTGCTCTCATCCTGTTTCGGTTACCTTCGTGAAAGTTTCAAGTGCCAGTGATCTCTGGCGACCACCTATCTACATATTTCTGAAGGACTTTCGAAATATGTACATGGTTTTTTATGCGGTCAGGTGTGCTGTTGCAGTATTACTGCCGACATCCGATCGGTAGCGGATCTGGCAGGAGAGCAGCAGGGCGTCGAGGAGGGCTGGACAAGGAGCGTCGGTAAGGTAACTGCTTACCGGTTATCGTCTGGACGCATCGCGTCGAAAAAGTTTTCGAGCACGAGATCGAAGCCGAAGGCAATGGGTATGCCTGGCAGTTCGTTTGCTGAAAACCAGCGCAGGCACTGGCCTTCATGCAGAGGGATCGATGCGGCATCGGCATCCATTTCCATGAAGAAGATGTGTTCGTAACGGTCTGGAAAATCGTACACTTTCAGGAGCGTGCAACGATTCACGTCGGTTTCGATCTCCTCCATCATCTCCCTCACGATGCACTCGAACGGTGTCTCATCCGGCTCGACATGCCCTCCCGGCAGGTCCCACATGTTCGGGTAGGGGATTTCCGATATGTCGTCACGCAGAAACAGCAGCACCTGGTTGTGACGGTTGCGGAAAATGATGCTCGATCCGGAACGTTTCATGTCTTACTCCTTACCGGTCAGTCGATTGACGACTTCAAGAGGGATTGCGCCGTTTTCGTCCAGCAGGGGGTAGGGCTCTTTGCGTTCCTGCAGAAGGGACCCCAGGCGCGGATAGGTATACTCGAAAAGCAGACGCTCGAATACATCGTCAGGCAGCTGGCGTTTGTCATACATACCTGCGGCAGATCTCTGACGCTGCGCCTCGAACAGGATGAGCGCCGCAGCCACTGAAACATTGAGCGACTCCACCATGCCGGCCATGGGAATGTAGATGCAGTGGTCTGCCAGATTCAGCGCGTCCTGGGACGGCCCTTTCAGTTCTTCACCCACGATGATCGCGGTTGGTTTCGTATAATCCACGGATCTGAAATCGACCGAGTCAGGTCGATAGGTGGCGACCAGAATCTGCATGCCCGCATGTTTGAGCTTTTCACCGATCGGCACGATTGATTCTTCAAGTCCCAGCCTGACCCATCGGCTCGCTCCCGCGGCAGTATGCTGTTTGGTTTTGATGGATGGGCGGTGAGAGACGGCATATACCTCGTTGATGCCGACAGCATCGCAACTCCGGATAATGGCGGCCAGGTTGTGGGGCTTGTTCACGTTATCCATGACAAGCGTGAGGTCAGGCTGTCGCTGTTCTAGCAGACGACGTATTTTGTGGAATCGTTCCGGTGCGATCAATATCGACGTGTTTTTCTTGAAGTTATCAGGTTGTAAATACAACACAAGAAAACTTTTTTTTACGTAATGTTCAATTGATGTTCTCCAACAGGTTTCCCTGGCTCATTTCCGATCCGTTTTGCCGTCAGAGTCTCAGGGGCAGAACCTTCAGGCGGTTCCAGGTGTTCGTATTTCAAATGGGGTAACCCGCAGGCCGTATCAGAAGGCCATAGCAACGTGATAGTTTCCATGCGTCTGCATCAGAAAAAACATCCACATCTCGAAAGGCTGCTCGAAACGGCCAAGCCAATAGACCTTGGTTCTTCATCGAAGGTGCTCATCCTGAGTGACCTGCATATGGGTAACGGTGGGCGACGTGATGAATTCAAAAGAAATGCCGATCTGGTCAGGTCGATGCTCGAGGAGTACTATCTTCCCGAGAAGTACAGTCTTGTGCTGAACGGAGACGTCGAGGAACTGTTCAAGTTTTCCATTGAGAGCATTACTGAACAGTGGAGACATATGTACGATCTGTTTCTTCGGTTCGAGAAGAACGGATTTTTCTGGAAGACTTATGGCAACCATGATGCCGATCTTTTCGAGGAACCAAACTATCGTCTGTCAGGGCATCTTCTCGAGGCTATCAAATTCAGTTATGGCGATGAAGTGATGCTCCTGTTCCATGGACATCAGGCATCGATTCTCCTTTGGGAAACCTATCCGATCGTCAGTCGGGTGGTTGTGCTGTTTTTGAGATATGTGGCCAAACCGATGGGGATCAGGAATTTTTCAACTGCATACAACAGCCGGCGCCGTTTTGCCATCGAACGCTCTATCTACGATTTTTCCAACCAGGCCAAAATCGTATCCATCATCGGGCATACGCATCGCCCGCTTTTCGAGTCGCTTTCCAAAGTCGATCATCTGAATTACCGGATTGAGGATCTCTGCCGTGCATACCCGTCGGCCGCGCCTCAGGAGCGTTGCGGCATCAAGCAGGAGATTGCTGAACTCAAGACCATGCTCGATGCCTGTTTCACGGAGGGCAAGAAAATCGGTCTCAGGAGTGGTCGTTACAACAACATCTCCATTCCCAGCGTCTTCAATTCGGGTTGTTCCATCGGTAAGCGTGGTGTTACTGCAATCGAAATTGACGGCGATCGTATCCGTCTGGTCTACTGGTTCAAGAGGAAGCAGGGACGGAAGTTTGTCAGCGACCGGAACAGCGAACCGGAACAACTCGGGTCGTCTGGCTATTTCAGAATCGTCCTCAACGAAGACCATCTCGATTACGTGTTTTCCCGCCTCAACCTTCTTGCCTGAAGTGTTGCTGCTCTGCAGAACGTATCGCTGCAGCCACTTAAGGAATTTTTCATCGGTTCATTGCGACTAAAACTGTTAGCTGTTTTATTATAACAGGATAGCTGTTCGGTTTCGTCTGGCTTCATTCAGTATGCCCGGCCTTGCTCCGGGATTGTCTTGCGACGTGCGAGGTCAGGCGTACGCGTGCGAACAAGAGTTTTCCGTAAGTTCACACAGCCATATTCGCAGATGTTATACCTTTGCCTGTACCCCGCGTACATACCGATCGTACGGGGGCGGCGATTCAACAGGTATTGCCATCCACGAATGACATGCGAACAGCGTCGCGACGAAATTCAAGCCTTGACAGGCTGCTGCAGAGTTCACCGGTCGTTCAACTTGGTCAGGACGCTAAGGTTGTCATCTTCAGTGATCTTCACCTGGGAGACGGCAGCAGTCGGGACGAGTTCCTTCATAACAGTGATTTGTTCGGGCAAGTTCTCGAACGGCGTTACCTGGAGCGGCAGTATGGCCTGGTGCTCAACGGCGATATCGAGGAGCTGATGAAGTTCAGTTGCCAGGGTATCGTCGATGCCTGGGGGTGGCTCTACGAACTCTTCATCAGCTTCGGAAGGGCAGGGGGGTTCTGGAAAATCTATGGCAACCATGACCAGGGTTTGCTCGAAGAGCGTGGCTACCCGCTTGCCCCATGGCTTCTCGAATCGCTCGTGTTCCGATATGGAGAGCAATCCATTCTGCTGTTCCATGGTCATCAGGCATCCCCATTCCTGAACAGCGACGCATCGGTATTCAGCCAGGCCCTTCGTTATCTCCTCCGTTACATTGCCAAACCGGCAGGCATACGCAACTACTCGGTTTCCCACGACAGCCGGAAACGTTACATGATCGAGCGCTCGGTCTATGAGTTTTCTACCCGTGAAGGTATCGTTTCGATCATTGGCCATACGCATCGGCCTCTTTTCGAATCCCTTTCGAAGATCGATTACCTTAACTACCGGATCGAAGAGCTTTGCCGTGCATATCCGTCAGCCAGCGACAGTCAGCGCAGCGTAATCGAGGAAGAGATAGACCATCTGAAAGAAGCGCTCGATGGTTGCTATCGCAAGGGGTACAGGAAAAGTCTCAGGATCGGGAGATACGGAAATATTCCCATTCCCAGCATTTTCAATTCAGGTTGCGCCATCGGTAAACGGGGAATTACGGCCATCGAAATCGACAATGGGATGATCAGGCTCGTGTACTGGCAGAAAACGCGACCGGATCTGCGGAAAGTTGCAGGAATGGCGCTGGTCGAAGAGTTTGGGTCGAGCGGTTGTTACAGGATTGTGCTGAACGAAGATCGACTGGACTATATTTTCTCGCGTATCCGGCTGCTTTCGGGCAGGAGGATGAAAGTTGGACGGAAGTCAGATGAGCATCGCTCTTCGCAGCCGGGATCGATTTCTGATTACGAATATCAAGAAATGGGCTGCTTTCAGCAAATGTAGTACTCAGGCTGCAAAAGGTATCGGTCACTGGTTGAGCAAGGGTTATTACAAAGGGTATCTAATTGCCTGATAACTATTTAAAAAAAACAAGGTTATATGTTGAACAGGAAAATTTCGATGCCCAGAAGCAAGAGCATTGCACTTGTCGCGCATGACAACAAGAAACGAGACCTGCTCGAGTGGGCAAGATACAACAGGACGCTTCTCGAACGACACCAGATTTTCGCTACAGGCACGACAGGAGAAACCCTCGTTCGGGAGCTCGGGCTTGATATCGTTCGCCTTCAGAGTGGACCGCTTGGTGGCGATCAGCAGATCGGTGCCGGCATCACGAACGGTGAGATAGATTTTCTGATTTTTTTCTGGGATCCGCTTGAACCGCAGCCGCATGACCCGGATGTCAAGGCGCTTCTTCGAATGGCTGTTGTCTGGAACATACCGATAGCCTGTAACCGCGCCACTGCCGATTTCATGGTGTCATCTCCACTGATGGAAGGGGAGTATGCCCGCCTGGTACCGGATTATGAAATTTATCGTTCAAGACGCATCGAATACGGTTCCCTGATGCTGGGCAAACCAGCAGTATGAAAAGATCGGGCAGGGAAGGTTATCCGATAGAGGCGATCAGCTCCCCCCAGAGCTGACGGTAAGCCTGGGCTGCGGATGACATGGGGCGGTGGGCGTTCACGGGTGCCCGGTACAGGCCCATTTTTTCGATCTCCGAATTATAGGGGATCGTCGACTTCAGGAATCCGGGAGTTTCACTGAATTCATCGATGATTTCACGATGCATGGTTTTCCGGTGCTCCCCCATGGAAAAGAAGGCGCGTATTCTGCTTGTATCGAGCTCGTTCTTTTCGAAAAACGAGAGCAGTTGCCAGTAGGTTCGGACTGAAAGGGTGGTGGGAATCATCGGCACGAGAATGATGTCCGAAGCAGCGAATACGCTTTCGGAAAGTAGCGTGAGATTCGGCGGGCAGTCGAAAAAAAGAAACTCGTATGCTTCACCCAGGTCAGACAGATTTTTTTTCAGCCGTTTTCTGGGGTTTTTCTCTTCGGAGAGTTCAATGTCGAGATTTCGGTATGAAATGTCAGAGGGCAGGAGGTCAAGGTTTTCGAAATCGGTGGCCCGGATCTGGCGGTAGATTTTTTTGCTTCCTTTGAGAAATTTGTCGCTGTTGTATTTATCTGAGGCCGTGACTCTGAAATAGAATGAGCTGGCACCCTGTGGATCGAGATCGCAGAGGAGGGTTGGGGAGCTGTCTCGCGAAGCGAGCCACGAGAGATTCACGGCAGCGGCAGTTTTACCGACACCTCCCTTGATGCTGTACAATGCAATCGATTTCATGGCGATACCGGCTTATTCCAGGCTTGTTATGACATGGTCGAACAGCTCCCTGATCTGCTGATCGTCGAATTTCCTGAATGTTTCGGCGAACTGGTCGCGGGCCATTTCCTTCAGCCGGTCGAGAACTGCGACCAGAGCTCCGAGTGATGCGGCCAGGCGGGTGTTCTCCCCGTTCGGTACCATTGCCACTATACGTTCGAGGATGAAGGTGATCTGTACCGAAAGATCGACGAACTCACCAAGATTGTCCTGGAGTGTTTTCAGATGTCCGACCAGCCTCGTGGTTTCACGCCTGGGGAGAATGGATGAGAAGAATTCGAGGAGATAGCGAAGTTTTTTGCAGTCGATCCGCAGTTCATGCAAATCGGCATCAGCTGCTTCCGTATCGATTTTTCGGCCACGTATGATCACCTTTTTCCATGCTTTTCTGATGGATTTCGCGGCAACGTTTCTGGTCGAAAGTCCGGAATCCGGAGCCTGTTCCTGATCGGGAAGTGCCGTTTCGGAAATGAACGCCTGAAAACCGTTCATGAATGTTCGATACTCTGTGCCTGCCAGATAGATGCTGAACTGCCGCAGCATGGTCGCTTTTTCTGTATCAAGGTCCTGGAAGAACCGGTCGAGCGAGAGATTACTCTGTTGTGGCAGCAGATTTGGATACTCCTCTTTTCTGAGCAGATACACATCACAATCACGAAGCTGATTGGTGCGTTTGCCGAGATCACGCAGACCCGAAAGCAGCCAAGCAGTGCGGTCTGGGTCGAAAACACCCCTGAGTTGACGAAGTATCGAGCGACTTCGTCTGATGGCTACCCGATAATCGTGCAGGAACTCAGAGTCGATATCGTGGCGGATGCCATGTTCATTGGCTGCCATGATCGAGAAGGTGAATTGCAGAAGTCTTTTCACGCTTTCGTGGATCGTCGCGTCAGGATCGAGCTGAAGCCGGAGCTTTGAAGAGTAAGCGCCCGGTGCATATCCGCTGTTTTCGAATATCTGGAGAATCTTTTCCCGGAAACTGGTCACCCGATATGAATCGACCGGTTCAGGCAATGCCCTGAGCATCCGGGCAAGCTCTTTGTTGTA
Organism: Chlorobiaceae bacterium; assembly: GCA_013334925.1. Taxonomy (GTDB): domain Bacteria; phylum Bacteroidota; class Chlorobiia; order Chlorobiales; family Chlorobiaceae; genus Chlorobaculum. The sequence continues at coordinate 11,293 of JAAXWP010000010.1, forward strand.
TCCTTTAAGCGGGGTGACGGCATGAAAACGCGTGAACTCCTCCTGACCTTGATCTGCAGCTTTTCGAAAGCTTTCAGAGTCGAGCAGGGCGATGGTTTTCTGATTATCGCCGAGAATTTTCCAGGTGGAGATCGATACTTCTGTGCTGCATATTCGTGAAAATGCTCTCAGGTCACTGCACTCCAGAAGCAGCTCTCTTGCTTTTCCCTCGGGTATGGATGCAGCGAAAAATGATGCTGGGGACTCTTTGAAACCGCATTCTGCAAGAACCTTGCCGTGTTCAAGAGAGAGTATTTCAAGGCGTCCTTTTTTTCTTACAATGACCATGCCTTTCTGCCAGGCATCGTTGTCGAAGGTATCGTAAAACAGGTGCCGTTCTTTTCTCGACGAGACGGCTTTAAGGTTAAGACTTCCTGCGAAATCGACGTTTTGCCTGCCGTTGATCGACTCCTGGTCGATCAGCCTGAAAAAGAGTGTGTCAGACAGGGCCTCCATCAGACAGCTCTCTGGAATGACACAGGGGGGACAGATCTGTGTGAATACGTTCCGGTCTCCTTCTCGCCATTCAATGAAAGACGCGGGTTTCCTGAAAAATTGAAATGACCGCCGACCTTTTCAGGAGAGTACCTGAGTGTCATGAGAAGGTTTCGAGAGCAGTCATAGTTCCCGCGAACGTCGACAGGTCCATACCTCAGATTTTCGAGATGGTTGTCTGCGCACGAAAAGCTGCCGTCAATGATGTCAGGAGCGCCAACGAGTGACTGTAACAGATTACCGGAGCAGTCGAAATCGTGAGCGATTTCATCTGGCGCGCCTTCAAGCGTGAAGAGTCTGTTGCCGGAACAGTCGAACGAACCGCTGTCGATTGGTCCTCCATCGAGTGAGACCAGCAGATTGTCAGAACAGTCGAAACGGCCTTTGATCGTTTTCGGCGCGCCTTTCAGTGACCTGAGGAGATTGCCGGAACAGTCGAACGAACCCCGGATTTTCAACGGTGCACCAACGAGGCTGGTCAACCGGTTACCGTAGCAGATGAAATCGCCACCCACCATTTTCGGCGCACCATCGAGAGTGATGAGTTCATTGCCTGAACAGTCGAAGTTGCCTTTTACTTCGGGTGCTCCTTCAAGAGTGACGAGCAGGTTTCCTGAACAGTTGAACGAGCCCTCGACAAACTCCGGACACCCTTCGAGCGAAGTCAGCCCTTTGTTGGAACAGTCGATATCTCCTGTTCCGTCCACAATTCCCATGACCTCCCTGAATGTCGACATAATGTATGATTCCTGTGCTTGGTGACCGGTTTTTGTTGAGCAGGTAATCCGGGGTTCCGGTCGTGATGTAATTTCTTCTTTCAGGAATTCAATATAGAGCGCTGCATGAACGTTTGTTACGGGTTTGCCTGATTGTAACGGAGTGTTTACATGGGTGTAACAATCGGGTGTGTCTCCATGCTGCCGGAGCGATCATTTGTTTTTGATGCCCGGCGGGTGCGTTTTACGGTGAGCGCGTTTCATGAGCCGCTCCTGGCTGCTGAATCCATCAGGTGCAGGAGAGATACGGGAACAGGTGCCATCCGGGTTGACGAGCCATGATTTGACGGTGTCACCCAGTTGCAGTTCAAGGTCTGCCCGCACTCTTCTGACCAGAGTCCGGTCAAAAACCGGGAACAGTGTTTCGACGCGTTCATCGAGGTTTCTTGGCATCATGTCTGCGCTTCCGAGATAGAGTTCCGGGTTGCCTCCATTGGCGAAATAGAAGGCCCTGCTGTGTTCAAGAAAACGTCCGATGATGCTGACTGCGCGAATGTTTTCGCTGACTCCGGGAATTCCGGGTTTCAGGCAGCAGATACCCCGTACCACGAGATCGATTCGCACTCCTGCACCTGAGGCTCTGTAGAGCGCGCTTATGGTTTCCCGGTCCACGAGCGAGTTCATTTTCATGATGATGCGCCCACATTTTTCTTTCCGCTGCCAGTCAATCTCACGATCGATCATGTCGATGATACGCTTCCTTGTATTGATGGGGGAAACAAGCAAATGAAGGTAGCCGGTATGTTTCGAGTAACCCGTGAGTGCGTTGAACAGTTCCGAGACCTCTTCTCCAAGCTGTTCGTTTGCCGTGAACAGCGTGTAATCGGTATAGAGTCTGCCGGTCGCAGGATTGTAGTTACCGGTGCCCAGGTGCAGATATCGTTTCAATCCGGCAGTTTCCCTGCGGACGATCATGGTCAGTTTTGCATGGGTTTTCAGGCCGGGGAGCCCGTAGACCACATGTGCGCCGACATCTTCGAGTGCCCTGGCCCACACGATATTGTTTTCTTCATCGAACCGGGCTTTCAGTTCGACCAGTACGGCGACCTGTTTGCCAAGTTCCGCTGCTTTTATCAGCGCTCTGACGATGGGGGAGTTGCTTCCGACCCGATACAGGGTCTGTTTGATCGACAGGACATCGGGGTCATCTGCCGCCCGTTCGATGAAATCGACAACAGGGTTGAATGCGTCATAAGGATGATAGAGCAGGCAATCACGTGTACGGATTATGCTGAACGGATCTTTACGGAATCCGTCTCCTAATGGTTTGGCGGGAATGTACGGTTCATCTTTCAGGTCAGGTCGCTCGATTCTGAGCAGTTCCATCAGGCAGCCAAGACCAAGAGCCCCTTCGATTTCATAAACGTTTCGTGCTTCGATTTCGAGATTCTTGACGAGCAGCTCCCTTACGAATGGCGGCATCATCGGATTGATGTCGAGCCTGACCACATCGCCATACCTGCGTGAACGGACCCCTTTTTCGATCGTTTTGAGCAGATCTCCAGCTTCGTCCTCCTCGATTTCGATGTCGGCATCACGAATGATCCTGAAACGGTGGGACTGAACGATCTTCATGTTCGGGAACAAGTGATCGAGGTTGTTTTCGATCAGCTCTTCGATCCAGAGAAGCCGAACCTCGTGAGCGCAGTTATCGAGTCCTTCGATGTCATTGAGTCTGACCAGCCTCGGCAGACTGTCAGGTACCTTGACGCGCGCGAATCTGGTCGTCAGTGCCTCTTCAGCTTCGAGCTCGACGGCAAGGTTTAACGACAGATTGGACATGAATGGAAATGGATGTCCGGTATCGAATGCCAGTGGAGTGAGCACCGGAAAGATCTCTTTTCTGAAATAAGCGTTCAGCGCGTCTCTTTCGCTTCCGGTAAGTGATGCAAAACCAACGAAAACAATCCCCTCCTTTTCGAGCCCGGGCAGGATGTCATCGTACAGACATTGATGGCGTTCTTCCAGCTGGCCCAAAACCCTTGACCTGATCTGCCCGAGCTGCTGCGCGGGTGTGAACCCATCAACGGTTTGTTTCCTGATGCCGGCATGATACTGGGTTTCCAGACCCGACACGCGAATCATGAAGAACTCGTCGAGATTGGAACTGAAAATGGCGATGAATTTGGCCCGTTCGAGTAATGGATGAAGGCCGGGAGAAACAGCTTCATCAAGTACTCTCTGGTTGAAGTGAAGCCAGCTCAGTTCACGATTGATGTAGAGATCGGGCGCTCCAAAATCATCGTGCCTCTCCTTGCCGTTTCGCTGGAATTCTACCGGCATTCCAGTCTGCTGCTCTCCATCGGCAAGCGATGAATTCATGAAATCGTTCATAATTCAGGGCATCGGGGTTTCTGGTTCGACATGGTCCCTGATGTCCAGACTGGCAGCATCCGGAATCGATACCGGGCTTTCAGGCACTTCATTGATTCCATGAACGATGGTTCGATTGTTAGTTTCATGCGTAGCAGAAACTTAGCCAATATGTGCCAGTCGGAATGTTACGTGCTTGTGAAATCTCGGCCCGTGTGGAGCTCCAGAGGTGTCTGAAGCTCCGTCATCGGTTCAAGGCTCAACAGAAAGAGGAGAGGAAACTGACGATTTCGTCAGGGGTGGCGGCCAGGGAAGCGGCGCCTGTGGCAAGAAGTTCCTCTTCGGGGCGGAACCCCCAGAGTACACCGAATGGATACATTCCGGCTGCATTGGCGGTTTTCATGTCGGTACCGCTGTCTCCGACATAGAGTATCGAATCCGGTTCCACTTCAAGCATCCCGGCAACTTTCAGGGCGCCCTGAGGGTCGGGTTTATGGGCAATGCCTTCATGGTGACCCATCACGACATCGAAATGCCATCCTGAAAGCTGATGTGTCGCGCAGAGTCTGGTGAAATCGTCCGGTTTGTTCGACAGGATGGCTTTTTTCAGACCAAGCCGATCGATCGCATCGAGCAGATGGTCTATCCCTTCATAGGCTTTGGTATGATCGTTCCAGTGAATTGCATAGGTCGCTTTCATCTCGCCGAGAAGCGAGGCGATGATCTCTTCGGTGCGAGCGTTTTCCGGGAGGGCGTTTCTGACCAGCTCTTCCATGCCGAAGCCGACCAGCTTGCGGCACTCTTCCAGTGTATGGGTCGGGTAGCCGTGTCTGGCGAGGACTGAATTGAGACTATAGGCGATATCTTCCAGCGTGTCGAGCAGTGTCCCGTCAAGATCGAACAGTACCGCTCTGAATAGTCCAGAGTTCTGCAGGCTCATGAGTGATTATATCTGTGGTTTGGTTGCCGTGACCAGAAATACGGGATAGTATGCCCGTTGACCGGCCCGGTTCTTTTTTTCGATCATATGCGCCGTGATGAACGATACATTCGTGAATCCGGCCGATTCAATGAGATTTTTCAGCTCATCACGGTCAAATCCATGGTGCACCTTTTCGGTCACGTCATCATGGAACATGCCATCCTCGGTATCCAGATCTGCTATGGCGAGCGTGCCTCCCGGGGCCATATGACCGTAAAGCTGAGCGATGAACGATCTGGTATCCGGAATATGGTGCAGGGTCATGCTGCTGAAGACGAAATCGAATGAACCTTCGATCCGGGAGGCCGCATCGGGTTGGGTCAGGTCCAGAAAGAGCGGAGAGATATTCGGGATGTTGCCGGCGGCGATCTTTTCGCTGAGCACCCTGAGCATCTCACGAGATGTGTCGACGGCGGTCAGAGAGCCGCATCCGGGAGCTACCCGAAGCGTTACCAGTCCTGTACCGCATCCGAACTCGAGTGCCTTTTCAGGGCGCGAAACCGGCATATGGGCGAGGATTGCCCTGGAAACAGCGTCGGCGAGCGCCGCACGAACGGCGTTAGCGTCCCACTCTGAGGCCTTGCTGTCGAATCGCTGTGAATCGGTCCAGTTATTGTCTGACATGATATCGGATAAAATTTTGGTTCATGCAAGCTCGCCAAATATACGGTTCAAATCGACAAGGTACGCAACGTCATCAATCCAAACCGGGCATGAATTTACTGAAAATGTTCAGCCGGACTCTCCGAAAAGCGCGTGCAGGAGGTTCATCAGATGCCGACAGCTTTGTTTGCGGTTTGTTTGCAGTTCCTCCATGATTCCTTAACAGATCGGGGTATAGATTGGCTTTCGAAACACGGGCCGTTCCGGCAGACGTGAAACAGGCAGTGTCGCCAGTCGATACAACACCAACAAAACACACTTCAACATGAAAAAAGCAATGTTTTTCGTCGCGCTTGCATCCGCTCTGGGATTCAACACGGCGCAAGCAGTCGAACTTAACTGGAAAGGCGATGTCCGTTACCGTTACGAGTCAGGAATGAAAGATGACAATGACTCTGCTACCGATGATCACAGCCGCGATCGTCACCGCATGCGCGTCAGATTAGGCGTTTACCCATGGATCAACGAAGAACTCTCCGCTGGTCTGCAGGTCTCGACCGGTGGCGATGGTTTGGAAACGACTTCCCGGAACGAAACATTCGACGACCTGTTCAAGGCTGACCAGGTGTATTTCAACGAAGCATTCATCGACTATCATCCGACCTTTTTCAAAGGTGATGTCAATCTTCTTCTCGGTAAACGGGATGTATCCAGGACTCTTATCGTCGAGAAAGACCTTGTTTGGGATAGCGACCTTACCTTCGAGGGTGCAACTCTGCAATATGGAAAAGATGGTGAAGGCAAGGAGAAGGATGGCATCAGTGGTGCCGTTGGCTACTATGCCATAGATGAAAACAACATGTCATCGACGGTCAGGGAGCAGGACCCATACCTGATTGCGGCAACGGTGTCATACAAAGGGGACGTGAGCGATTTCAGCTATCGTGTCGGTACCGGTTACTACAATTTCGTTCACCTGGAAAATCTTGACGTCCAGGGGTCTTCAGACAAGCCGAGCCGTGCGCAGTTGGCTACCGGCAAGGACTTTGATGTGGTCGAGTTCTTCGGCAGCCTCGGTGGTGATATTACCGAAACTCTTCCCTGGAAGCTCTATGGCCAGTATGCGTTCAACACTGCAGCACACAATTCGTCCGAGAAATTGAACATCCTGAACTCGGAAAGGGATGCGTATCTGCTTGGCCTGCAGATTGGCAACGCAAAGGCGCCCGGTCAGTGGTTGCTCAGTGGCGAATATGTCAGCATCGAACGTGATTCGGTGGCTCCCATAACCGATTCCGATCGCAACGGCGGCAGCTTCACCAACCTCGAGGGCTTCAAGCTTTCGGCAGTCTACCATGTCGTGCAGAATATGACCCTCGGGTTGACCTACTACAATTTCGACTGGAAAGACAAGGCCCTGGTGTCGTCCGTAGCAGATCGAGACGATCGGCAGCATCTTCTTCAGGCCGATGTGGTCGTGAAGTTCTGATATCAGTTTGTGACGTTCTGGTGTGTGTGTCTGTTCTTTTGGTTCCGGTCAGGAATGTGGTGCCTGGCCGGGTTGTTGGCGGGTCGCCCGGAGAGGTGCCGGGCGGCTTGTTATGGGGATATGCTCATCAGGCAGTGCGTAAGTTTTTGTTTCTCTAAATCTTAACCTTGACCATAGACTCATGAAACTGTTCAGAAAAATTTTTCTCGGCGCTGCGGTATTCGGCCTGATGGCCTCTGCCGATGCATCGGCAGCAGCTAACAAGCTGGTCCTCGATGGCTCGACGACTGTCGGCCCGATTGCGAAGGCCTTTGCCGCGCACTTCACGAAAACCACCGGTGTCCCGGTCACGGTAAGCGAATCGGGCTCCGGCAATGGTGCCAAAAGCCTGATCAACAAGACCTGTGACATCGCCGACATGTCCCGACCTATGAAGGACAATGAGGTGGCGGCAGCTCGAAGCAAAGGAGTGACTCCTGTAGAGCATGTGGTCGCACTTGATGGCCTCGCCATCATCGTGCATCCATCGAACCGGGTCAATTCCCTGTCCAGAGCGCAGATCCGGGGTATCTACATGGGGCGCTATACCAACTGGAGCCAGGTTGGCGGACCGAACGCTCCGATTGTGATCATCCAGCGTGAATCGAACAGCGGCACACAGGACTCCTTCAAGGAGCTGGTGATGGGCAAAGACAATCCGATCTCGAAACGTGCAGAGACGCAGGCCAGCAACGGGGCCATCAAGAGCCGCGTCGCATCGACTCCGAATGCTGTCGGTTTTGTTGGACTCGGCTTCGTTGACAACTCGATCAAGGCTCTGCTGGTCGATGGTGTGGATCCTGATGCCCGTACGGTCAAAAACGGCACCTATCCGTTACACAGGGCGCTGTTCATGTATACCAATGGCCAGCCTTCAGGAGTTGTCAAGCAGTTCATCGATCTGCCGAAGACTCCGGAGGGCAAGCGGATCATCAGCGAGACCGGGTTTGTGAACTATTACTGATATCCTGGTTCGAGTGTGTTCATTTATGCGGCTGTCTCAGAAGCAATACTGAGACAGCCGTTTTTTGTCAGTGCCGGATGAGTGTTTGCAGAATCGTTACATTTCCTCAACAATTCCTCAATAATTCCGGGTATAGATTTACAGCCATGAACACGATGGTTCACCATGACCATCATGCTCATTACGAACAGCATTCAATCAAGCAGCAAATACGACCCATAATGGAAGCAAGGAAATTGTTCAGGAAAATTCTTTTAAGTGCCGCAGTCTTTGGTCTTATGGCCTCCGGAGAAGCTTCGGCAGCCGGCAACAAACTGGTGCTCGATGGTTCCACGACCGTCGGCCCGATTGCCAAGGCGTTTGCAGCACAGTTCACCAAAACGAATGGCGTCGAAGTTACCGTGAGTGAATCGGGTTCGGGTAATGGAGCGAAAAGTCTCATCAACGGCACCTGTGATATCGCCGATATGTCGCGCCCCATGAAGGATGCAGAATTGAGTGCAGCCAAGATCAAGGGGGTCAACCCGGTCAAAAACATCGTTGCGCTCGATGGCCTTGCCATGATCGTGCATCCGTCGAACCGGGTACGTAATCTTTCAAGGGCACAGATCCGGGGTATCTACACCGGTGCCTATACCAACTGGAGCCAGATTGGCGGACCGAACGCTCCGATCGTCATGATCCAGCGCGAATCGAACAGCGGTACTCAGGACGCTTTCAAGGAGCTGGTGCTGAAAGATGGTGATACCGTGTCAAGCAGGGCGGAGACGCAGGCGAGCAATGGGGCCGTCAAGAGCCGTGTGGCGACAACTCCTACCGCTATCGGTTTCGTCGGACTCGGATTTGCCGGTCGTTCGGTCAAATCCGTGGCTGTCGATGGTGTCCTTCCATCTGCTGGTGCAGTCAGGAATGGCTCCTATCCGCTGCATCGTCAGCTCTATATGTATACAAACGGTCAACCGGCAGGAAACGTGAAGAAATTCGTCGATATGCCGAAAAGCCCCATTGGCAAACGAATCATCAGTGAGACCGGATTCGTGAACTATTACTGATCTTCATCCCGTCAGAGAACAGTCGAAGCCTGTCAGGAGCGCATCCGGCAGGCTTCACCCTTATCCGTCAGGCTCCTGTTTTTGAAATTGGCGACCCATCGTGTAACTTTGGGGTCACAAAATTCAATACAAGACAGGGTCCCATGGCTAAGTTTCGGGTTACATCGCTGGTTGTTTCAGCAATTTTTCTCCTGGTTTCCGGAGGCCCTGCCGAAGCGAAGAACGGTATTGTCATCGATGGTTCGACGACCGTTGGCCCTTTGGCAAAATCCTTCGCAGCCTACTTCACAAGGTCCAGAGGCATATCGGTCACGGTCAGTGAGTCAGGAAGCGGCAATGGTGCCAAAAGCCTGATTAACGGTACCTGCGATATCGCAACCATGTCCAGGTCGATGAAGCCTGAAGAGCTTGCCGCGGCAAGGTCAAAGGGAATCGAACCGGTTGCCGGCGTGGTCGCTCTCGATGGTCTCGCCATGGTCGTCAATCCTGCCAATCCGGTTCATTCGCTCACCAAGCAGCAAATCGCCGCAATCTACAAAGGGTCGGTGACCAACTGGCGTCAGGTCGGTGGGCCTAACGCCAGGATTCTCATCGTCCAGCGAGAATCGAACAGTGGCACCCAGGAGACATTCAAGGAACTGGTTGTCGGCAAAAAAGTGCATATCGCAGCCAGCGCAGAAACACAGGCCAGCAACGGTGCGGTCAAGAACCGGATCTCTCTGACGAAGGGGGCTATCGGATTCGTCGGACTTGGTTTTATCGATTCGACGGTCAAGAAGATCGCTGTCGATGGTGTTCTTCCAAGCCCTGAAACGGTCAGGAATGGAACCTATCCGCTTTCTCGGCCGTTGTTCATGGTGACCGCCGGAACGCCGAAAGGCAGGGTCCAGGAGTTCATCAATCTGTCGGCAACACCTGTCGGCAAGCGCATGATCAAGGAACTCGGATTTGTTGGAACCCGTTAAAATATAAGGGGTTGGATTAGTTCAGGTTTTGTTCAGGGCTACATGTCTCCCGATTGTTTCCATAATTGTAACAATTGCGCCGTTGTTTTCTTGAAGCAGCAGGTATAGATTTGTGTCCACTGAGAAGTAGTATCAATCATGCAGGCGTCGAGTCTGCAAAACTGCAATGTCATGAATGGTGATGGAAACGCAACTGAAGGCAGGTCGTCGGCTTTTGTGGTCAGTGCCCGGAAACGAAAACTTCAGCAGATCACCAGAACAGCGGGCGAATCGACCCTCTTTCTGATAGCAGCGTTTGTCGCTGTCATCGTCCTCTTCATCTTCTACTTTGTCGCCCGCGACGCCGTACCCTTCTTCGAGATCCGGGGTTTCAGGGAGTTTTTTACCGACACCAGGTGGTACCCGGCTGACGAACCACCGGTTTTCGGCGCGTTATCCATTATTTATGGAAGTCTCATGGTGACGGTCGGCTCGGCGCTCATTGCCATTCCGATGGGAGTTGCTGCGGCAATATGTCTGTCCGATGTCCTGCCCTTTTCCGTACGTCAGTATGTCAAACCGGTAATCGAAATGCTTGCCGCCATTCCATCGGTTGCATTCGGATTTTTCGCTCTCGTTATTTTTGCACCGATGCTCCAGAATCACGGAGGATCTATTCTCATGTGGAGCTGGTGGATCATGGCCACTCCTCTGATACTCCTGATGATCGTTGTCGGCGCAGAGCTGGTGAGTTCACGCATCGAGGACGATCGTCGTCGGAAAGTGGCTCAACGGGTACTCCTGGTCGTGATGGGGGCACTGGCACTGCTGATTCTCATTCTTGTCGGCTTCAGGCTTCGATCCATAGAGATCATGACCGGCACCAATGCTCTCAACGTTTCGATCATTCTGAGCTTCATGGCTCTGCCCACTATCGTCAGTGTCGCCGAGGATGCTCTCCAGGCTGTAGGCCGTGACCTCAGGGAAGGGAGTTACGCACTCGGTGCCACAAGGGCTGAAACCATCATAAAAACCATTCTTCCTGCAGCCAGCAGCGGCATCCTTGCCGGTGTGATTCTCGGCATCATGCGGGCACTCGGCGAGACCATGGTTGTGTGGATGGCATCCGGTAACTCAGCACATATTCCCGAGCCCTGGTACAACTATCTCGATTCGGTCCGCACCCTGACCGCCACCATCGCCGGCGATATGGGAGAGGCGGATCAGGTTACGGGTTCAGCCCGATTCCATGTGCTTTTCGCCATGGGCCTGTTGCTGCTGGTCATCAGCTTTGTCAGCAATTTCATCAGCGAACGGATCGTCGTGCGCCAGAGAAAGATTCTTTCCGGCCAGTAACCATAGCTGCGAAAAAGACCTGTTTACTTCAACGAAATCTTCGTGTATGAATCTCGGGACCAGAAAGCTTCTTGACCGCTCCTTTACCGCCCTGGGTATCAGTTCCATTGTGATCATGGGTCTGATGCTGCTGGTCGTTCTCGTGCCGATCGTCAGTAACGGTATCGGTGCCATCGTCTTCAAGTCGACCATCGAGCATCGCAAGATGCTGTACCATGAATTTAACCGCGGAGATAAAGCCGATCTGCAGCGGGAAATCGCAAGCTCTGACGCCAGCCGGAAGGAGATCTACCGGATGCTCGACACCTTCGACGCCGAGCTGTCGAAAATGGATGAGACTCGTCAGCAGGAGTATCGTGAGAAGTTCGAACAGGTTAAAAACTCGCTTCGCGCCCTGCTCGGGCCGATTCCCGGTGACGAAGAGCCTGCTCTGGCCCGTCTGAAATATGGCCAGACTCGCTGGGAAAAGGCCGAAGAGAAGCTCCATGAGCTGCTGTTCGAAAAAAAGTGGGATTATTCGAACCCGGACGAGATGGCCAAGGAGTACGAAGTGAGTCGCTCGGCTTCATTCGAGGGGACGTCGCTTGTCAGGCTGTTTCCGTATGTCGAAAAGAATATCGATCGACTGTTGCAGCCCGAGTGGACCTTTTACTGGGGATTCATTACCGACAGTTCTGTCGATGCCCATTTCTTTGGCGGTATCTGGCCGGAAATCCAGGGTACCCTGTTTCTGGCTGTCGGGGCGATGCTCTTCGCCTTTCCGCTCGGAGTTATCGGTGCGATCTACTTCACGGAATATGCACGTGACGGATTTCTAACCAGCCTGCTTCGTAGCGCAAACAGCACCCTTGCCGGTGTGCCGAGCATTGTTTTCGGCCTGTTCGGTCTGACCTTTTTCATCAACACGCTCAAGGTTTCAGAATCCAAAAGCGTGCTTGCCGGATCGCTCACGCTGGCCATCATGATTCTGCCGACCATTATCCGCTCCTCCGAGGAGGCGATCCTGGCTGTTCCCAAGACTTACAAGGAGGCGTCACTCGGACTTGGATCGACCAAATGGAACACGATCATCAAGGTCATTCTGCCTGCGGCACTTCCCGGCATTCTTACCGGTGGTGTGCTCAGTCTTGGAAGAGCAGCGGGTGAGACGGCTCCCATCATTTTCACGGCTGCGGTCAGCGTCGGTTCTGCTATCGGTCTTGCCGATGTGCTGTCGTCGCCGACACCGGCGCTTTCCTGGAATATCTACAACCTGGCAAGCGAACATGAAGCCGCTGCCGAAATCCGCCATGTACAGTATGGCATGGTGCTTGCACTCATGACGATCGTGACATTGCTCAATATGTCGGCAATCGTTCTGAGGGCGCGAATTTCCAAAAAATTAAAAGGGTGATTTTTCATGACAGCGTCTGCTGAAGCCACTGCCTCGAAAACCGTATCGGTAAGGGACATCTATCTGCCTCCGGAACGCAAGAAAGTAGCCGGTGGCGGTGTGCCGCATGTATCGGCAAAGAACTTTTCCATCTATTACGGTGAATTCGAAGCCGTCAAGAAAGTCAGTGCGGACATTCCGTCGAAATACGTTACGGCCATCATAGGACCGAGCGGCTGCGGCAAGAGCACCTTTCTCCGTTCAATCAATCGAATGAACGATCTCATTCCGAACAGTCATACGACCGGGTCGCTCATGTTCGATGGACAGGATGTCTACAGCAAATTTACGGATGAAGTGTTGCTGAGGAAGAAAATCGGCATGGTGTTCCAGAAGCCGAATCCCTTCCCGAAATCGATTTTCGACAACATTGCCTATGGTCCGAGACTGCACGGTATCAGGGACAGGAAGACCCTGGCGGATATCGTTGAAAAGAGCCTTCGCAAAGCGGCGTTATGGGACGAGGTCTGCGACCGTCTCGACAAGAATGCCCTGGGCATGTCCGGAGGACAGCAGCAGAGACTCTGTTTTGCCCGTACTCTTGCGGTAGAACCGGAAATTCTGCTGCTCGATGAACCGACATCCGCACTCGATCCGAGGGCAACGGCCAAAATCGAAGATCTTATCCAGGAGCTTCGCGGAAGTTACACGATCATGATCGTGACGCATAACATGCAGCAGGCATCGAGGGTTTCGGATAACACGATGTTCTTCTATGAAGGAACGCTGGTCGAGTTCGCACCTACCGCGCAACTGTTCACGAACCCGAAGAACTCCATGACCGAAGATTACATTACGGGAAGATTCAGCTAACGTAACCAGATCACATACATGTCGGAAAGACCCGTACACGAATACATCAAGGAGCTGTCGGTAGTTCTTGTTCATCTGTCGGAAAAGGTGCTGCAGAATTTTGACGACTCCTTCAGGGCTGTCAGGCATCAGGACATTCAGCTTGCCAAGCAGGTCAGAAAGGTCGACGACGAGATCAACGTCGCCGAGGTCCATCTCGAGGAGCAGTGCCTGGCATTCCTTGCGCTTCAGCAGCCGGTTGCCCGCGACCTGAGGACTATCGTCACCATCGTCAAGATCAACGATGATCTGGAACGCATTGGCGATCTTGCCGTTCATATCATCGAACGCATGCCGGACCTCGGTTCCGAGGTGATGGACCGGTATGATTTCGACAAGATGGGACAGGTGGCTGCGTCGATGGTCAGAAAGTCGATCGAGGCTTTCGTGAATCGCGACAAGCATCTTGCCGATGAGGTCTGCAAATCCGACGAACAGGTCGATACCATGCATCGTCTGGTGTTCAGGAAGGTGGCTGAGGCTATGAAAAGGGATGGTTCAAGCACCGAACAGCTGCTCGCCGTGCTGAGCGTCTCCCGTTATGTCGAGCGCATGGCAGACCATGCCACGAGGATTGCCCAGGAGGTTATCTACCTGGTGACCGGTGAGATCGTGCGTCACAGCGAAGACTCTTTCGAAAAACTGATCCAGTCCCTTCGTGACTGAATTATCGAGAGGCTGTCTCAAAAGCAGGAGCAGCGCCGTTTTTTGAAATCATTTCGTTGATCTTTTCTGTCATTCTGAGACCTGCGCAGTCGGGCGAAGAATCCATCGGCACCTAATAACGTATTATAATTATATCAGTTATTAGATTCCTTTCCGGTTTTCTGGATCCTTCACTCCGTTCAGGATGACAATCAGGTACAAACGAAAATACGGCTGTGAATCCCTTCTGAGATAGCCTCTTTTTTTGCCCGCATCGCTTGATATAACCCATGCTGCGGATTAAATTAAGAGCTCTTTCACAGCTCGCTGTCCCAACTGGGGACGCGGTCACAACTATCCAAAATTTCAGCAACGAGCTTCATCACTATGGCACTGTTCGGCAAGAAATCCGGCGATTCTTCGAAATCCACCGCTATTCCAAAGGCGTTCACCATTCAGATTGATCCGTCGAAGTTCAATCTCGCCACCAAGCCGGCAGGCCCTATCAATGAACAGCTCGAAACCCTGAAGCAGAAACTCACCAAGCTCTCTTCGAACGTCGAGAACAACCTCATGCTGGTGGTCAGGGCATCGACGAAGAAAAATCGTGACCTTGCAGCATCCGCATTCACTTTCGATGAGCAGTACATCCAGAAGGGCAAGTTCGAGGTCGAATACATGACCCTGGCATACTCGAATTTCCAGAAGCTTTCGGATGCGGACCAGAAGACGGTGCTCGATGCACGCATGATCCTGAAAGAGCTCGAAAGGCTTGCACAGTTCGCACTCAACATCGCCGACAAGACCGAGTACATCCAGCTGGCAAACATCCAGGAGCTTCACAAGGACGAATATGGCCTGAAGCCGATGGGAGACATTACGGCCGAAATGATCAAGAAGGCTGTCGAGGCTTTCGTCAGCGGCAACTCCAAGCACGCATCAGAGACTCTTGACATGATGAAGGAGATCGACGGGCTGTACAACGCTGCCGTGCAGAAGCTGAGAAGCGAAGTCAACGACCAGAACATCACCAACTTTACCGGTATTCTTTCCGTGGTCGAGCACGTGAAAGCATCTGCCGAGATCGCCTGCGTCATCGCCCGCAACTTCTGCTGACGACAGGTGCTTGAGCATAGAGAGTGAGGCGGGCTTGTCCCGCCTTTTTTTTTGCTGTTATCCGGTACGCCGGAATTACGATATTTGTCCTGGGAACGCTATTTTATGTCAGAATGTCATGAACAAATACGATGAATCCCCCGAAGACAAAGCATAGCCCGATCTCTGTCACCAGGCGAAGCGTGATCGCTGCAAGCCTGATTGTTGCCGTTGCAGCTCTTTTATGGGTCTTCCAGCGTGGAACGCTCATGAAGCAGGAACCCAGGACCCGCGATTTTGCGGTCAGGATTCCGGTGAACGTAGCAGCGCCTGAAACGGGTGTTGTTCGGGACAGCGTGGCTGTTGTCGGGCTTGTGGATGCATGGCGTGACGTTGATATCCTTTCCGAAACCACCGGTATCGTCAGATCGGTCTCTTCCGAAGTCGGTGAGCGCAAGTCGGCTGGTCAGACGCTGCTGAAAGTGGACGACGAGGTTGCCGCATCCGCTCTGCGAAAAGCGAAGATCGGCCAGGCTCTTGCCAGGAGGGACTTCGAACGCTACAGCAATCTCCAGCGGGAAGGTGCCGTTGCGGTCTCGAGTTGTGAAGCGATGAAGCTCAAACTCGAGGATGCCGAAGCCGATCTGGTGGCGGCGCAACGTCGATACAGCGATACCGCCGTAAAGGCGCCCATTGCCGGTACCGTGACCGCACGTACCGTCGAGGTGGGAGAGCTGGTGCAGCCAGGCATGAAGGTTGCGAATATGGTCGATCTCTCCAGGATCAGAATCAAGTCATCCGTTCCAGAAAAGCAGGTTGCCATGATTTCAGCCGGCATGACGGTACGTGTGACCACCGATGTCTGGCCGGGGAGGGTGTTCCAGGCTATCGTGAGTTCCGTGAGTGCCAAATCATCCCGCGATCATACCTACCTGGTCGAGTCTGTCATGGACAATCCCCATGGAACGCCTTTTAAATCCGGTATGTTTGCACGAACGGTGTTTCTTGGCAGTAAGGCGCGAAATTCGCTGCTCATTCCAAGGCAGGCGCTTGTCGGTAGCGTCAGAAATCCTGAGGTTTTTGTGATCGCCGGGGGTGTTGCCCACAGGGTCAGGATTGTTGCCGGCGCTGAAAGCGGCAGCCGCCTCGAAGTGCTGAAGGGCCTCGATACCGGAGATCTTGTTGTCGTCAGCGGTCAGAACGAGCTTGAAGAGGGCTCGCCCGTGACCGTCAAGAGACAGGAAGCGGGACGGTGAGCATGACGCTGACCGGTCTGGCCATCAAGCGACCGACGCTGGTTGTCGTGCTTTTCTCGATTCTCGGGATCCTCGGCTTTTTCAGCTATCGGCAGCTTCAGTATGAACTCCTGCCAAAAATGAGCACGCCCTATGTGACCATTACGACGGTCTATTCAGGCGCATCGCCGGAGGAGATCGAGTCGACGGTCACCAAACCGGTCGAAGAGGCCGTTTCGGCCATAGAGAAAATTTCGGCCATCAACTCCTCATCGAGAGAGGGTGTTTCACTCGTCACGATCGAGTTCGCCAACAATGCCGATATCGATCTCGCACTGCAGGATGTACAGCGCAAAATAAACGAATCAAGTGATCGACTGCCCGACGGAATCAAGACGCCCGTTGTTTCCCGGTTTGCCATCGATGAACTGCCCGTACTCAGATTGGGGGCCACCTCCAACCTTTCGGACACCGAGTTCTATCTGCTGCTTAAAAATCAGATCAAGCCCGCGCTGTCGAATATCAGCGGTGTTGGTCAGGTTGGTATCCAGGGGGGACGTGAGCGGGAGATCCGGGTGAACATTGACCTCGAGCGGCTCGAGAGTCTCGGTATGACGGTGGGTGATCTGCTCGATGCGGTCAGAAAGGCGAATCTTGACTTTCCGACCGGTTCTGTGGACGCGGGTGACCGGAAATATGTCGTCCGGCTCGCAGGCAAGTTCACCAGCCTCGATGAGCTTCGCAATCTCGTCGTTCGGGACACGGCCCAGGGTGGAGCCGTCTATCTGCAGGATGTCGCCGAAGTCCAGGATACCTTCCGGGAGATCAGGACCATCTCCCGGATCAATGGTCGCAATGCCGTAGGAATCCTGATCGTCAAGCAGAACGATGCAAATACCGTCGAAGTCAGCCGTCTGGTTCGTGACAAACTTACCCGGCTTGAGCAGCTCTATCGTGCCCAGGGGCTCAAATTCGACATCGCGCAGGATGCGTCGACCTTTACGCTCGATGCGGTTACCGCTGTGCAGCACGACCTCTTTCTGGCGGTTTTTCTGGTCGCGCTCGTCATGTTGCTTTTCCTGCACAGCCTGCGCAATTCGGTTATCGTCATGGTTTCGATTCCGACATCACTGGTGACCACCTTCATCGGCATGTACCTGTTCGGATTTTCGCTCAACCTCATGACCCTGCTGGCGTTGTCGCTGGTGGTTGGTGTGCTGGTCGACGATTCGATCGTGGTGCTGGAGAACATCTACCGTCATCTCGAGCGTGGCGAAGCACCGCGGGATGCCGCCCTGAACGGTCGTAACGAGATCGGGTTCACGGCGCTGGCAATCACGCTGGTCGATGTCGTCGTCTTTCTGCCCCTCTCACTCATCAGTGGACTGGTCGGGGATATTCTTCGGGAGTTTTCCGTGGTGATGGTCGTTTCGACCCTGGTAAGCCTGTTTGTCTCTTTCACGGTAACGCCGCTGCTCGCTTCCAGATTTTCAAAAGTCGAACGTCTCGATTCCGGGACACCGGGAGGTCACATAGCCCTTTCGTTTGAGCGTGGCTACAATACGGCACGTGACTGGTATCTCTGGCTGCTCGAATGGAGTCTTGCCAACCCGAAAAAGGTCGTCGCCATCTCCTCGATCCTTCTTATTTCCTCATTCGCCCTGGTCTTTTCCGGCAGGATCGGCGGTGAGTTCATCGAGGTCTCCGATCGTGGTGATTTCTCGGTCATGCTCGAACTGGAACCGGGAACGAGCATCGACGAGACCAACCGTTTCGTGCGTCAGGTCGAGCGAAAGCTGCAGGTCTATCCAGAGGTTGACAAGATCATGGTTACGGTTGGAACCTCGAATGAAGGTTTTCTGGGCCAGAGCTCCGATCACGTCGCTGAGCTCAACGTTCGCCTGATGCCCAAGGAACAGCGGCGCCGATCGACTGACGCGGTGATGCAGTTGATTCGACGTGATCTTGCCGGTGTGCCGGGGCTCAAGGCGAGCATCAACCCTATAGGCATTTTCGGTACGGCAAATGAAACGCCCGTCACGGTTATTGTGAGTGGCCCGGAACGTGACCGTGTCGATCGTGTTGCGCGAGCACTCGAAGACAGCCTTCGAACCATTCCCGGTACGGCAGATGTAAGGTTGAGTTCGCAGGTGGGTACGCCCGAAATGCGTGTTGAGATCGATCGGGAGCAGATGGCAGCGTTCGGGCTTTCCATGGCTGACGTCGGTTCGATCATGAGGGTCGCTTATGATGGGGATGATTCGGGCAAATATCGCGAAAATGGCGAGGAGTATGACATCAGGCTTCTTCTGGATGAGCGTTATCGCCAGCAGACAGAGGGACTCTCGGACATCTCGTTTCGAGCATCTCATGGTGACCTGGTACGTCTGGGGCAGTTTTCCCGTATCGAGCAGGGGCGGGGATATGCGCTTCTACAGCGAAGGAATCGCAACGACGCGGTCTGGGTAAAGGCTCAGCTGGTCGGACGTCCTGTTGGGGAGGTTGGGCGCGATGTCGAAAGGGTGATCTCGAATCTGAAACGAAAAGGGATCATGCCTCCCAGCGTGACCCATGTCTACGAAGCCGATCTTAAACGACAGGGGGAGTCGAACACCAGCCTGCTCTATGCGTTTCTCGTGGCCATCATGTTCGTCTACCTCATCATGGTAGCCCTGTACGACTCCTGGATATGGCCGGGTGTCGTGATGTTCTCCATTCCGCTCGCCATCATCGGGGCGCTCTGGGCGCTGGCTCTTTCTGGTAAATCGCTGAGCATCTTCACCATTCTCGGTATCATCATGCTTATCGGTCTGGTCGGAAAGAACGCCATTCTCCTCGTCGACTTCATCAACAAGTTCAGAAGCGAGGGGATGGAGATGAGCGCGGCGATCATCGAATCCGGCCGGGAACGGCTGCGTCCCATTCTGATGACGACATTCACGATTGTATTCGGTCTCGTTCCTATCGCCCTGTCCGGAAGCTCCGGTTCTGAATGGAAGTCCGGACTGGCCATCGCTCTCATCGGCGGGTTGTCGAGTTCGATGTTTCTGACGCTTCTGGTGATACCGGTGGTGTATGTCTGGTTCGACCGCATCAGGCAACGCATGATGGATCTTCCCTCATACCTGAAACGCCGTTTCGTGCGTAATTCGTCTCAGGGTTAGGCGGATATCCCCGGGATCTCTTATCTTAACTGACAAATCCCTGAAGTCAATTACCGTCATGAATCGTTTTTTACAGCAGAGCCAGACCCTGCTGATCAGCAGGATTGTGCTCGCTTTTTCCTGGATCTATCAGGGCATTGTGCCCAAGATCGTCTGCAAAAGCCCTGGTGAGGTGAATCTGATCGAACCGGTTGCGCCCATTTATCAGGTCGCCTGTTCACTGATCACCTGGATGGGGTACGGAGAGATCGTTTTCGGAATTCTGCTTCTTGTCGCCGGCAAGTGGGTATTCAGGATGAATGTTCTCGTCCTGCTCCTGTTGCTCGGGTGGGTGGCTTTCGTGGAGCCCTCAATGTTCACGCTGCCGTTCAACCCGCTTACCCTGAACCTGGCGCTCATCGGACTTTCACTGATCGCTCTGAACGATCTGAAGAAAGAGGCCCTTTGATCGAAAACCGACACCATCGTATGAACGAACGAACAGCTGCATATACTCTGCGGGATATTTCGAGAAACTTTCTCACCTTTTCGGTCATCGTCATCATGATGGCGGTGTTCGCAGGTGCGTTCAGCGTTTTCACCGATAACGCATTCCTGAAAAAAATCCACCCCTACCTTTTTTTTACGGGCTTCGGTAACTCGGCCATCCTGCTGCTGAACCGATACCTGACGGCATCCATCTATCCCGAGCTCAGCATCGAGCCTGGTCGACAGCGGAATTACCTGATTGCTGTGAGCGTTTCGCTGCTGCTGGTTTCGATCGCGGTGCTTTTTGAACAGCCACTTTTCAAAGCCGCGGCAGGCCTGCTCATGATGGTGGTTGTCGCTCAACCTCTTCTGGAGATTCTCACGAAGCTGCCGCTCTCAAGGATCTGGGGAAACGTGTCGGGCCGCTACTATATTTTTGATGTCATCTTCCTGCTTAATGCCAATCTCGGCCTCTGTACGCTGGGTCTCAAGGAGGCGTTTCCCGACAACGGCATCATTCCGTTCTTCGTCACCCAGTCGGCCTATTTCCTTGGATCGTCATTCCCCCTGAGCATCAGCGTCATGGGCTTTCTCTATACCTATGCATGGAGCAAAACCCCGAAAAAGGAGCTCGCCAGGAAGCTGTTCAGTCTCTGGTTCTACATCTTTGTCGGTGGGGTGCTTTTTTTCCTGGTGGTCATCCTGATCGGACAGTATCTCGGCATGATGCTCATCAGCCATCTGCTCACGTTTGGTGTCATAGCCCTGCTTTTCACCTTCGCCTGGTTCCTGCATAACTATTTCAAACGGAATTTCGCTCATCCGGCTCTGGCGTTTCTGCTTGGAGGCCTGGCGTTTCTCTTTGCCACCAGCGCCTATGGCATCATGAACATCTATTATGCAAAAGGGATCCTGTTCGGCAGCTATCCTCCCATACGTGGCGACAAGATGTGGATCTACCATTCGCATACCCATGCGGCTCTGCTCGGCTGGATCACGCTCTCCTTCACCGGCATGATCTACATCGTCATACCGGCCATCCAGAAAGCCGGTTCGCTTGAGCTGCTGCAGTCAGGAGATCCTCTTGAACAGCTGCTTGACCGTTCGACCATGTCAAAAGCCTTCGTGCAGCTTTCCGTGCTGCTTCTCTCAGCATCGACCATCATTCTCAGCCTCTATACCGGTGAATCGTTTGCGCTCGGTATGGGTGGCGTGGTCTACGGTATTGCCATCTACTTCCTGAGGCGGAACCTGATGCGGGACTCCGCAATCCGCATGTGGGAAGGGTTCGACAAGTGACGACAAAATTATATCTTGAAGATGACGGGAGCCCTCATTTCCGACTGAATACGATGCACAGGCCGACAAACTTATGGGAAATGCAGCAACACCTCTGGTCAGCGTTACCATTCCGCTGTACAACAACGAACGCTTCATAGCCGAAACGATCGAATCGGTATTGTGCCAGACCATGCCCGATTTCGAGCTTCTGATCTACGACGACCACTCTTCGGACCGCTCACTCGAGATTGCCCGTTCGTATACGGACAACCGTATACGCATATTTACCAGCGACAGGAATCTCGGGCCGGAAGGCAACTGGAACCGGGCGGTCAGTCAGGTGAGGGGACGTTATGTCAAGCTGCTCTGCGCGGACGACATCCTGTATCCCGAATGCCTCGAAAAGCAGGTGGGGATATTTGCCGATACATGCTCGGCCGGTGTCAGCCTGATATCATGCCAGCGGACCATCATCGATCCGGAGGGCAAGACACTGATCAGAAAGGTCAACTTCATCGATGGCGGACGGAAAGAGCCCTCCGACCTGGTGCGGAAAATGGTGCGTATGGGTACCAACATCATCGGCGAGCCGGTGTGCGGCCTCTATCCGGCTGCGCTCATCGGCAAGACGCGGGGGTACAATGCCAGGATTCCGTATACGGTCGATCTCGATTTCTGGATGCAACTCCTCCGGCTCGGTGATCTCTGGATGATCGACGAACCGCTCTGTGCCTTCAGGATATCCAGCGAATCCTGGTCGTCCAGAATAGGGGAGATGCGCCATCAGCAATTTCTCGAATTCATGCAGGAGGTGGCCGGGATTCCTCAGTTCAGGGTTAACGATCTCGACCTGTTTATCGGGCGCTTCAACTCGGCTGTTCAGTCAATGACCAGCCTGATGGGATTCCGTCTGTTTGCCGGATCGCCTGACGAGCAAAGCCTTGCGGAAATGCGTTGAAATGGAGCTGAAGAGTTCGCTCGCCTGATGGGGCGTGATCGAAAGCAAAACAGGAGGCAGATCATGAGACTTCATGAAAAAATTGCTGTCGTCACCGGTGCGGCTGGCGGCATCGGAAGCGCTACTGCTCGTTGTTTCGCCCGGGAGGGAGCCGGTGTTATCCTCGTCGATATCGACGCTGAAGGTGCCCGAAGGACGCTCAATCAGATCGAGCACGATGGAGGGACGGGAATTGTTGTGACTGCCGACCTGAGCGAGGAGGCACAGGTCACGGCTCTTTTTGCAGAGGTTCAGCGGCGACAGGGCGCTCTCGACATCCTGGTCAACATTGCCGGTGGTGACGTCGAACCTGCCGCTTCGGTCGAAGAGATCGACGTGGAACGGATGTCAAGAAACCTGGACATGAACCTCAAATCGTGCATTCTCTGCTGCCGCGAGGCCGTGAAGATCATGAAACCCCGGCGCTATGGACGGATCGTCAACATGAGCTCTCTGGTCTGGAGGGGCAGTCCGGCACAATTCACCTATGCGGCTTCGAAGGGAGGGATTCTCTCATTTACCCGCTCCATCGCCATGGCACTTGGCAGCTTCAATATCACGGCCAACGCACTCGCGCCTGCCCTTGTCGAGGTCGATGCCTTTGTCCGGGCGCTTGGACCCGAACGATGGAAAGCCATGGCAGAAGCTACGGCGGCGCGTTATCCCCTCGGCCGTATCGCCACGCCAGACGATGTGGCCAAAGCAGCACTTTTCCTGGCATCGGACGACGCCTCGTTCATCACCGGCCAGATTCTCGAAATTTCCGGCGGTGCAAGGCTCTGACGGATTTTCCTCACCATTTTCCGGGGAGCGCTGATGTTCTATCGGATAGCGGCTGATATTCTGGTCATCGTTCACCTCGCCTTTATTCTCTTCGTCATATTCGGAGGCATTGCGGTATTGCGTGACCAGAGGTGGGCGCTGCTGCACCTTCCAGCCGTCATCTGGGGCATAATCATTGAAATCATGGGCTGGATTTGCCCGCTCACGCCATTTGAAAACCGGTTGCGCAAGATGGGTGGAGAACAAGCCTATTCAGGTGATTTCATCGATCACTACCTGCTTCCGGTCATCTATCCAGCAGGGTTGACGAGGTATACGCAGTACGTGCTTGCGACGATTGTACTTGCAGTCAACGCCATTATTTACGGATATTACCTGTACAGGGGAAGAAAGACCGGGACCTGTTGACCAGTAACCATCATCAAAGGAGGCCGTCATGACATCAGTATCAGCAAGGGCGTTCATCGCCAAGATGATCGACGAGGAGGGGTTCAGGAGACAGCTGGTTGAAGAATTGTCCAGAAAGCGGATGGAACTCATCAGGGATGCGGGATTCGATTTCAGCGAAGAGGAGCTCGAACAGGTCAAAGCCGACTTTCCGCCCGGAGCTTTCGGACATGAAGCCGCCTGGTTCCTGAATGTGCCTGCCGATCGTCCGTCTCAAAGCGGTCATTGCTGCAGCAGCGGCCTCTGGCACTGAGATGCAGTATCGATGATCGGATCGAGTGGCACACACAGGAGTGCCATGATGGAACGAGTACACCCGATGCATGGTTTAACCATGTGTTAGCGTATGGCACCTCTGAAAACCTGTTTCGTGATCAGATAACTTTGCAGGACGGTATTTGACCTCATCCTGTTCTTTATGTCCACTTCGCTTCCTGTGGATCGTCCGTTCTGTTTCAGAATCGCTCACGACACTTTTCAGGGGTGCTCGGTAAACAAATCCTGTGAACATGTCTACACGAGCGTCTGCACACACTGAAGCACCCGATGCGCTTTTCCCTGTACTCGGATCTTCACCTGAAGGTCTGAGCAATGAAGAGGCTGCCTCCAGACTCCTGAAATATGGACCGAACCAGCTCAGGGCAACTGAAGGTACCAGTCCATGGCAATTGCTGTTGAGCCAGTTCAGGAATATTCTGATCCTGACGCTCCTCCTGGCTACGGTACTGTCTGCTTTTTTAGGTCATGCTGTCGAAGCGATCGCTATCGCGGTCATTGTCCTGCTTGCTGTCCTGCTTGGTTTCGTACAGGAGTTCCGGGCAGAAAAGGCCATCGAAGCTTTGAAAAAAATGGCCGCACCAAACGCCAGGGTCATACGGGGTGGTGCCGAACAGCTCGTTCCGGCCTCATCGATTGTTCCGGGCGATATCGTGCTTATTGCCGCAGGTGACCGTATCCCTGCCGATGGCCGCCTCATCGAGGCGGTCAATCTCAGGATCGAAGAGGCCTCTCTGACTGGGGAGTCATTACCGGCCGAGAAGGATGCGACCGTCGTTTTTCCGGCATCTGCTCCTGTCGGGGACAGGAAAAATATGGTGTTTGCCGGTACAACCGCAGGGTATGGACGAGGCCGGGCTGTCATTACGGCAACAGGCATGGATACCGAGTTTGGGCGAATCGCCGGGATGCTCCAGACGGTAGATACCGGAAGGACACCGCTTCAGAAAAATCTCGACGAAGTGGGGAAGTCTCTTGCCAGGGCGGCTCTCGTGATTGTCATCGTCATTGTCGGGCTTGGTTTGATGCGCGGTCAGCCTTTCGTTGAGATCCTCGTTTTCGGTATAGCGCTAGCCGTGGCGGTCGTTCCTGAAGCTCTGCCTGCCGTGGTTACCATCTCGCTCGCTCTCGGTGTACAACGTATGGCCAGACGCAATGCCCTGATGCGTCGACTTCCTGCAGTAGAGACTTTGGGCAGCACGACGGTGATCTGTTCAGACAAAACCGGTACGCTCACCCGGGATGAAATGACGGTACGCGTGCTGTATGCTGACGGAGTGACGGTGCAGGTATCCGGTTCAGGTTATCGCCCTGAAGGCGGGTTCGTGTTACCGGACGGAGCAACAGAGCTGACGCCGCTCTTTATGCGGCTGCTTGAGTCAGGGGCGCTCTGTAACGACGCCCGACTCGAACATGACAAATCTGGAGACTGGACGATTGGAGGCGATTCCACCGAGGCGGCTATGCTTGTTGCTGCAAGAAAAGCCGGGATCGATCAGGCGCTCCTGAAAGAGCGGTACCCTCGCATTTCCGAAGAGCCGTTTTCTTCGGAAACCAAGCGCATGGTGACCGTACACCGGGATGGCGAGTCGGTTTTTTCCATTGTCAAGGGCGCTCCTGAAGTGCTTCTTCCTGCGAGCAGCTTCTTTCTGACAAACGATGGCCAGAGGGCGCTCGACCAGGGTGTCGTTCAGCAGATCATGGGGGCAGCCGAGACGATGGGTAGTGACGCCCTGAGGGTTCTCGCTGTCGCTGTGCGTGAAGGTGTCTCAGACACAGACGCCACCGAGGGGCTGCTGTTTCTCGGGCTTGTCGGTATGATCGATCCGCCGAGAACGGAAGCGAAAGAGGCGGTTGGTCGCTGTATCGAAGCAGGAATCCGACCGGTCATGATCACCGGAGATCATCCGGTGACTGCTCGAGCCATAGCTGCCGAACTGGGGATTCTGCGTCAGGGCCGGGTTGCGACGGGAGCGGAACTGCAGGATATTGACGATGCGGCACTTCGCAATATGGTCGCTGATATCGACGTTTTTGCCAGGGTGGCCCCGGAGCACAAGCTTCGTATCGTGGAGGCGCTGCAGGCTACGGGACAGGTGGTTGCAATGACCGGTGACGGTGTCAACGATGCCCCAGCCCTCAAGAGGGCAGATATCGGCATTTCCATGGGCATTACAGGGACAGATGTATCTCGTGAAGCTTCGGCAATGACGCTCACCGACGACAATTTCTCGACGATCGTTTCCGCAGTCGAAGAGGGAAGAGGTATCTACGACAACATCAGGAAGTATCTCACCTACCTGCTCTCATCGAACATCGGCGAGCTCGGTCTCATGGCCGGTGCGACCCTCATGGGCATCCCGCTTCCGCTCAGTGCGGTGCAGATTCTCTATGTCAACCTTGCGACCGATGGTCTACCGGCGCTTGCGCTTGCCGTCGATCCCGCAGATCCGGGGATCATGAAGCGCCTGCCAAACGATCCGAAGAAGGGCATTTTCACGAAGCCGGTTCTTGCCCTCATGCTCGTTGGCGGCATCTGGTCGACCATCGTCAACCTGGTGCTGTTCGAGTGGGCCCGACACTCCGGTCGTTCACTTCGGGAAGCCATGACCATGACCTTTGTCTCTCTGGTGTTGATTCAGTTTTTCAAGGCTTACAACTTCCGTTCGGATACGATGCCTGTTGTTTTCCGGCCGTTCACCAACCACTGGCTGAATCTTGCGGTAGCCTGGGAGCTTGTCATGCTGTTGGCTATCATCTATGTGCCGGCTCTTACAGGTCCGTTCACTACGTTCAGTATGCCGCTGGATGACTGGCTGATCGTGCTGGCCGGAGCATTTACCATTGTTCCTGTAATCGAATTGCTCAAATGGTCTATACGACATGGAAAGTTTGGGTTGAAAGCCTAAAATTGTCGTAACTTGCGGAGTTTACGGCTTCGATACCCACCACCTCTGGCGCTGCCGTGAAGCAGACGCTGAAGGTGGTGGGAACAGCAACAAACCAATCCGCACATACCCGTGAAAAACAGCTTCAGGAAAAAGCCCCTGGCCCTGCTGCTCGACGAGATGAAAGGGGAGCACCGCCTGCACCGGGTGCTCGGACCTGTCGCCCTGACGAGCCTCGGAGTAGGAGCCATCATCGGAACCGGCATTTTCGTGCTTATCGGCGTGGCCGCCCATGACAAGGCGGGACCGGCCGTCATGCTCTCGTTCGCGCTGGCTGGTCTTGCCTGCGTTTTCGCTGCACTCTGTTATGCCGAGTTCGCCTCCATGGCGCCAGTGGCCGGTTCGGCATACACCTATGCCTATGCAACCCTCGGCGAACTGTTCGCCTGGATCATCGGCTGGGATCTCATTCTCGAGTACGCCGTGGCATCTGCAACCGTTGCTCATGGGTGGTCCCACTACTTTCAGGATTTCATAGGCATTTTCGGCTATCACATGCCAGCCCTCCTGGCGCGTGCCCCTCTCGATTTCGACCCGGATACCGGTTTGCTTTCCACGACCGGCGCTTTCTTCGACCTTCCAGCCGTGCTGATTGCACTTGCCGTGACCGTAGTATTGGTGAAAGGCATCCGCGAGAGCGCCAGATTCAATACCGCCATGGTGATCGTGAAGGTCGCGATTGTCCTGCTGGTCATCGTGCTGGGGGCTATGTACGTGAACCCGGCCAACTGGCAGCCGTTCGCGCCGTTTGGCTATTCGGGTTTCAGCATGTTCGGGAAGACCATTCTCGGAGAGACCGGTCCCGCAGGTGCCCCGGTAGGTGTACTGGCCGGAGCGGCCATGATCTTTTTCGCCTATATCGGATTCGACTCGGTATCGACCCATGCAGAAGAGGCGAGGAATCCTCAACGGGACGTGCCGATCGGACTCATTGCGTCCCTGATCATCTGCACCGTGCTCTACATCGCCGTGGCCGCAGTCATCACCGGCATGATCCCATACGATCGGATCAACATCGATGCTCCGGTCTCCGATGCCTTCAGGCAGGTCGGGCTTGGCTGGGCCCAGTTTCTCGTTTCGCTGGGTGCGATAACCGGCATCACCTCGGTGCTTCTGGTCATGATGCTAAGCCAGCCAAGGGTATTTCTTGCCATGGCACGTGACGGATTGCTTCCAAAAAGCTTCTTTGGCGCGATCCACGAACGTTACAGGACTCCCTGGAAGTCGACCATACTGACCGGCTTATTCGTTGCCCTGCTGGGCGCGTTTCTGCCACTCAGACTCCTTGCCGAACTCGTCAACATCGGCACACTCTTCGCATTTGTGATCGTCTGCACAGCCGTTCTGATCATGCGCAGGACCCATCCCGAAGCCGAGCGCCCCTTCAGGGCTCCACTGGTGCCATTCGTGCCAGTAGCCGGAATCCTGACCTGCCTTCTGCTCATGTTTTCGCTTCCGGCTGAAAACTGGTGGCGACTGATTGTCTGGCTGGCCATCGGGTTCTGTATCTACTTCTTTTATGGGCGTCACCACAGCATTCTGACGAAGCATCAGGAGTGACCCGCGGGGAGATTGGTTTGACTTATAGGACCACATGGGACTTATGGGACACATGGAATCCATAAGACATGCCGGAACGAATACGACCCATGACGCCAGGCCGCAAAAAAAGCGAAATGCCGCTGGAATGGCGTTCAGGCGTCAACTTTTTGTTATATTTAAATTTATGGCCTTGCCATAACAGTATCCTAATCGAGCAATTCAACGGAGGAAATTCATATGCAGACCATTTACGCTGACGGAATCGCCAACATGAGCCTGATCGACGGCGTTATCCGCATCGACCTGATCAACATCACCCAGGTCGACCAGGAAAAAACCAACGTCTCTTCGGTCGGTACCCTTGCCATGTCGGTGCCCGCCCTGCTGCGTACCCATGATCAGCTTTCCAAAATGATCAACAAAATGGTCGATGACGGTATCCTCACCAAGAATGACCAGCCAGCAGGTTCCAACTGATTCTGCGCTGAACTTCAACGGTGACGGGCCTCCCCTGACCGTCACGACATCATCGGTAGAGCGGATGAACCCCTGCATTTTCCAAATAGCAGGGGTTTTGCTTTTTTACAGATAGATTGGATGATATTCCGGGGGGATGTGCCCAGGCACATCCCTGCAACCCTGACAGGAGTACGATCGTGCAGGATGCAGACAAACTCCACACCGGCCTTACCTCGGACGAGGTGATGGCGAGACTGAAGCGTGACGGCTGGAACGAGCTTCCCACTTCGCGGAAGCGTTCGGTATTGGCCATGCTCTTCGATGTCGTCCGTGAGCCGATGTTCCTGATGCTGATCGCCTGTGGCCTGATCTATCTGGTGCTGGGAAGTATCGAGGACGCCCTTATGCTTCTCGGTTTCGTGGTAGTCATCATCGGTATCACGCTCTACCAGGAGGGACGGACGGAGCGTGCGCTCGAAGCCCTCAGGGACCTGTCGAGCCCCAGGGCTCTGGTGATCCGGGATGGAGGTCAGCAACGCATTCCGGGACGGGAGGTGGTCAGGGATGATATTCTGCTCGTAGCCGAAGGTGATCGGGTACCCGCCGATGCCGTGCTGCTGTCGTCAAGTGGGCTCAGTACGGACGAGTCCCTTCTCACAGGCGAGTCGTTTCCTGTCAGGAAGGCCGTCAGAATGGATCTGGCATCTCCCGCTGCACCTGGAGGTGACGATCTGCCCTGGATCTATTCTGGTACCCTTGTCGTCAAAGGCCAGGGGATCGCCCGCGTGCTGCAGACAGGACCACGTACCGAAATAGGACGCATCGGCAAGGCGCTCGGCACCCTCCAGCCCGAAGAGAGTCTCCTTCAGCGACAGATGCGGAACCTTGTCCGTACGGTGAGCCTGTACAGTCTTCTGCTTTGCGTAGTTGTGGCTGTAGCCTACGGATTGACCAGACAGGACTGGCTGAACGGGCTTCTTGCCGGCCTGACACTTGCCATGGCCACCCTGCCGGAGGAGTTTCCGATGGTGCTGGTCATTTTTCTCGCTCTGGGGGCGTGGCGACTCTCCAGATATCAGGTGCTGACCCGGCGGATTCCGGCGGTGGAGATGCTCGGTGCCGCATCGGTGCTTTGCGTCGACAAGACCGGTACGCTCACCGAGAACCGGATGCGTGTGCGTCGCATTCACGCTGGCGGATTGGTGCACGATCTCGAAACACTGCCCGACAGCCTCCCCGAGGCCCTGCATGAAACCGTCGAGTTCGCGATTCTCGCCAGTCCGCCAGATCCTTTTGACCCGATGGAGAAAGCCATGCGTGAGCTTGGTGAAACCGCCCTCTCCAACACGGAACACCTTCATCGCGACTGGATTCTCGAACGTGAATACCCGTTGACTGAAGGTATGCTCGCAACAGCTTACGTCTGGCGCTCGACAACGGGTGAGGGGCATGTGATAGCCGCCAAGGGAGCTCCTGAAGCCATAGCTGATCTCTGTCACTTCGATGCCGGTCAGAATGAGCTGCTGCAGAGTGCCATCGATGCGCTTGCGAGCGATGGCATGCGTGTCATTGGTGTTGCGCGGGCTTCATTCGGGCCGGACCCTCTTCCTGAGGAGCTTCATGATTACGTATTTGCCTTCATCGGACTGCTTGGCCTGGAAGACCCGGTCAGAAAGGGTGTTCCAGAAGCTCTCAGGGAGTGCCAGGAGGCGGGCATACGCATGATCATGATGACCGGGGACTATCCGGCGACAGCACGGCGTATTGGTGAAGAGATCGGGCTGCGCGGGTTCGAACGTATCGTTACGGGGGCAGATGTTTCCCGGATGAGCCGGGAGGAGATGCTTGAAGCTGCAGGAAAAACATCCATCTTCGCTCGCATGCAGCCCGGTCAGAAGCTGGGTATCGTGGAAGCTCTCAAATCTCTTCGTGAGGTCGTGGCCATGACCGGCGATGGCGTCAATGACGCCCCGGCCCTCAAAGCCGCACATATCGGCATTGCCATGGGTGGGCGTGGAACCGATGTCGCCAGGGAGGCCGCCTCGATCGTTCTGGTCGACGACCATTTCGAGTCGATCGTTCGTGCCGTGAGAATGGGGCGGCGTATCTACGACAATCTGAGGAAAGCGTTCGTGTTCATTCTGTCGGTGCATCTGCCGATTGCCGGCATGTCACTGCTGCCGGTACTCCTGAACTGGCCGCTTGCCCTTTTGCCCGCCCATATCCTGTTCCTTGAGCTGCTCATCGACCCCTCGTGCAGCGTCGTTTTCGAGATGGAGCGTGACGAACAGCAGGTCATGAAGCGCCCGCCGCGCAGGATCGACGAACCGCTGATGGGGCGTCAGGTAGTGCTTCGTGCGGTTTTCCAGGGTCTTGCCATATTTCTGTCGGTGTTCGCCGTTTATGCGCTCATGCTGTCAAACGGCTATGGCGAGGGTACAGCCCGCATGATCGCCTTCGCCGGGATCGTTGCAGGGAACATCGGTCTTATCTTCGCGAACCGATCCTGGAACGAGTCGATGTTCCGTGCCCTCAGGGTGCCCAACCCCGCCTTGTGGTGGGTCTCAGCGGGCGCAATCCTGTTTTTTGTGCTGGTGACGGCTGTTCCGTTCATGCGAGAGCTTTTCAGGTTCGATGCACCCGAGTGGCGGGATCTGCCTCCCGGGATGCTGCTGGTCGTCACCTGTTTCCTGGTCCCGGACTTCGTCAAGTCACGTCTGTTCAGGACACTTCTGGGTATCGTATGATGTTGCGGTCGTATCCGGTTTCCGTCAATCTTCGAAAAGTCTATATTTGAGACGTCAGGCAGCATACTGCCGTTGCAGTTACCGAATAACCGATCCCACTACTCATGACCGAATCGACGCCCCCTTGCCCGTATCGTCAGCAGGTGCCGCTGTCAACTGTCGGCTATTATGCAATCGGCGGCGAGGCGCGCTGGCTTGCAGAGCCCCGCAACGTACGGGAACTGGCGGCGCTGCTTGCATGGTGTCGAAGCCGGGAGTTGCCGGTTATCGTGACCGGGAAGGGGAGCAATATGCTTTTTTCGGATGAGGAGTTCCCCGGTGTGGTCGTCTCTACGGCGTCGATGCAGCGTATATGGCAGGTTTCATCGAAGCGATTTTTCTGCGAGGCGGGTGTCGAGAACAGCGAGGTTGCAACCCGTCTGCGTGAAGCGGGCCTGAGTGGAGGCGAGTGGCTGTACCGTCTGCCGGGCATGATCGGTGCTACCGTCCGCATGAATGGACGTTGCTATGGCAAGGAGGTGTCGGAGGTGACCGCAGGCCTTGTCACCGTCACGCTGGACGGCACGGTGCGATGGCGCAGCAAAGAGGAGGTGTTCAGAGGCTACAAACACACGAGCCTCATGGATGGCCGTGAGATCGTCGCCGGTGTGCTGCTCGAGTTTTCGGATGCCAGACCTGAGGAGCAGATCAGGAGTGTCATGCAGGAGTATGAGCTGGACCGAAACGCCAAACACCAGTTCGACTATCCGAGTTGCGGGTCGACCTTCAAGAACAGCTATGCCGCAGGGAAGCCAAGCGGCCAGATTTTCGAGTCGCTCGGTTTCAAGGGACGGCGTGAAGGCGGTGCAAAGGTGAGTGACCACCATGCGAATTTCATTTTCAACACCGGTGGCGCCAAAGCTGTGGATGTGCTTCACCTTGCCGCCGCCATGCGCACGGCTGCCAGGGAAGATGCCGGAGCCGAACTCGAACTCGAGCTGCAGTGTGCGGGTCTGTTCGATGCTGCGCTCCTCGAGGAGTGCGGTATTCCCGCAGTTCCCGACAACGATCGTCCCGGATATGCCTGGGCAGGGCTTCTGAAGTTTGATGATTCCGTTCAGGATGCGTTGCCCCATGTGCTTCTGGATGGGGAGCTGCTGGATTATTCAGGGGCTGACGCCGGGTTTCCCGAGAATATCCGCGTGAGGGTCGAACAGCTCGAGTCCCTCGACGAGGCCATGAATCAGCCGGAACGGCCGTTTCTGCGCTGGACCACCACTGCGAACAGGTCTCCCTTTTCCCTGCGTCCTGAGCCGTCTGACAGTGATTTTACCGACCGTTTGTGGGAGTACAGCGTGTCTGAACTGTTCATCGGTGGAAAAGAGGGGTATCTGGAGTTTGAGATGACGCAGGAAGGGAAATGGGTCGCCATCCGTTTCGATGCCCCACGACTAAGGGCGGAAGGCCATGAACCGCCGTCAGCGCCTTTATGGACGGGTATGGTCAACCCGTTTGCGGAAGAGAGTTCATTCGGGATGGAGCTTTCCTACAGCCTCATGGAGCCGTTCATTCAGGATGGGCTGCTCTCCATGCAGTGCTGTGCGAGCCTTGGCAACGCCCAGTATGGCCTGTTTCCGTGGTGGGACGATGCCGGAAAGCCGGATTTCCATCAGCCGGATCGATTCTGCCCGGTAGTGCTGGTGTGACAAGTGACAAGTGACAAGTGACAAGTGACAAGTGACAAGTGACAAGTGACAAGTGATGAGTGATGAGTGATGAGTGACGGGAAAACAGTAGGGGCACGGCGTGCCGTGCCCGAACGAGTGACAGCTGATGGACTGAGTGGACAAAAAAAGAGGCAGCTTAAAGCCGCCTCTCACTGTCAGTTAGTGTGTCCATCCTGTCCATAACGTCCATAGCGTCCATTCAGTCCATTCTGTCCACAGAATCTTCTCTTTTCTTCCCTCAAAGATCCTGCTGCGGCATGGCCTGCACCTCGGATGCGGTGAATACCGGCCCCTCCTTGCAGATGTAGACCGATCCCACGTTGCAGCGTCCGCACTTGCCGATTCCGCATTTCATGCGATTCTCGAGCGTGGTGTAGACATTATCGGCACTGAACCCGAGCTTTTCGAGCGCATTCAGGGTGAACTTGATCATGATCGGCGGTCCGCAGAGCACAGCTATGGTGTTGTCCGGCGATGGCGCGACCTTTTCGAGCACTGACGGCACAAAGCCGACGTGATCCTGCCAGTCGGGGGTCTCACCTCCCGGATCGACGGTAAGCACCAGGTTGACGTCGTCGCGTTGTTTCCACTCGTCGAGTTCGTTCTTGTAGACGAGATCTGCCACGGTTCTCGCACCATAGACAATCGTGACGTCACGGTACCTGTCACGCCGGTCGAGGCACGACCAGATGACGCTCCTCGTTGGCGGCAGGGCGATGCCTCCTGCGATGAAGAGCAGATTTTTGCCTTCGAACTCCTCGATGGGGAATCGGTTGCCGTATGGCCCCCTGAAGGTCACGATATCGCCCGCATCTACCGCAGCCAGGGTAGAGGTCACTCGACCCGACTGGCGGAAGGTGCATTCGATATAGTCTTTCCGGGTCTCCGGGCTGGCGACGCAGAAGGTACTTTCACCCTCACCGAAAATACCGTACAGGCCGAACATGCCGGTCTGGTAGTGGTTTCTGAAGAACTCATGGTGCTCCTGGTTCAGGAACTCGAGTTTGAGGGTCCTTACGCCAGGGGCCTCTTCCCGCTTTGATACGACCCGCATTGGAAACGGGCTGTAAAGCGTGCTGCAATAATGGTATCGGTCGTGTGTCACTTCGCTGTGTTGGTGATCTCTTGCAAGGTTTCGGTAATACCCATGTCCACCGGGCACTGGCGGGTGCACCGGCCGCAGCCGCTGCAGCTGTTCACGCCGAACTTGCCGCGATAGTAGTTGAATTTGTGCATGATACGCTGACGCCACCGCATCGACTGGGTGTTCCTCGGATTGTGTCCGGAGGTGTGCATGGTGAACATCGCGAACGAGCAGCTGTCCCAGTTCTTGCGACGGATGCCGCTATAGGTGTCGCCTTCGTCCTGGATATCGAAGCAGTGACAGGTCGGGCACAGGAAGGTGCAGCTGCCGCAACCGATGCAACGCTGGGAGATCTCTTTCCAGAAGTGGCTTTCGAAGTTCGCCGGGTCAGCCAGCCATGTCATCGCCTTTTCGACATCGAATTTTACGGGCACATTGGCCAGGGATGCGGTCTCGGCGGCATCTTCCTGAAGCATCGGAACGACGGTCTCCAGCAGAGCTTTGCCGCGATCGGTCAGGGTGACCATCTGCCAGCCTCGTCCGTCCTTCAACGGATGCAGCATGATGTCGGAGCCCTTCGGGTTATCGGGACCAAGATTCACCGAGGTGCACATGCAGAAAGGATCGGCTTTCGTGCAGGCGATGGTTACGATCACCGAATTTTCCCGGCGTTTGAACCAGTACTGGTCTTTATAGTCCCACCCGAACAGCGGATCGTCGATGTCGAGCCCGGCCGCGTCACAGGGACGCACGCCGAAAAAGACCCGCTTGTCGTCGGGAGGCAGCATCTCCTCGGTGTCGATCTGCTGCTTTTTGATCTCATACCTGACCAGCGGTTCGGTCTGAGGGAAGAAATGATCCTTGATGGTCCGTTCGGGAAGCACCAGGTCGAGTGCCATGTCTGCGGCAGAGGCAACTTCGTCAAAACTCGTCAGATTATTGCTCCGTGAAGGCGCAATGACCCGGTATCCTGCCGAACGCCAGGCGGATAGACAGTCGTCCAGTCTGCTGTTAAGGAGTATTCTGGTCATACAGCTCAGTAGGCTTATAAAATGAATGTCTCGGGGTCGTCCTGCCTGAAGGTGGCAAGCACGGGTTTCTGGTCGGCGCTTTCGCCGGGAAAGTGGCCGAAGATATCCAGCGTTTCCTTCGACATGCGATGGTTGATCAGCCGAAGCGGGATATTGACGGGGCAGGCGCGATCGCATCCGCCACAGGCTACGCAGCGTCCGGCCAGGTGGAACGCGCGAACGATGTTCCATTCGAAATTGCCGAGCGTATGTGACGAGGTGTTGATCCATTGGGGCTGGTTGACGTCGACAATGCAGCGACGGCAGTAGCACATCGGGCAGACCTGGCGGCAGGCGTAGCATTTGATGCACTTGGCGAACTGCTCTTTCCAGTAGTCGAAGCGTTCGACGGCGCTCATCTGTTCGA
This sequence comes from Chlorobiaceae bacterium, assembly GCA_013334925.1. GTDB lineage: Bacteria > Bacteroidota > Chlorobiia > Chlorobiales > Chlorobiaceae > Chlorobaculum. The sequence continues at coordinate 46,943 of JAAXWP010000010.1, forward strand.
GCCTGTCGGCTTCGCGCTGCAGCTCGGGAGAGAGCCCCGAGCTCCTGAGGGACTCCATGAGCGGAGCGTAATCGGCGGCTTTGCGTCCCGGCAGGGGAGTTGTCTGCTCTCCTTCGATGTTGAAGCCAAGAATCACGACCTGATCCGGGTTCACCTGAGCTTCGGCCGAAAGAATGTTCACACTCCTGATGCCGTCGGGTTTGAGGAAAACCGCAACGTTCTTTCCATCACTGAGCAAGCCTTCGGATATGAGATAGGCCGACAGGTTTGCCACGCAGTACGAGTCGAGGACAAGTCGGCTGACCTCTTCAGCAGAGCGGACGAATACCGGACGGCGACGGTCGGGAGTCGAACCTCCTCCATAACCGATCACCAGCTTGACGGCACCCGACGAGAGCAGTTCAGCGGCTTCGTTTCTGTATTGTTCCTGAATTCCCATTGATGATTCCTTAATACGTAGACTGGGTTTCGATAACTTTCTGCAGCTCCTGGTACTGTTCAAACGGCCCGAGCGCACGGATTTCATCCGTGATGCCGTTGATCAGTTCCGCAAACTTTGCACCTTCGGCAGCGCTGATCCATGAGAACTTGATCCGCTCTTCGGGGATTCCCGTGAATGAGAGCAGTGCCCGGAATACCGTCCATCTCCTGCGGGCATGGTAGTTGCCCTGGGCGAAATGGCAGTCGCCCGGATGGCAGCCGCTGACGAGCACTCCGTCCGCACCTTTCTGAAGGGCTTTCAGAATGAACATCGGACTGATGCGACCGGTGCAGGGAAGACGTACGATCCTGACGTTCGGTGCATATTTCATGCGGCTGGTGCCGGCAAGGTCTGCGCCTGCGTAGGTACAGTACGTGCAGACAAAGGCTACGATTTTGGGTTCGAATGGTTCGCTCATCGGCTCTACTTCAGTCGATTGGTTGATTACAGGTGTTTCTATTCCGGTCAGTCAATCTCAGAGGCCCATCACCTCGGCGAAAATCTGCTTTTCGGTGAATCCGGCAAGATCGATGCTGTTCGAACGGCAGAAGCTCACACAGGTGCCACACCCCTGACACAGGCCGGGATTGACGCTCGCCACCCGCTTGATCAGGTTGCCATTCCTGTCGGTGATGTCTCTGCGATCGATGGCGTTGTAAGGGCAGGCGATCACGCACCCCCAGCAACCGGCACAGGTGGAGTCGCTGACCGAAGCGACCACCGGTTCGCGCTCCAGCTGCTCCTTGCTGAACAGGCCGAGTACCTTTGCCGCGGCTGCTGAAGCCTGGGCGACCGAGTCCGGGATATCTTTCGGGGACTGGCACGCACCGGCGAGGTAGATGCCTGCCGTGGCGGTTTCAACCGGGCGAAGTTTCAGGTGTGCTTCGTTGTAGAAGCCGTACTCGTCGTAGCCGATGCCGATCCGCTTGGCGAACTCCTTGGCGTCGGGCTGGGGTATCATGGCTGTAGCCAGCACCACCATGTCTGCCTCGACCTCCACCGGTTTGCCGAGCAGGGTGTCGACACCGCGCACGATGAGTTTGCCGTTTTCCTCGTAAAGCTTGCTGACACGTCCGCGGATGTATCCAGCCTGGTCCTCTTCAATCGCGCGACGGGTGAACTCGTCGTAGCCTTTGCCTGCGGCCCGTATGTCCATGTAGAAGATCCGGGTTTTGCCGTGGTGAACCTTGTGCGCATAGAGCATGGCATGTTTGGCGGTGTACATGCAGCAGATCTTCGAGCAGTATTTCACGCCCTTTGCCGCGTCGCGCGATCCTGCGCACTGGAGGAAGACGATCGTCTCCGGCTCCTTGCCGTCGGATGGACGCAGAATCTTTCCGGCGGTCGGGCCGCTTGCCGAGGCGAGACGCTCGAAATGAAGGCCGGTGATCACATCCTTGTATCGGCCATAACCGTATTCACCGTAGAGTGCGGTGTTCTGTACCTGAAACCCTGTCGCCACCACGATGGCGCCGACTTCGAGGCTGACCATCCTGTCCTGCTGTTCGAAATCGATGCTGTCGATCTGGCAGGTTTTCTGGCAGATTTTGCACTTGCCGTTCTTGAAGTAGGTGCATCGGTCGCGATCGATAACCGGAACGTTCGGCACCGCTTGCGCGAACGGGGTATAGATGGCGGTCCGGTTGCCGAGACCGCATTCGAAATCGCTGGGGATTTTCTTGACCGGGCACTTCTGGATGCAGTCTCCGCAGCCGGTACAGGTCTCCATCTTGACATAGCGGGCTTTCTGGCGGACCTTTACCGTGAAGTTACCGATATATCCATCGACCTCTTCGACCTCCGAGTAGGTCATGACGGTGATATTCGGGTGCTGAACAGCCTCGACCATTCGTGGCGTGAGGATACACTGCGAGCAGTCAAGAGTCGGGAAGGTCTCGGAAAGCTGCGCCATATGGCCGCCGATGGATGGTTCCCGTTCAACCAGGATCACTTCGCGACCTGCCGAGGCGATGTCGAGTGCCGCCTGGATGCCTGCAACGCCGCCGCCGATTACCATCGCCCGCCGGGTGACTGGTACCGATATGGGCTGAAGATTGTTGTTCCGCTTGACCTTTTCGACGAGTGATCTGGTAATCTCGATCGCCTTGTCGGTGGCCTGGATCTTGTCGGTATGCACCCATGAACACTGTTCGCGGATATTGGCCAGTTCGAGCATGTATGGATTCAGACCGGCTTCGGCACACGCCTTGCGGAAGGTCTGTTCGTGCATCCTCGGAGAGCATGCAGCGACGACTACACCGGTAAGATTGTTCTCACGTATGGCTTTTTTGACGGTCTCCTGCCCGGGGTCTGAACAGAAATACTTGTATTCGGAAGAGAACGCGACTCCCGGATGTTCGGATATGGTCGTAACCAGTTTACCGGTGTCGACCATCGAAGCTATATTTTCACCGCAGTGACAGACGAATACTCCTATTTTTGCCATCCTGATGCCTTCGATTTATGGTGTTTCCTAACCCGGTTGCCATACTCGTTCCGGATTTCGGCAGAATATCAGACAATCCACTCCTCGGGCTGCTGAACGATACATGATCCAGCAGCATAAAGCTTACGGTTCCTGATGCCCGCTCATGCCGTGAGCGGTTCGGTACTTGGTGGAGCTGTCGTGACGTGCCTTGCCATCACGACAACCTTGCGCAGTGCGCCGTTAACCGGAAACCTTAAATGTACGAATGAATAATGCTCTTTCCATGGACATGGCCGTTTAAAGGTTTCTGACCATGTCCGTTGCAGGTACGAAGTGCTTGTCGAGCGCGACCTCTTCGGCACTCGCGCCGCAGGCCATGGCTACCAGGTCCGAGATATAAAAGACCGGCATCACCCCTGCGTCGCTGTAACGCTTGCGCATACCCTCCTGGCGCATATCGAGATTGGTGTGGCAGAGCGGACAGGCCACGACAAAAGCGCCAGCGCCGTTTACCGAAGCATTTTTCGAGATGCGATAGGTCAGATCCTCGATCATCTCCTGCTGGGCCATCGTCAGACCGGCACCGCAGCACTCCACCTTGTAGGCCCAGTCCACCGGTTTTGCGCCGAGCGCTTCGATAACCTTCTCCATCTTGGTCGGGTTTTCCGGGTCATCATAACCCATGGCTTCGAAGGGCCTTACCAGCAGGCAGCCGTAATAGCAGGCAATCGGCAACTCCTTGAGGGGTTTGGTCACCCTCGACTTGAGCTGTTCGGTTCCGAACCCTTCCAGCAGCTGCATGACACCGATGAATTGCGCCCGACAGGTTGTCTCGGTGCCGGTAACGCTTTCCAGATCGGCGCGAAGCTCTTCGGATTCAATGAGGGCTTTCCGGGCGGTCACCTGGCGATTCAGACATGCTGCACAGGGGGCGAGCACGTAATCCATGCCCTGAGCGTCGGCAAGCGCTTGGTTTCTTGCCGGAAGCAGCATGGCAAGCTTGTGGTTGGTCGCGTGTGCTGAGCTGGCACCACAGCAGTTCCAGTCCTCGATCTCCTTGAGCCTGATGCCAAGACGATCGCACATTTTCCGGATGGAGATGTCATAATCTTTGGCGGTTCCGGAGAGCGAGCAGCCCGGATAGTAGCCGATCGTCATGCCCGACTCGATCTTTACCGTTGCATCCGGACGGAAGGTTCGTCTGACCGGTTTGCGACGCTCGGTGTGCGACTGGGACTCCTGCTCGGAGATCCTGAAAATCTTCTCGATCTGCTCTTTAGCCTGGACGCTCTCTTTCGAGGTCAGTGCCGAAACGGGGTGAATTTTGCCCTGTTTGATCATTTTCATGCCCGCGCTCGCGTCCTGCATGAAGGTGCGGGTTCGAAGCTTGTAGCTGTTGACCAGTGCAAGCTCCTGGAGACGTCCGGTTTTCCGTACGGTGTTCAGGAATGCGCTGTGGAAAGCCGTGACGAACTTTTTTGAACGGGTCTGAGCGGCATCGCTGTCGTTTTTCAGCGACATCTCCCGCAGAGCGTCCATCGTACCGGCGATCTCGAGATTCTGGGGGCACCTCGACGTGCAGGTCATGCAGCCGATGCAGTACCAGAGCGAATCGCTTTTCATGGCGTCATCGACATAGCCGGCCTGAACCATGCGCATGATCCTGGCGGGAGGATTGTCCATGAAGCCGCCGGCAGGGCAGCCTGCGGTGCATTTTCCGCACTGGTAACAGCAGGCGTAGTTATTGCCGGTCACTTTTTCGAGCTGCTGCTTCAAAGAATCTGGACGTATAGAGTGCTCCATCGATACGATGTTTGCCTGTTGTATATTCTGGATTATAGCGTGCGGGTGATCAGCCTGGGAAAGAGGTTTAATTTTAATAAAAAATACCGTAATGTCCAATTAAGCCCTTTAATTTTTGTTTTCCGGGTCATACCCGATTCCCCATCCCCAGCGCAGTGCTGTTCTTTATCAATATAGTTCATTGCAACTACTAACAAGGAACGAATCTTATGCTGAAAGAGTTCAGGGAGTTCGCTCTCAAGGGAAACGTGGTCGATATGGCTGTCGGCATCATTATTGGCGGAGCCTTCGGCGCCGTGGTAAACACGCTGGTTTCCGACATTCTCATGCCGCCGATCGGCCTTCTTCTTCATGGCGTCGACTTCACCAATCTGTTCCTCGTGATCAAGGAGGGGGTGAAAACTGCCCCGTATGCCACTCTCGCCGAAGCCAAGGCGGCAGGAGCGGTAACCCTCAACTACGGCCTGTTCCTCAACGCAGTCATCGGTTTCCTGATCGTCGCTTTTTCGGTGTACCTGCTGGTTCGTGCCGTCAACCGTCTTCGCAGCTCTAAGCCTGAACCTGCAGCTCCTGCCGCACCTCCAATGAAGGAGTGCCCTTACTGCTACAGCGTGGTTCCGGCAAAGGCGGTTCGCTGTCCGGCCTGTACGTCGCAACTTTGAGGAACTTCAAAAAGGCAGGGGATCTCAACAAAAAAGTCTCCATGGTATGGAGATACAGCTCTTTTTGTTTATGATACGTTTTGTCTGATTTCGGTCAGGCACAACAACATATAGTAAAACGATTTTCCGGATACCTGCCATGTTCGATGAGATAGAGTTTGACAAGATCAAACGACTTCCAAAATATGTATTTGCAGCTGTCAACGAGCTGAAAATGGCCGAACGCAGGGCGGGCGAGGATGTCATCGACTTTTCGATGGGCAATCCTGACGGCCCCACCCCCCAGCATATCATCGATAAACTGGTCGAGAGCGTCAACAAACCGAAAACCCACGGATATTCCGTATCCAAGGGCATTTACAAGCTCCGTGGCGCCGTAGGGAACTGGTACCGGAACAAGTACAATGTTGATCTGGATCTCGACCGGGAGGTTGTGGTGACCATGGGCTCTAAGGAGGGGTACGCCCACCTCGTACAGGCGATCACCAATCCCGGCGATCTGGCCATAGTGCCCGATCCTTGCTACCCGATACACTCGCAGGCATTCATCCTCGCCGGTGGTAACGTGCATCGCATGAAGCTCGAGATGAACGACGATTACACACTCGACGAAGAGGGCTTTTTCAGCAAAATCGAGACGGCATTACGTGAATCTTCGCCTAAACCGAAGTATCTGGTGGTGAATTTCCCGAACAATCCGACCACGGCGACCGTAGAATTGCCTTTTTACGAGCGTCTTGTGGATCTGGCCCGTCGGGAGCGGTTCTACATCATCAGTGATATCGCCTATGCCGAAATCACCTTTGACGGTTACGTGACTCCGTCGATTCTCCAGGTTCCGGGAGCCAAGGATGTTGCAGTTGAAAGTTACACGCTCTCCAAAACCTACAACATGGCCGGCTGGCGTGTAGGTTTCATGGTTGGCAACGCCAAGCTTGTCGGCGCACTCGAAAAGATCAAGAGCTGGCTCGATTATGGCACCTTCACACCGATTCAGGTCGCCTCCACCATTGCTCTGACTGAAGATCAGTCCTGTGTGAATGAAATCCGCGAAATCTATCGCAAGCGCCGGGATGTGCTCATTTCGAGCTTCGCGAATGCCGGATGGGGCATTGTATCTCCCCGTGCATCGATGTTCGTCTGGGCGCGCATTCCCGAAGCCATGCGTGATATGGGCAGCCTGGAGTTCAGCAAGAAGCTGCTGGTTGAAGGCAAGGTGGCCGTCAGCCCGGGTATCGGCTTCGGCGCCTATGGTGACGAATATGTGCGTGTGGCCATGATCGAGAACGAGGAGCGTATCCGGCAGGCGGCAAGGAATATCAGGAAGTTCCTGAAGAATAACGGCTGCTGAGGGAAGTTGTGAGTGACAAGTGACGAGTGACGAGTGACAAGTGACAAGTGACGAGTGACAAGTGACGAGTGACAAGTGACAAGTGACGAGTGACAAGTGACAAGTGACAAGTGACGAGTGACAAGTGACAAGTGACAAGTGACGAGTGACGAGTGACGAGTGACAAGTGACAAGTGACGAGTGACGAGTGACAAGTGACAAGTGACAAGTGACGAGTGACAAGTGACGAGTGACGAGTGACAAGTGACGAGTGACGAGTGACGAGTGACGAGTAAGAAAGACGAGAAAGAAAAAGAGGCGAGAGTCTGTAAGATAAAGTGTGTAAACGGTCATAGTTTCCTATCATGTAACAAGGAGCAAAACTATGGCCAGAAAGAAAGAGAAGATTCCGGACATCCAGAGCGAGCTGATCGAGCAGCTCATTCGG
>JAAXWP010000099.1 GCA_013334925.1 Chlorobiaceae bacterium
GGTGGCAGTCGGCAACCCTGGTGACGAATTCAGGACTTCTGACATCATCGGCTTCAAACACCGGAAGGCCCAGCTCGAGAGCCGCTTTCTTCACCGGTGTCGGTTCCGGCTCGGAACGGCTGTTCCGGCGAGGCTTGTCGCAACCGGTCACCACCAGCACCACTTCGAATTTATCGGGAGATGCCGCAATGCGGCGAAGTGAAGGCACGGCAAAATCCGGAGTACCCATGAAAACGATGCGCAACCCCATCCGTCAGCCCCTCGCCTCGACTGCCACAGCGTTCCGTGCGATCGGATAGGCAGGCGTGGTACGTCCATCGGCAATCGCGTCGAGCTCATTCTGGATTTTGCGGCGATCACGCTTATCCATACGGTCCACGAAGAGGGTACCGTCGAGATGGTCGATCTCGTGCTGGAGCACCCTGGCCATCATGCCGCTGAACTCATCGGTATGCTCCTCGAAATGCTCGTCACGATAATGCAGCTGGATCGCGGACGGACGGACCACTTCACCCGTGACGCCAGGTACGCTCAGGCAGCCTTCGTCGTAGGCATTGCGTCCCTTCACGGCGAGTATACGGGGATTGATCACCACCATCGGTTTGGCATCCTTGTGGGAATCCATACAGGAGAGGTCGATCACCAGCAACCTGAGTGAATGGCCTATCTGCGGAGCCGCAAGCCCGATACCCTCTGCGTTGCGCATCGACTCGAACATGCTGCCGATCAGCTCTTCGATTGAAGCATCGATGCCCTTGAGCGGCTTGGCCTTCATGGAAAGAACCGGATCACTGTACGTATTGATCGGAATAATCATAAACACTGTTTGAAACTTCGTTGCCGTAACCAGTTTCCGGAAGTCAGTCAGGAGTCCGGCGGCCACGGTAACAAATCTGAAAAATAACCTGAATCGAATAACCCGGAACCACTCCTAATAGTTGCTCCGGAAGCCCGTACCGGTGGGAACAATACACACCCTGCCAGACCTTTCGAGACTGAATTTACGATTCCCCGGGCAAATTCCTTCGTATCGGCACAGAAAGCCATCCCGGAAGCCGTTCAGGGAGGTTTTCACGTAAAATACGTACATTTCAGTAACAAGACATCAACCCTTCCCGACCTGAAAACCCCGGATTTTATCGTGCAGCACGAACGAAACGAACAGACAGCACAGGCCGAAACCCTGTTCAGATCCTTCATGAAGACAGAGGGGCTGAGATGCACTTCGGAGCGCATTGACGTTCTGCAGGAGATCTACGGTGCCGACAGCCATCTCGATGCCGACGAGATCTACAACCGCCTCCGTAAGAAAGGCACCGGCATCTCACGCGCGACGGTCTACCACACGCTCGACCTGCTCTTCAGGCTTAACCTCGTGACCCGGATCGATCTGGGGCACCACCATACCCATTACGAGAAAACGCTCGGAGTGGCCAACCACCTGCACATCGTCTGCCAGAAATGCGGCAAGGTCTCCGAAGCCACCAGCAACCAGCTCGCCGGCATGGTCGAAGCGCTCTGTTCGGAAAACGGTTTCACGCTCGGAAGCTTCAGCCTTCAGGTCTTCGGCGAATGCCGCGACAAGGAGGCCTGTGCGGAACGAGCCAGGCAAAATGAAGCCGAATGAGCCCGATTCACCCAACGAACGACTGATACCACATGCACTGGGTTTACCTGATACTCGCCATTATCTCCGAAGTCTGCGGTACGACCAGCATGAAACTCTCCGAAGGTTTCACCAGACCGCTCCCATCAGTTTTTATTTTCGTTTTTTACGCACTGAGCTTTACTTTTGTGACGCTGGCACTCAAGGTACTGCCCGTAGGAATGACCTACGCTGTCTGGTCGGCGATCGGCACGGCGCTTATCACCATCATCGGCGTCATATGGTTTGGCGAAGGCATGAGCGTCCTGAAGGCCGCCTCCCTGCTACTCATCATTCTGGGCGTCGCAGGGTTGCAATACAGCCAGGAACACATGAAATAAGGCATGACGCAAACACACCCCATCTACAGGAAAATCGTCGTAAAGGTCGGCACCAACGTCATCACCGGACGTGACGGCAAGCTCGACCCGCAAATCCTCGACAGCCTCACCTCGCAGATCGCGGCACTCTCCGCACAGGGTATCGAAGTCATCCTGGTTTCATCGGGTGCGGTCGGCGCAGGCAGGGGCATCGTCTCTCTCAGCAGCACCCTCACCCCCGTCGAAACCCGGCAGGTACTCGCCGCTACCGGCCAGATAAGGCTTATCAACGCCTACAGCGACCGCTTCGAAAAGCACGACCTGCTCGCCGCACAGATCCTGGTCACCAAAGGGGACTTCCGCGACCGGCAGCACTACCTGAACATGCGAACCTGCTTCCACGCGCTGCTCCAGCAGAAAATCGTGCCCATCGTCAACGAGAACGACGCCGTCGCCGTCACCGAACTCATGTTCACCGACAACGACGAACTCTCCGGGCTCATCGCCTCGATGATGCAGGTAGACGCCCATGTGATCCTCTCCAACGTCGATGGCCTGTTCGACATGTCCGGTGAAACGAAACGCGTCATCGGCGAGATCGACCCCGCATCGAGGAGCTTCAGCCAGTACATCAGACCGAGCAAATCGGAGTTCGGACGCGGTGGCATGCTCACCAAGTGCAACATCGCCTCCAAGCTGTCGCAGCTCGGCATCACCGTGCATATCGCCAACGGCACCACGCCAGGCATCCTGCAGTCCATCGTCAACGGCGAACCGGTCGGCACCAGGTTCCTGCCCCAGAAATCGAAGCACGGCATCAAACGCTGGATCGCCCACAGCGAAGGGCTCGAAAAAGGAGCGGTCGTCATCAACGAAGGCGCCATGACCGCCCTCACCTCGCCCGAACGCGCCAGCAGCCTCCTGCCCGTCGGCA
>JAAXWP010000064.1 GCA_013334925.1 Chlorobiaceae bacterium
GCGCAATCGAGCTCGTTGGGAGTCATCGGTTTGAAATGAATGTCGGCCTGCCATTCCGGCACATGCAGCTTGCGCTTGGGGGTTTCGTCGTAGATCTTGACGATCTGGTCAATGAATGCCATGAATTCAGTTTTTTTAGGTGAATGCAATTTTGATATCAGAACTTGGTTTTGTTAGCTGAACACGTTGTCGCCGTAATCACCAGAAAACTCCAGGGTAAACGTTCTGATCGTCGCCTTGTCCTTGTCAGAATCAAGATTGCCTGGTGTCGATACGTAAGCCGTCCCCGTGATCTTCGTGTTACCAAGAGTGTTCCCTTCTGGCGCATAGACAACCTGAACACTGGTGCCGTTTTTATAGGCCGTGATCAGCGCTTCCTGACCATTCACATCTGATTTATCACGCTCAACGACAAAGGTCAGCTTGGGTCGTTTCTTTGAGCCTTTGAGCAGTTCCGGGACATCCTGCCCCAACTGATCGGTTTCGACAAGAGTGCGTTCACCAGGATCGAACTGGATGTTTCGTGCCCCGGCGATCCATGTCGGTGTAGCGCCAATGCCCACTTTTGCGCTGTTTCCGGTATGTGATCCCATTGGTTATTTCTCCTTCTTGGTTGGTTCTTCAGGTTTTTTCTCCATCGCTGTCCAGCCGATGGCTTGCAAACGGTCAATGTGCCCCTCCGGGTAATCAATGACCGTCTGCTCGATGCCATCTGGACTGATCAGCACCAGTTTCTTCGGCTCTTTAGCCTGCATGTTCCGGATCTCCGTCTTGAGTTTGATACAGTACTTTGAACATGAGCCGCATGATACCATGCAGGCTCTCTCCTTCGCCTTGCAGCGTTGTCGCCATCGCTGGGGGAGCCTTTATCCCCATGGCAAGACCACCGAGATACCGCCCTCGCTCCTGGTCACTGTAAAGAGCTTTCTCGATTCCGCTCGAGATCTGGTCCATAAGTTCGTCCGGGTCCTCGCCGGCAACGTAGATATCGCAGAAGAGATCGAGAGCCCGCATGCAGCCAGAAAGCGTTTCATCCGAGCCTGGTTTCTCACCCGGGGTGTACACACAGACGGCTGGCATAACCTCTGAGGTCAACGGCAAAACACGGCTTGCATAGACCCTCGATCCCACGAGGGCAGTCAGGTTTCCGAGTAACCTGGAAACGACCCGTTTCCGGATCTGTTGTCTTACGTGGCTCATACGTGCAGATTCAAGATTGTTATTCCTGTCCCGTCCGGCATTGGCAGCACCACCTTGTAGGTGACGCCCTCAATCGTGATTCGGTCTCCCTGCCTGGCATCTTGCACATCTTCCGTCCGGCAGGTCGCCTCGGGTTTGCTCGATGCGATCGAGGCCACTTCTCCCTCTTCAAGGATAAACGGCCGATTGAAGATCACCGGGATCGTCTTTCCCTTGTAGATGGCCGGTACCGCCGCGCCAAGCTCGGTATCGAAAAACATCGACAGGTCTTCCGCGAACGCCATCATCACTCCTTTTTGCCGCCATCCTTTTTGCCATTTCCAGCCGGAGGTGCGTCCGGATCAGCCGGAGCGACATAGGCGACAGCCTTGCCTTTGTTGATCAGGTATTTGGCTCCGGACTGCGGACAATCGCCCGACCAGCCTTCCGGCCGCGCAGTGCCGGCGACAACACACGATTTGAGCAAGGTGATTTTCATCATCGGTTCCGTTTTTGCAGGGACCTTGCCGAACAAGGCCCCGCCGTTTTTGGTTGTCAGCATTCGCTTATCTCTCCTTATGCCGGATTGACCGAGATGCAGAAGCTCTCCGGATGACGAAGGGCCACATCACAGTCCTGGAAAATGACCAGTTTCAGCGTGCCATCGGTGCTTGAGCTGTAAGGATCGACGATCACGTCCAGACCGCTCCAGAACCCGATAAGCAGATCCGACCAGTTACCCAGCACCATCCGCTTGATCGAGTTGTAAATGGCGTTTGTGCTGGGATAACGGGGATAGCCGATCAGGCCGGTTTCGTCCTTACTGATGATCTTCGTGGCATCGCCCGTCTCAATGGAGGTTTTCTTGCAGTACCCAACCAGCGTCGGGTGCAGAATCCAGGCAAGACTGGCACCATCGACCAGGGCATTGTCCTCAGAGATGGCCGTCTCCATATCGATGATGTTTCCGTACGTCGGGGCATGCGCTCCAGCGAGGGTGACCGTGTTGACCCCGGTCTGATTGATCACACCTGTCGGCTCATTGCTCAGGCCCGTACCGGCAAGCGCTCCTCGATCGATACCAAGCGCCATGCCTGTCGCCATGTCACGTCGCACCAGCATCTCGATATCAACCGACGACTGCAGGCGCATCTGTCGGCTGATCTTGACGTGCATACCGTACGTCTTGTCCGACAGGGTAACGGCATCGTAGCTCGGAGTTTTCTCGCCGGTATCACCGGACTCACCAATCCATCCTCCGACCATCTCGGCATCACGTCGAGGAATCGACACCGAACCGCTCAGGTCTCGCAGGACCGTCGCGCCGGCCTGAATGACTCGGCTCTGTGCATCGAGGAAATCGATGAAGCTGCCACCAAGCACATTGGTCTGCTTGAAGTACTGGCCATCGCCGGCAACGGTAAGCTCTCGTTGATTGAACGGGTTGAACGCGCCACGGAGCACATCAACCGGAATGAGAACACCGCGTGCTGACTTGTTTGCCCGCTTTGCGGCTGCATCAGAAACATCGAGCTCGAATGCTGCAGCCTCACGAGCCGCCCGGCTTGTCGGGTTGGCCAGGTAATCTGCAAGCCGGACAAATCGGAACTTGTTGATCTCTCGCTCCGTCAGGCCGATCGTGACATCTACCGATTCAGATTGCTGCTGTCGTTCAAGCTGCTCCTGCGCTTCCTTGAGCGCAGGCATATACTTCTCGCGGAACTGCTCGAAGCTATGGCCTGCAGCAATGGCCTCAGTTGCCAGCCGGGCTCCGGCCGGGAAAATGTCTCGGTTCAGCGCTGCCACCTGGCTGATCCGCGCCGACTCACTTTCACCAGCCGTCACATTGACGTTGACCGGTGCCGGCTGTTCGGCAGGAGCGGGAGTTGCTCCCCCGCGGGAATTGGTGTTGTTGTCTTCGGGAGGCATGGCTCCTTCTCCTTTTCGTTCAGGTTGATAATGCGTTTTCATGCGGTAAATGACAGTCTCGTAGGGAAGGTCCTGGTCGAGCTTACGGTTGCGGTCAAACCCAACAGACTCGACAGCCGGAATGCTGACCGACGAGCACTCCATCGGTCGCCACCTGGTGATGTGATAGACGCCAGGGGTCCCCTTTCGCCAGTCCATCGGTTCGATCTCAACGGCTTCAAGAATCAGGTAGCCAACGCTGACATTCTTGCGAACCCCGTCGTCGATATCCGCCTGCAGGTCTTTTCCCATCTGTGAGCGGCTGAACTTCAAACCGGTCACCTTCAGCGCTTTCTTTTCCGTGTCCAGCTCTGCGCCAAGAATGACGCCAGCCTGCTGGCTGGTATAATGATCCTTCAGGAACGGTGCATTGCCGGATGCAATCCAGCTCATATCGACGTTCTTGGCACCATGCAGCAGGATCTCGGTGCCGTAACCATACTCTTCCTTGTCGCTCAGCCAGATCCAGCGGCCTTCGACCGGGTCCTCGTTCGAGAAATAGAATTCGTATTGCTTTTCGCCGTCCGTCCCAGTTGTTGCCGTTACCTGAGCGGCACGATGCTGGATCCCGGTCTTGACCCTTACGGCCTCAAATTGTTCGAGATCGATATCAGGAGAGACTTTTGGCATAACGTTGTCCATTGATGTTCATGCCGGCTAACCGGCGTTCGAGTTCTTCAATCCTTCTCAAAAGATCCTGAGCCCTGCCGGTAGACGGTTGAGGCACATCTGCCCCAGTGGAACTCTCACCAAACACGTCGACCAGTGAGATCCCGGCTGCCTCGAGCATCGCTTTATCCCTGGCTAACTGCTCGACGACCTCTTCGAACTCCTTGCCCTGTTCAGCTGCGATATCCGAAAGCGAAGCTGAGCCCATCTTTACCTTCTGCAGGTTACCTTTCGCCTCCTTTTCGGGATCCACCCAGTTCCAGGCACGAGGTGCCCAGGAAACTCGCTGATAACGCCAGATGTCGGATGGACTGAGGTTCAACACACCAGTCGTAATAGCCATCCTGAGCCATTCAGGATAGATGATCTCGTGCAGCCACGAGACCAGCCAGTTCTGTTTCTCCTGCCAGTTGTCCCGGACTTCCAGGATCCCGACACGGGCTGAGCTGTAATTGACATCGCCCAGGTCATTGGCAAATGAGAAGTAAGGCACATTGCCGGCTGCCGCGATCCCTCGCAGGAGCTTGCTGTGCAGGGCTTCGAAGGCATTGGTGGGGTGTTTCGGGTCGAACTGCTGAAACTCCCAGCCTTCCGGGAGCTTGCCGAACGAGCCGGCCTCTGATTCCATGTATTCAATCTCGGCTTCTCCGTCATCCTCTGCGTCACCGGTAAAACCGTCACCTTCGACTGCCGCCGATGTCTTGAAGAATCCGCCGCCGTTCTCCGCCGCTACCCGAGCAGCAATCACCTCGGCATTTTCGTAACGGTCCATCATATGCAACCGCTGCATGCCAGAGGCCAACCAGGGAAATCCACGTTTCTGCTCCGGCCAGAGGGGGAAAAACAGGTGTTCAATAAACCGGGCCGGGACCCGTTCGGCCTGGGTCGCGTCATAATCGCATTTCAGGCCCCGCTTGCCGATGTAGTAGGCAGAAACCTCACCATCGACATACTCGATACCGTTGATGATCTCGGTACGGTTATCGATCGTCTTGTTGAGGTCCACCGGCAAGCGCATGGGATCGATCAGCTCCAGCTGGTACCCGTGCGAACCGTAGCCAAACCATTTCCTGATAAGAACCTCGCCGTCACGAACAACCGAGCCGATGATAATCCGCTCAAGGTCCACCCTGGTAAACTTCGAGCGTCTCGTGCAGACGCCTTTCTTTGACCATTCACGCCAGGCAAGCTCGATCTGCATGTTGGCAGTCGTATCTGCGTCAACACCATTTGCCTTGAGTACTTTCGATTCGAGACGCACACCACTCGGCCCGACAATGTTCATCGTACACATGCCGATATAGCGCATGTAGTACCCGTTATTGTCAGCCAGCCATCGGGAACGGCCACGGAGCGCCCGCAGGTTTCGGGTGAGCTGTTCGTCGCTCGAAAGGTTGACGGCCGGCCAGTCCATCGTCAACCGGGACTGTGCCGCCGCCAGAAACTGCCGTTTGGCCATTTTCCCGAAATGAGCTGATTGCCTGGGGGATGAGCCCGGCACTGCTGGGGAAAATGGGCGGAAGGGCTGCGCCTCCTGCATAAGCTGGAGGATCCGTCCATTCTGCAACAGCCCCTCACTCATCTGAACCTCACCTTGACCCGGCCAATCGGACTACGGCCGGTTTTTCTTGACCGGTCACGTCGGCACTCAGCTCGATACTCGACGAGATACTGGTTTCTCATCTTCATCAGCTCTTCATGAGGAATGAACTTGAGCATCCGACCGGCAATGCTGTATTCGAGCTGTGCCTGACCGGCACGGTTCTCGAGCACAGCCTCGATATTGTCCAGGCATCGTTTGGCGAAACTCCTGCCATCATGCCCCTCACTCATGCTTGCAAAGTCAGGAAGAATTTCGACTGAGCCCTGCTCAACGATATGGCGGTTTGTGCCATCCGACACCGTTGCCTGGAAATGGTAGATCCCTGGGATCCACCTGGCTGCTTCCGTAGGCGTTACCCTGATGTGGTGGGTTTCGGTACCAGCATACTGGCCGGCAGTGATCGTAATCGTTGCTCCTTTCCGAACGAGATTATAGGTCAACTGCCAATCCGAAGCTGGAAAGTCGGCCAGAGATCGTAACCATTCTGCGGTTACGCCAGCCGTAAGTTTCGAGGGTGTGGTGAGAGGTAACGCCATGCCGGATATGCTTTTCCTCAAGTTCCGAAATGGCGTCAAGGACGGGAAGAGTGATAAAAGAAAGAGGTTCTATATAGAACCCCTTTCTTTCAGTGAGACCACAATCAGGATCTTCGGGCAAGCTGCTCCTGCATCCGTCGCCGGAAATTCTCTTCGAACTGTGCCTGGAAAAATCCATATGCATATGCATGGAAATCCCATTTTTTGGAGTAAGTCGTCGAATCTTCCCAAGAAACCTGAAGTTTGAGGTACCCACCGGTATGTTCCTGCAGTCGTTTGTTCCATTTCGATTTTCCATACCGACGATACAATCCAGGGATTGGCTTCACTTTACCATTACCAACTTTCGCCTGTTTTGGGACACCAGAAAAGTATCGATGGTTACCAAACGCGTTTTTCCAGCTCTTTTTTAGGCCGCCATGATCAGCACGCATCGAACCATTTGTTGATGGAACGGGAACTGCGCGTTTTTTCCCTCCGGAAGGCATCTCTGTACCGCCATACACTTGATAACGCATGTATGCGGCTTGAGCTGGCTTCATTTTGATCGCACCGACCAATGCGCCTGATTTTGCTCTTTCAACTTCCCATGCCCACGGAGCTATTGTAAAGGGATCGCGAGGATGCTCAAACACGCTCTTGATTTCATTACCAACATCACGACGCATATCAAACAGCGTATCATTGATCGCATAGGAGATGGCATATTGCACGCTCACGTGCGAGATCCGCTCAAACTCCGACAGCACCCCCCTTATGTTGCTTTCCAAGCTGACTTGCACCATTACCTCCTTTTTGAAAATTTCAGTTTCTTGACCCGCTTGACAGCCAACTTCTTCGGGGTTGACGGAACAGCCTCTTCATCTGGAGTAATGATCTCCAGCAGTTTACCGGCGACGACATCTTCGATCTTCTGCCGCTTGATCTGCCCCCAGGCTGGCGACAGGATCTTCATGGCCGCATAAGCATACACCCTGGTGTCGACCGGCTCATTCCGCTCCCGGACTTTGACCCAGGTCTTCACTTCTCCCCTTGTCCTCTTTTCTTCAGCTGTCAGCCCCAGGAAGTACGCCCGGCCATACGCTTCACTCACCGGCCAGTGTGCCGAGCCTCGAAGGCCCGGCTCAATTGACAGGCGCTCGAGGACGGTATTCTTGGCTGTATCACCATCGATAATCCATAGCTTCAGTCGCCGGGTGCCAGCTCGGGACTGTTTGTACAGCGGCCCCCGCAGCGAAGTCGACGCACCCTTCATAGCGAACACCCGATGCAACTTGCCCGCGACTTCGCAGAAATCATACACACAGTCGGTGTTGAAACCAGTATCCATGCCAACAGCATCGACGGTGAGGATAACCCCGTCCTCACGAATATAGCGCCGCTCAAAGAGCGGATAGAGCTGCTTGTATACTTCGTCCTTGTCCGTACTCCGCTTGTCGTACAGGGCCGTGTTTCCCCAGAGCACCTGGTAATCAAGACTCCAGTTCTCACCATCGGCTGCCCATCCGATCAACTCGACTTCAAGCCGGTCACCCTGCACGTCGACGCCACAGGTAATCACCTCGATCTTGGACGGCAACCGTTCCGGATACCGCTCGCACCTGCTCATAAGCGGGGCATCCTCGATACGTTGCCCTCGTTCTTCATAGAGTTCACCAAGCACCGTATTGACGAACACCCGCATCCGGTCTGGAAGCCCGTTGGCGTACAGGAATTCCGCTGCAGTCTCTGCCCAGCTGACGAATGGACTGTAGGCCTGCCAGATGTGGTAGCCCTGTCGCTTGACGATGTGCGGATACCGTGCACGCCAATCGCCGGAACGGACCATCTCATATTTGTCCTCGTGCTCGATCGCCGCGCCGCAATGTTCGCAGATGAAGTACGCATGGATATGCTCGGCGATGGCCTTTTTCCGCCACTCGAACTCTTCAGCATCGGCCTGCTGAACATCATCGATGGCCGTAAACTCACGAATCGCCTCTTCATCATAATCGAACTGCAGATTCGGAAACTTCAAAACCTGGTACCCATTGCAATGCGAGCACGGCACGTAGAAATACTGCTGGTTGGTCGCCTTGAATGCGGGATAGATTCGGCTGCTCTCCCGATCGGTCGGTGAAGAGACCAGTACGATCTTCCGGTTATGCGTGAACCTGGTCGTTCGTTTACGAAACAACAGCAGGATGTCGCCCTCGCCTTTGATCAGCTTACCCCAGCGATCAACTTCGTCACCCAGGGCAACCCGGATTGGCCAGGATGAAAATGACGCTGGGCTGTTGGCACCCGACAGAATCAGAAACCCACCGGGAAACTTCTTGAACGCCAGTGAATTGTTCGAGTCACGGGTCCGTTTGTCGCTCAACAGATCCTGCAGCTCCGGAGAGTTGTCAAACATCGGTTCCAGCCTCGACTTGCTGATATTCTTGGCCATATCGAGGTTTGGCATGGCCCACATGATGTTGCAAGGCTCTCGATGAGCATAGTACCCGATGGTGTTCAGGATCACCTCGGTTTTCATCGTCTGCACCGAGGCCATAATGACCACCTCTTCAACGTCAGGGTTGGTCACCGCATCCATGGGTGCCCTTTGGTACTCGGCCGTCGACAGGAAATACTTGCTCCCGTCGTCTGTGTACCGGTAACGATCTACCCACTCCGAACCCGTCTCGAGCGGAGGCGGTTCAAGGATCCTGCTCAGCCGTAATCTTGCTTCTCCTTGTCTGCTTTTTACTTCTATCACGGCTTATGGCATGTAATTCTTTGCGAACTGCGTTCCGATATTCATTCTCACGAGCTCTGGTCGTTTTCGATTGTGGTAGCAGCGAGAGCACCCGTGGCAAGTTTGTCAACAAGGTCGTCCGGATCTGCAACACCTCGTCTTCGTAGTCCTGCCGAATCTCTTCGACATACCCGAGTTCTCCGGCCATCAGCGCTGCCGACATCTCGGCCATCTCCGCTTTGGCTTTCATATGCTGTTCCCGATACGCCTCCAGATTACTCTTACCTCGGCTTTCCTGTAGGTGCTTGATAAACAGATGTGCACACTGCGTCGGATTCCACCGGTTATGTGCAATCCGCTTCAGCACCCCGTTCTGCTCAAGGGTCCGCAACTGCTTCTGGGTGATATTCAGATATTTGGCCAATTCAGCCGTACTGCACTCAACCGCCATTTCTTCAACTACCTCGGTTACTTCATTTCTCATAGGGCTGTCCGTTTCGAACAACCTTAATCGAATTATCCAGAGCCTTCATCCGATCGATGATCACCTGGCAATACTTGGGATTAAGCTCCATACCATAACACCTGCGCCCGAGCTGGTGGGCAGCGACCATCGTCGTTCCGCTACCGAGAAATGGATCGTACACATCGCCGGCATGGTTCCGGATCGGTCGTCCCATGCATTCCACCGGCTTCTGAGTGCTATGACCGGTCTCACTTTTCAGCGGCTTGTCAATAAACCAGACCGTCGACTGTTTCCGATCGCCCTGCCATGCTGCCGATTCCCCCTCTCTGACCGTGTAGTCCAGGACGTCATGCTCTTCGACATATCGCCACTGGTCATCGGTATTCGGGCGCTGAGCATAAAGCGCCGGCTCATGCTGGCCATGGTAATGGCCTCGGGAAATGACAAACTGGTTTTTGACCCAGATGATCTGTGCCCGGATCCGGAAATTCACCGATTGCAGTGATTCCATCACCGTCAAGGCATGAAGGCCAGCATGCCACACATAGGCCACACTCCCGGGAAACAGCGACCAGGTCTCGCGCCAGTCAGCCTTGTCGTCGTTGAGCACCTTGCCCATCGCGCCACCAGCTGTTCCGAGACCAGCTTTCAGTCGCCAACTCGCATCATACTTCACACCATAGGGAGGATCGGTCACCATAAGGAAGGGTTTGGCACCTTGCAGAAGTTTGTCGACTGCATCAGCATGCGTCGAATCTCCACACAGCAGGCGATGAGGACCAATTTCCAGAAGATCTCCCTCGACAATATCGGTCTCGATGTCGTCCGGTTCTGGAACTTCATAATCGTCCTCTGAAAGCTCCTTCTTCTCCTCGAAATCAAGGCCCCAATCGTTCAGATCCTCGATGTCCCAGTCACTGGCAAGGATTTCGAAATCCCATTCGCCAAAACTGACGTTGTCCTCGATGATGAAACGACGCCGCTCCTCCTCGGTAAGTTCATCGGCTCGTTTCACCCACTCATCCGGTAGCTCGGTATAACCCAGGTGCTTCAGTGCCTGGTAGCGCATGTTGCCACCGAGAATCATGCCGTCCGCATCAACCACAATAGGCCTCAGCGACATCATCCTGGGGAAGTCCTTGACCGAGTTACAGAGCTTTTTGAACTTGTCGTCCTTGATCAGACGAGGGTTGTTCGGGTTGACCCGAAGGGTACTGAGGTTTATCATTTTGACATTTTTCCGCAAAAAAATTAGTCAGGCTAAAAAAATCCCGCGGCACGAAACCAATCACACGCCCAGGGGGGCCAGAGGGACCCGATGCCGATCACCGGCACACCACCCCCAGAGGCAGCAGCTTGCTCACCGCTTCGACGATCCGCCGCGTATCAGCCGTCTGCAGGTGCTTGATCACGGCATCCTTGTCCGCCACCTTATGCCGCAGGTTCGCTCGATCCTTCTGCAGCCGGAAGATCTCCC
>JAAXWP010000065.1 GCA_013334925.1 Chlorobiaceae bacterium
GGGGCGTTAATATTGGTGGGATCGCCGCTCTTCAAGGTTTGGCGGGCGAGGCGTCGAATGTTTTGTTGCGATTTACTCTTCTCTTCGGTAAACTAAAGGCAGCTTGGGCGTTTCGGGGCATAAGCGGTATTCGTGTCCGGGGCGATCGGGTTTTGTCAGTCGGATCCCGTTTAAACCGGTTGATGATTATGCCCGGAATCCGCATCTTGTTTCTGTTATCCATCGGTTTCGTCTTCTGTACCCTATCCTTTAAAATCTGCTCTCATGTCTCGTGTATTCAGCGCTGTTCTCCTGGTCGTCGTGCTGGTTTTCGGAATTTTTATCGGTATCAGGCTGAACAAGGGCGGAGGCGGTTTGTCTGAGGATCGGCAGAAAAAAATGCAGGAGGCTTATCATCTGATAAGGTCTTCCTATGTGGATCCGGTAAACGACGACAGTCTTGCAAATGCCAGCATCAGGGGAATGGTCGAGTCGCTCGATCCCCACACGATCTATCTCGAGCCTGAAAAAGCGGCGTATACCCAATCGGAATTCGATGGAAATTTCGAGGGAATCGGAATTGAATTCGATGTCGTCAAGGATACATTACTGGTGGTCACTCCCCTGGCTGGAGGACCGAGTGAGTCGGTCGGTATCATGCCGGGTGACCGTATAATCGGTATCGATTCAGTCAGCGCGGTCGGGATCACGAGGCAGGCGGTTCTGCATAAGCTGAGGGGTAAAAGCGGCACCCGTGTCAGTCTGAAGGTATATCGTCCGGCTACCCGCAGGATGATCGACTTTCTGGTCACGAGGGGAAAGATTTCGACCTCCAGCATCGACGCGGTCTTCATGGTCAATGCCACTACCGGCTATGTAAGGATCAGCAAGTTTGTCGCAACGACGGCATCGGAGTTTCATCAGGCGCTCAAGTCGCTCAAGGATCGGGGCATGCAGCGCCTGATCATCGATCTTCGTGGCAATCCCGGGGGATTCCTGGACCAGGCTGTCGAGGTTGCCGATGAGATGTTGCCCGACCGGAAGTTGATTGTCTATACGAAGAGCCGTCATGGCGGTGCGGATGAGATGAAGTATACTTCGAAG
The DNA here is from genome assembly GCA_013334925.1 of Chlorobiaceae bacterium. GTDB lineage: Bacteria > Bacteroidota > Chlorobiia > Chlorobiales > Chlorobiaceae > Chlorobaculum. Next base: position 1,084 of record JAAXWP010000065.1, read on the forward strand.
CCTGGGGGGCTTTTCGAGAGTGGACCGGTCTGTATCCTGGTAGACAGGGGAAGTGCTTCCGCGGCTGAGATTCTGGCAGGTGCGCTGCAGGACAATCAGCGAGCGAAGCTCGTGGGGGAGCTGACTTTCGGCAAGGGTCTTGTACAGCGTCAGTTCGAATTCCCGGACGGCTCGGCTCTTCGACTTACCGTCGCGAGGTATTACACCCCTGCAGGACGGCAGATCCAGCGGAGTTACGACGAAGGAAGCCATGGTCGGGAAGAGTATTACAAGGAGTTGTTCAGCAATGGCCCCGGCAACTATCTCAGGCATCATGCCGGACTGGTCTTCAGCAAGGGTGATGAAATAAGCGTCTACAATTCCGGAAGTCTTGGCGGTAAAGCTACAAGTGACAGCCTGAAAACGATACTGAAGAAAGCCGGCGGCATCATGCCGGATTACTGGGTGTTCGGGAGGCCATACACGACCCTGTATCAGGAGCTTTTCGCCAAGGGCTTTTTCGAGGATACCGCGCTCAGGATGTTTGACGATCCCTCCAGTCAGGTGCTGAAATACCGGAACTCGCTGGATTCGTTCCTCGCAGGATACCAGGCGCCGGCCAATCTGGAATCGCTCGTCAGGGAAGAGTGCAGGTCACAGAAGATACCGTTCAGTCAGGCAGAGTACCAGAGGGATCTCAAATTCATTCGTCTTGCCCTGAAAGCGAGGATTGCAAGGCAGTTATTCGGAACGGAAGGCCAGCTGCGGGTGTTAATCCGAGAAGGCGATCCGGTCATGCAGGTCGCCACACAGCTCATCGTCGGCAAGGCCTCCTGAAACAGGCCTGTCACGACCGCTGCAGCAGCAACTCTCAACTTGTAAACAGAATCGCCTATGTCTCTGCTTGAGAAGATCAACAGTACCACCTGCGCCGAGAGGTTCAAGAACGACTGGCTCCGGATCTACACCTGTCCGGTACCTTCATCCAGCTTTCTTTCGTTTGTCGCGGTAGCCGATATCGATGCTCCACAGCATTCCGTGCTGAGCCTGCTCTATGACATCGAGACGGCAACCGAATGGGTATGGAAAACCCGCGAAATGCGTGTTCTGCAGGAGCTCGATACAAGCAACGAGGGACGTGTGGTCTACCAGCTGGTCAGCGCACCATGGCCGGTGACCGATCGTGAGATCATAAGCCGTTCGACGGCGTTCATGGATCCCGTGACCTCCGAGGCTTTCATCAGGATAGAGTGCCTGCCCGATTTTCTGCCCGAGGATGATCGCTATGTCCGCGTCAGGCAGATGGAGGGCGCCTGGAACATCCTGCCTGTTTCGGAAAACAGTTGCCGGGTGATTTTCAGGCTCCATATCGAACCTGCCGGCGAGATTCCTTCATGGCTGGCCAATATCGCCGTGATCGATACGCCCTATCACACGTTGTGCAACATGCGGGACATGGTGAAGCGGGAGAAATACCGTACGCCGGTCGATGCGCCGTTCAAGAGCGCCGACACCGAGATCATCAGGAACTACGAAGATTTTATAGCCGGTTAACCTGGCGCTTTCATTCATCTCAAAACATCTTCTGTCAATGGATGTAGCCACCGCCCTGGAAGGGAACTGGGAGTTTCGCGTAGAACACAAGGGGATCAGGGTTTTTTCTTCGAAAATGTCCGGATCACCAGTGCTTGGTTTCAAAGCTGAGGCCGAATTCGAGGTTTCGTTCAGGAAGCTGGTCAGCCTTTTTCATGATTTCGGCAGTTATAACCGGTGGGTGCATCAGCTCTCGGAGATGGAGGTGCTTGAAAGCAACGACGAGCTCGAGTATGTCGTGCGGCAGGTGATCAATACCCCCTGGCCCATGCCCAAGCGGGAGATGCTCGTCCGGACGAATCTTCATGTGTCCGAGGCCGGTGCCATCGCACTGACCATGAAGGGGGTGCCGGACTACCTTCCGTTGCGGCCCGACATGCATCGGGTCAGGGAGACTCGCGGGGTGTGGGTGTTTATGCCGGTCGAAGGTGGACGGGTACATATCACCTTCGTCATGCACATGAATCCCGGGAGCGATGTGCCACCGGCACTCAGTAATGTTGCCCTGTTCGAGGTTCCGTACCACTCTCTGCAGAAGATGAGGAGCCTGGCACAGGATGCTTCATACAACCCGGCATGGCCCACGGTGGTCGATGACCATCTGCATATCAGCGAAGATATTCCAGGCAAGCCCTGAGCAGACGCTCAGGCCGCACCGGCACGGCACCGACCTCCTGGCAGACCGTGCCGGCAGCGAGATTGGCTATGCGCGTGCTGGTCACCAGGTCGAGGCCTGCGGCCGTTCCGAGCGCCAGCATGCCGATAACCGTATCTCCGGCGCCGGAAACATCGGCGACCTCGAGCGACGTCGCCGGAATATGCGTGAAGGTCCCGTCGTAGATCGTCATGCCTTTTTCACTCCTGGTCACCACGAAACTGTCGGCCTGCAGTCGTTCCCGGAGCAGCAGGCACCCCGCCTCGACCTCCTCGTCCACATTTCGCAGCACGATGCCGAGCGAAGCGGCAAGCTCCGAGAGGTTAGGTTTGAACACCGTACATCCCTGGTAGGAGAAAAATCCCTTGAGCTTGGGATCGACGAGCACCGGCACCTTCAACTCTCTGCAGATGCCGATGACCGAGGCGATCAGGGTTTCGGTCAGCACACCCTTGTTGTAATCCTCCAGCACCACGGCACCGAGCGTGCCGGCCACTTCCCTGAACACCCCGATCAGCATCTTTTCGGTTTCGGTGTCCAGCGGCTGGCGGCTTTCGTAATCGACCCGCGTGATATGGTGGTTCTGAGAGAGAATCCTGGTCTTGCAGGTGGTCGGCCTGCTGGGGTCCGGGACCAGAAGGCCGGTTTCCAGCCCCTGCTCCTCCATGAGAGCCATCATGGTTTCCCGTCCCTGATCCGTACCGGTTACACCGAAAAGCAGGGTCTGTGCGCCGAGGGCGTGGATGTTCAGCGCAACATTGGCCGCGCCGCCGAGACGGCTGCTTTCATGGGTCACATCGACGACGGGAACCGGATATTCGGGGGAGATGCGGGAGACGTGTCCGAAAATGTATTTATCGATCATGACGTCGCCGATGACGGCGATTTTCTGTTTCCGGAACGACTGGAACAGCTGCTCGATATAGTCTGGTGTCATGTTCTGGGATTGTTACGGGCTTCCGTAAGCCTCATTATAATATAAGGTTCGGCAAAACGCCCGGAATTTCGTTGCTCGCAATATAGCAGAAAATGGCCGGTTGAAATAAGGTTCAACAAGCTTGTATTCTATGGTTTCATTTTACAAGAATTTTGTTATTTTTAAAGCTATCCATTTTTAGAATTTATGTGACGGGTCAAACATGTTCGATAATCTCAGCGATAAACTTGAATTAGCGTTCAGGCAACTTGCCGGTCAGGCCACGATCAACGAGGTCAACATCGGTATCGCCATGCGCGATATCAAGCGAGCCCTGCTTGCTGCCGACGTGAACTACAAGGTCGCCAAGAAGCTGGTCGAGGATATCAGGGAGAAGTCCCTGGGCGAGTCGGTCATCAAGAGCGTATCGCCTGCCCAGATGATCGTCAAGATCGTCAACGACGAGCTGACCGAGATCATGGGTGGCGAGAACAAGCCGATCAACCTTCCGCCAAAAAAGGTGCCCGCGATCGTCATGGTTGCCGGTCTGCAGGGTTCGGGTAAAACCACCTTCTGCGCCAAGCTTGCCAAGCGCCTGAAGAAGAGCGGCAAGAATCCGATCCTGGTCGCTGCCGACGTTTACCGTCCGGCTGCTGTCGATCAGCTCAAGACCCTTGGCGAGCAGGTCGAAGTTCCGGTTTTCTCGGTCGAGGAGCAGGATGCCATGAAGGCCGCCCTCAGTGGTCTGGAGGCTGCCCGCGCAGGGAACAGGGATGTTGTCATTGTCGATACCGCAGGTCGCCTGCAGATCGACGAGGCCATGATGGCCGAGGCCGAAGCGATCAAGAACGCGCTCAAGCCGGACGAACTGCTGTTCGTCGTCGACTCCATGATGGGTCAGGAAGCCGTCAATACGGCAAAGGCATTCAACGAACGCCTCGATTTCGATGGCGTGGTGCTTACCAAGCTCGATGGTGATGCCCGCGGCGGTGCAGCCCTGTCGATCAGGCAGGTGGTTGAAAAGCCGATCAAGTTCATGAGCGTGGGTGAGAAGGTCGACGATCTCGATCTCTTCTATCCCGAACGTATGGCCCAGAGGATTCTGGGTATGGGTGATATCGTCAGCTTCGTCGAGAAGGCGCAGGAGACGCTCGATCTCGAGAAGACGATGGAGATGCAGTCGAAGCTCATGAAGAATGAGTTCGACCTCAACGATTTTTATGATCAGCTCCAGCAGCTCAAGAAGATGGGCTCGATCCAGGGGCTTATCGAGATGGTGCCGGGCCTCAACAAGATGGTCCCCAAGCAGGATCTCGAGAATCTCGACTTCAAGCCGATTGAAGCCATGATCTCCTCGATGACCAGAGAGGAACGCCTTAACCCCGACCTCATCAACGGCAGCCGTCGTCAGAGGATCGCCAGGGGTAGCGGCACCAGGGTACAGGAGGTCAACATGCTGCTCAAGCAGTTCTCCGAGATGAAGAAGATGATGCGTTCCGTGTCTCGCCTGACCAAGTCAGGTCGCAAGATCACCTCGCAGAATCTCGCGCTCGACAAGTTTCTGAAACGATAAATGATCAATGTCTCTTAATTAATTAAACTATTTTACGCTTTGGTTAAGATCAGACTGAAAAGAGCCGGAAGGAAAAAAATGCCGTTCTACCAGATCGTGGCCTCTGATAGCAGGTCTCCGAGGGATGGTAAGTTTCTTGAAGTGATCGGGCACTACAATCCGACCGCCAAGCCGCATGCCGTGATCATCGAGAGAGACCGCGTCGCCTACTGGCTGAACGTCGGTGCACAGCCGACCGCTACCGTCCGCAGCCTCATCCGTGGCACCGGTTTGCTCCATGAGCTGAACCTCCTGCGCCGTGGCGTCAGCGAAAGCGACGTTGCAGCCCAGATGGAAGCATGGCAGCAGAAGGAAGCCGAGCGCCGTCAGAAGCGCCTCACGGTCAAGATCCGTCGCCGTCAGGCCAAGAAAGCTGCTGAAGCCGGCGCTGCCGAAGCTTGAGCGAGGCTCTGAACGCTATATTCTGAAACGGGGTGGACCTTTACCTTACCGGCATTGTGCTCAAGCCCAAAGGGCTGAAAGGTGAGCTGAAGGTCCAGCCGGTGACCGATTTCCCGGAAAGTTTTCTGAAACGCCGGGAGCTCTATATTGGCAAGACTCCTGAAGATGCCGTGCCGCGCAGAATAGTGTCGGCAAAGCTGAATCAGGGGTTCGCCTGGATCGTGTTCGAAGGTATTGGCAGCCGAGAGGAGGCCGAGGCCGTAGCCGGATATCAGCTTTTTGTTCCTGACCGTGATCTGCTGCCTCTCCCGGACGACCGGGCATATATCCATGACCTTATCGGTCTGGAGGTGCACGACGAAACGGGGAGCCGGATAGGTGTGGTCAGCGATCTGCTGCAGATGCCGGCAAGCGATGTCTACGAGATCGATACGGGAAAGCGCAAGGTTCTTGTGCCTGCCGTGGAGGATTTTGTGGAGGAGATCGATCTCCGGAAGGGGATCATGGTGCTGCGACGCTTTACGGAGTTTCTGTAGTGCAAGGTGTTCTTGATAATATTGATAGCAATGTCTCAGATGTGAAAATCATGCGGATAGATATCATTTCCGTCATTCCGGATTTTTTTACATCGACACTTGAGAAAGGCTTGCTCGGCATCGCAAGGAAAAAAGGCCTTGCGGAAATCCACGTGCACAACCTGCACGATTATGGGCTGGGCAAATACCATCAGGTGGACGATACACCGTTCGGAGGCGGTGCCGGGATGGTGATCCGACCGGAGCCGGTTTTCGCGTGCATCGAGAGATTGCTGGCTGAAAGAGTGTACGACGAGGTGATCTTCATGACACCGGACGGCAAGTCTTTCGAACAGCAGACGGCAAACAGGCTCTCCCGCAAGGAAAACCTGATCGTGCTGTGTGGTCACTACAAGGCCATGGACGAAAGGATTCGCCAGAATCTGGTGACGATGGAGCTCTCCGTTGGTGACGTGGTGCTTTCGGGAGGTGAAATTCCCGCGCTCATGCTTGCCGACGCAGTCGTGAGGCTGATTCCCGGCGTGCTTGGGGACGGCGAGTCGGCATTGACCGATTCGTTCCAGAACGGCATGCTCGACTGTGCGTGGTATACCCGCCCCGCCGAGTTCAGGGGGATGACGGTGCCCGACGTGCTGCTTTCAGGCCATCACGAGAAAATCGAGCTATGGCGACAGGAAAATGCGGTTGAACGCACTCGTCTTCGTCGGCCGGATCTGCTTGAGAATGAAGAATGGGAAGAGTAAAGACAACATATAAAGAAATAGTGTCATCATGGATCAGTTAATTCAAATGGTGGAAGCAACCCAGAACCGGACCGATATCCCCGAAGTCCGTCCCGGCGATACCGTCAGGATTCAGCTGAAGGTTATCGAAGGTGAGAAGGAGCGTCTCCAGGCTTTCGAAGGTGTCGTGATCAGCGACAGGGGCGCAGGTGCTTCCAAGACCATCACCGTTCGCAAGATTTCCCATGGCGTCGGTGTCGAGAGGATCATCCCGATCAACTCCCCGAACGTCGAGAGCGTGACGGTCGTCAGGCAGGGTAAGGCAAGAAGGGCAAAGCTGTTCTATCTCCGCAAGCGTACCGGCAAGGCTGCGCTGAAGGTCAAAGAGCGCAAATCCGCTGCTGCCCAGGCTTAATAAGCCCAGGCCCCCTGTACGGATACCTGTCTTCGAAACGGCGAGCAGCCCTGTCTTTCTGACCGGGCTGCCGATCCGTCTTCAAACTTTCCCGTCTTTATCGCAATGCTGGCAAGGCCTTACGCATGCGCTCCGGGAGAGGTACGCCCGCCGCGAACCTGTGTATGGTTACCTCTTGAACCTGTTGTGAGTGAATTGCGGAACAGGTTTTCAGCGCTGCCTTTATCTTATCTTCTATCGATATGCTCACCATAGCAGGCTACCAGATCCACTCCCTGAAAGTCCAGGAATTCCTGTTCGACGGAACGCCACTGACGGCCGGAACAGCGGATCCCTCCAGACCGAAACCCCGTATAAGGCTTGCGACCCGTCTGCTGCTGATCGTCGGTAACGGCCATCGTATCCTTGTCGACACCGGCATTGGCGAACTCTGCTGGACCAGCCGCTGGGCAGCTAATGCCACCAGCCCTTACCGGCTCGAAGAGGAGCTTGAAAAACATGGCCTGCAGCCAGGAGACATCACCGATCTGGTGCTGACCCATCTGCACAGCGATCATGTCGGGGGGGCATTCACCTGCGCCGGTGACGGTCTTGTGCCAGTGTTTCCTTATGCACGAGTCTACGTGCAGGAGGAGAATTTCCGGACAGCCTGTCGACCGGATGAGCGGGAGAAGGGGAGCTTCAACGAGACCATCATCGACGAGTTCCGCCAGCTTGCCCTTTTTCATACGGTTTCAGGTACACAGGAGCTGTTTCCGGGCATTGACGTGATCGTCAGCAACGGACACACCCGTGGTCAGCAGCTGGTTCGGATCAGCGATGGTACGACGACCCTGCTTCATGGGGGAGACCTCATTCCGACAACGGCACACTATCCCGCAACGCGAGTGACCGGCAACGACATCGACGCCCGGACGGTTATAGAGGAAAAGGCGGTTATCCTGGAAGAGGCCTGCGAGCACGGCTGGATCCTCTTTTTCGGGCACGATCCCTTCAGGCATGCAGCTACGGTGCTGAGACGCCCTGCAGGATTCGTCCCGGGACCGGCCCCCGAATTCTGAACACCGAACCATAGCCAACTTCTGCCAACCATGGACAGCGTTTCCGTCGAAGCTTTCAGGGACAAGATTTTCGAGTTCTACCGCCTGAAAGGCAGGGATTTTCCGTGGAGGCGGACCCGTGACCGCTATGCTGTCATGGTCAGCGAGATCATGTTGCAGCAGACTCAGGCCGATCGCGTGGCCCCACGTTTCGAGCAGTGGATGGAGCGATTTCCCGATGTCAGGTCCCTTGCCTCGGCTCCGCTCAGGGAGGTGCTGCAGCTCTGGAGCGGCCTTGGATACAACGCAAGGGGACAGCGCCTGCAGCGCGCCGCCTCGGAGATAGTAGAGCATCATGGCGGTGTCGTTCCTTCAGACCCGGAGACCCTGATCACCCTGCCGGGTATCGGCCCATACACCAGCCGTTCGATTCCCGCATTCGCGGACAATCTCGACGTCGCCGCTGTCGACACGAACATCAGGCGAGTGCTCATCCATGAGCTGCAACTGCCGGAGGAGATTTCTCCCGCCGCTCTCAGGAGTGTTGCTGAAGAGGTGCTGCCGAAAGGGAGAAGCCGTGACTGGCACAACGCCCTCATGGATTATGGTTCACTCGAGCTTACGAGCCGCAAGACCGGTATCGCTCCGGTGACGAAGCAGTCCAGATTCAGCGGTTCGCGGCGCTGGTACCGGGGAAAGCTGCTTCGGGAACTGCTTGCCGCAGGTCAGTTGCCGATGGAGGCCATCGAGGAGCGCTATGCCGATTGTCCCTATGGCATTGCCACGATCGTCGATGCGCTTGTCCGCGAAGGTATGGCGGAACGTTACGGCGACGGAGCCTTTGTCGGTATCCCTGGAAGCGGGGTGGACGTTCCGGTCTCATGAAAAGCGATGGGAGTCAGGAGTCGCTCAGGGTATTCCTGCGATTCGACCCCGATTTCCGTGAATTGCTCTATTACGGTCGAGCTGGCGATTATTTCGAAAAGCGAACGGGCCATGCGACCTCCCTCAAGGATATCGTCGAGTCCTGCGGTGTGCCCCACACCGAAATCGGCGCTCTCCGGCTGAACGGCGCTCCGGCCGGGTTTTCGACCCGCATCGCTGACGGTGACCGAATCGAGGTGCTCCCTCTACGCTCACCTTTCTCCAGCGAATGTCCCCTGCAGCCATCACCTCCGCAATTTCCGCGATTCATCGCCGACATCCATCTCGGGCGTATGGCAAGACGCCTGCGGCTGCTTGGTTTCGATACCCTCTGGTTTACTGGGCAGCATGACCGGGAGATGCTCGACATCATGGAAGAGGAGGGGAGAATACTACTTACCCGAGACCGGCGCCTGCTGATGAACAACCGGGTGCTCCACGGCTGCTGCATCCGGTCCGACCATGTGTTTGAACAGGTCGTGCAGGTGATCCGCAGGTACTGCCTTGCTTCAGAAGCCCGTCCGTTCAGCCGTTGTCTCGTCTGCAACGGGATGCTCGAAGATCGTCCGAAAGAAACGGTAAACGCCTCGCTTCCGGTGAATACGAGGCGCTACTACGATGAGTT
>JAAXWP010000001.1:0-139998 GCA_013334925.1 Chlorobiaceae bacterium
TGGCCGCGATCCACTCCAACGTGGTCGTCAAGTGCCCGCTGACCGTGGACGGTCTCAAAGCCATCCGGCACTTTTCGCAGCACGGCATCAGGACCAACGCCACGCTCGTCTTCTCGCCGAACCAGGCGCTGCTTGCCGCCAAGGCCGGGGCCGATTATGTCAGCCCGTTCGTAGGCCGTCTGGATGACATCAGCACCTCAGGTATGGCGCTGGTCGAGCAGATCGTCACCATGTATGACAACTACGGTTACCTCACCGAGGTGATCGTGGCCAGTGTCCGCCACCCGGAGCACGTCGTCGAAGCGTCGCTCATCGGAGCCGACATTGCCACCATCCCGTATTCGGTAATCAAACAGCTGGCCAACCACCCGCTGACCGATATCGGCCTGAAAAAGTTCATGGAAGATGCCGCTGTGATGAAACGGTAGGGGGGGGATGAATGATGAGTTATGAGTTATGAATGATGAGTTATGAGTTATGAATGATGAGTTCTGGGGGATGTATGATGAATGCTGAGGGATGAGTTGTTATTTGTGAGTGATCGATTGTGTGAGAGCCAGGTAGTGAATCGAATCGATTCACTACCTGGCTCTCAGTGTTTCTGGGCGGATTTTACGATGCTGGTCAGAATGCGAATCCGTTGCTCCGATTCCTCAAGGAGGTTTTCAAGTTCAGATATATGGGTGATCTGTGCCCCTTTCAGTAACCGTAACCAGTAATTCGCTTCCCGCGCTTCTTTACGGGCTATGGACATTTTGGCGGTAAAATCAGCTTTACTATGCCCTGCCTGAGCCTCTTCCACATTTGCGCCAATCGAAGTACCGGATTTCAACAGCTGAGTTCAAAGCACTCTGGGCGTATGGCCCTCATGTTCCAGTTGCTGACAAAATGCCACAACCATTATGGCGAAATGAAACGTTCGTTCGGTTATTTTCAGGGCATTGACTTCCATCACGCTCATGTGACAGGTGAATTCTGAAAATCTTTCAACGCCTCACTCCTCACATCTGATTATTCATGTCGCCGTTCTCACTCATCATTCAGCACTCATCATTCAGCATTCATTCAGTGGAAAACTGACTCGACTTTGACCCGTGCGGTGCCTTTTTCGAAATAGCCCAGCTTCCTGGCGGCTTCTGCGCTGAGGTCGATGACCCGGTCATCGACAAATGGGCCGCGGTCGTTGACCCTGACAACGATGGATTTGTTGTTTTCGAGGTTGGTGACTCTGACCAGCATGGGCAGGGGCAGATACTTGTGTGCAGCGCTTGGCTGATCGGGATCGAAGGCCTCTCCATAAGCCGTCGGCTGCCCGTTATGCTGGTCAAGCGTCTCCTGACCGTACCATGAAGCGATACCGGTCTCCTCATACGAGTAAACCTGGTCAAAGCTCATGGGCACGTAGACTTTCCCTCTGATGATATAGGGATCGTTCTTGAGCTTTCCAAGGCGGTAGGCCTCTTCGGGTGAGAGCCCCAGGCGGCTCTTTGAAGAGATCGGGCCTCTGGATGATGTGCAGGCTCCGAGGCTCACGAGGATGAGCGCAAATGTGGCGAGAAGGAGATTTCTGATAGTCATGGTGCATTCGGTGCTTCGGGAAGGAGCTTGTTCCGGAGATCCCGGTATCCCGTGTTCCACAGGGCGTAATTCAGATCACTCTGCTAACCGAAAAAATAGCCAATTCACGAAAATTTTCACGCACTCCTCGTATATTTGCTGTTCAACCTTTCAAGAACAGGGGAGTGAGTGTGGCAGTACGCGCATCTTTCGTAACAACCGCATGCATCCGGAATGACCATCGATGGTGTTGACCGCCGGAGTGACCGGCAACTGACAGGAGTGATGATCCTTCACGGCTTCACGGCGAATCTCGAAAGCGTACGTACGCTGTTCGAGCCTGTTGCGAAGACCGGTCTCAAGCTGATCACTCCATTGCTCCGGGGTCACGGAGAACAATCCCCCGAGGATCTTCGGGGAGTGACCTGGCAGGACTGGTTCAGCGATGCTGAATCCGCTCTTATGGATGCCGCAGGAAACCATGGCAAGGTGATCGTGATCGGACACAGCATGGGCGCCCTTCTGACCCTGCAGCTTGCCGCACGTCATCCCGAGCTGGTCGACTCGATCGTTCTGGCCACGCCGGCGCTCCGTCTCGCATCGCTGCTCGCTCCGGACCGCCCGCTTAATTTTCTCGCTCCGCTGCTCAGCATGCTGATCGACCGGTGGGAGTTCGAACCCTGTTTTGCAGACCCTGAAAACGCTATCATCCCCAGGCAATACTCATGGGCACCTACCAGGACTATTCTGTCGATGTTCGACCTCGTGCATTCGACGCGGTCGATCCTGTCCCGCGTCAGCACTCCGGTACTGATCATTCATGGCCGGAACGAACGTATCGTTCTTCCTGAAAGCGCGGACATCGTGCTGCGGGAGATTTCGACACCACAGTCAGAGAAATCGGTATTCTGGTTTGACAAAACCGATCACCAGATTTTCTGTGACTGTGAACGTGATGCTGCCGTGAGTGCGGTCATGGACTACGTCTCGAGACGTATTGACGTGTCCACGCTCTCCATTCCGGCATAGATCCTGTTCGATTTTCTCACGATCAACAGTTGCCTTTTTTTTTCAACCATAGACCTCCATACTATGAACAGACCTGCCCGGCTTCTGCCAATGCTCCTTTTTGCCCTGACGCTTTGTCTTCCATCAACAACACTCGCTCGCGAGTCATCAGCTGGTGACGATGCCCCTGCATCTTCAGAATCGTCCCGGCGGGGTGTCCATCTCGATGAGGTCGGTATCGGTTCCGGTTACGCATGGGGCCATCTGAAGCACACTGACGCTTCTTTTTCGGCGATTCCGGCGTTTGTCCGGGTGGGTTTCGACATGAACACCCTGTTCGGTATGCGTGAAAGCGGATCGACCCTGCAGTTTGCACTCGAGCCGTTCGTCAATACCGTTACCAAGCCTGACAGCGGTGTCGAGGCAGGTCTGGATTTCTTTATCCGCTATCTCCATCCACTCTCCCCATCGGTCAAACTGGTCTCCGAGATAGGGTCGGGCCCTATGTATCTGAGTATCGATACCGAAGAGCAGGGTGACGCGGGTTTCAATTTTCTGAACCAGTTCGGTCTGGGTGCCCAGGTCGCTGTTGGCGAAAAGAGTGCTCTGACCCTGGGGTACCGTTTCCGCCATCTTTCCAATGCCGGTACCAGCCAGCCGAACAGTGGCATAAACTCCAATGCGTTCGTGATCAGTTACTCACTGCTCTATTGATATGATACGCCGGGCTGCAGCGTCAGCTGCGGTCCGGTATCTCTCCCGCCAGGACATCCCACTCATTCACTCCTGTTGTTATCAGGAATTTTTTTTCAAAAAAATACTCACAGAGCCGGTGACGTATTTGCATTTTTGATGATTCTTTTATAATGTATAACCATATAGTTATCCTATAATCGGTTGCCGGTAAACAGTCAGACCAAAAGTTCCTGCAGTCTGTTTCCGGAGCCGAAGACCGCAGTGCCGTTTTGTGACCACTTTCTTACAAGGAAGGGTCATGACGAGCCATCTCCCAGATAATTACGACAGTGTTTCCATCGTTCGAGGCATGACCCATGACGGGCATGCTGTCTGAACCCATGCGCCTGAACAATTTTGGCTGGAACAGGTACGCCCTTTTGCAGCTGACATGGTGTGGCATGTAACGTCCCTTGCCGGCAACCCTTGCCGGATGGTCACAAGATTTCAGAACAATACCGAGGAGGTCGATGATGAGCAGTTCACTTTCGAGAAGAGCGTTCAACAAATTCGTCCTTTCTGCTGTTGCCGGTTCCGCATTCGGGCTCATGGGCCTGCCGTCCCGTGTAATGTCGGCAAGCCCGGCAGCCAGGCGCGTAGTGGTTATCGGTGGTGGATTCGGCGGCGCTACAGCTGCCAGACATCTGAAACTGCTGGACCCATCCATCTCGGTTGACCTGGTCGAACCAAAAGCGGTATATCACACCTGCCCATTCAGCAACTGGGTGCTCGGCGGTCTGAAGACCATGAACGACATCGCACACGATTACAAGGTCTTGCAGCAGCGATACGGTGTGCATGTGATTGCCGATATGGCCGTGTCGATCGATCCGGTGTCGAGGAAGGTGAGGCTGAAGGGGGGGCGGGTTCTCGCTTATGACCGGCTGATAGTCGCTCCCGGCGTCGATTTCAGATGGGACGCCATTCCCGGTTACAGCCAGAAGATCGCGGAGAGCGCAATCCCGCATGCCTACGAGGCAGGTCCTCAGACCACGCTGCTCCAGAGGCAGTTGGTCGCCATGAAAGACGGGGGTTCAGTTATCATCGTTTCGCCACCCAACCAGTTCCGCTGCCCGGCAGCCCCATATGAAAGAGCCAGCATGATCGCCTGGTACCTCAGAGAGCACAAGCCAAAGTCGAAGGTGATCATTCTCGATGCCAAGGATGGATTCACCAAACAGGATCTCTTCATGCAGGGCTGGGACAGGAAGTATCCAGGCAGGATCGAGTGGCGCTCCGCTTCCGGCGGCGGAAAGGTTGACCGTCTGGATGCGGCTACCATGACCATCTCGACCGAATTCGGCGACGAAAAGGGGGCAGTCATCAATGTCATACCTCCCCAGAGAGCCGGAAAAATAGCTGTAGACAATGGCCTTGCAGACGCGTCCGGATGGTGTCCGGTAAATCCGCTCACCTTTGAATCGACCCTTCACGCAGGCATTCACGTCATCGGGGATGCCATACAGGGGAGTCCCATGCCCAAGTCGGGAACTGCCGCGAACACGCAGGGTCAGGCTGTTGCAAGGGTGATAGCAGATCTGTTCAACGGCCGTTCCTCACCTGCACAACGCCTTGAAAGTCTCTGCTACAGTCTCATCGCGCCTGGCTACGCCGTATCTGTCAGGGGAACCTACCAGTTGACACCCCTGGGGTTTGCGGAGAACCGCGGGGATATCTCCATGACCTCAATGGAGGCAAGTCCAGAACAGCTCGCCGCTGAGGCGAACCTGGCATTGAGCTGGTACCGGCAGATCAGCGAAGATGTATGGGGATGACACGCCACCTTGACGCTTGAGGCGCGTACAGGTAAGGCAGGAAGCGCCGGCTGGCTCCTTGGCCGGCCCATCCCCGATTTTTGCCTCGTCAAGAGGCCTCTAACAACAACACCTAAACAGGGATTGAACATGAAGCGTTCTGGTTTGTGTGCGGTTGCAGGTTTGCTCCTGTTGCCTTCCATCGGCCTTGCCGATCTCCAGGGAGGTGATCCGAATCTGGCCAAGGGCAAGGCGATCGCTTTCGACATGAACAAAGGGAACTGCCTTGCCTGCCACATGATGGCCGGTGGAGACGATCCGGGCAATTTCGGTCCGCCGCTGATACAGATGAAGGATCGTTACCCAGACAAGACCGTGCTGCGCAAGCAGATCTGGGATGCCACGGAAAAGAACCCGAGCAGTGTCATGCCTCCGTTCGGCAAGCATGGCATCATGAGTGAGAGCGAGATCGATCAGGTCGTCGACTACGTCTACACGCTCTGATCGCGACACCATTTTTCAATTGTGGGGCCATAGTCCGGCCCTGACTGACCAACATCCATTACCGAGGAGGTTATCATGGGGATTTCCCGTCGAGATTTCTGTAAAACACTTGCCGGATCTGCAGCTTCCCTGGCTGTTCTGGCGGTAATTCCGGGCAGGGCACTGGCAAGCTGGAGCGAAAAGGCGTTCATGGCCGACAAGCTCGATGATGCTATTGCCGCAAAATATGGAGGCCTGCCGATCGAGGACTCTTCGGCCATCGAGATCAAGGCTCCAGAGATTGCCGAGAACGGTGCCTTCGTGCCGGTAACGGTTTCGACCACCATCCCGGGAGTGACCAGCATCAGCATTTTCGTGCCGGTCAATTTTTCCCCGCTCGTCACGTCGATCGATGTGCTGCCTCGTATGAAGCCGGATGTATCGATGCGCATCAGGATGGCCAAGACCTCGAATATGGTGGTCATCGTCAAAGCCGGCAACAAGTTGTACCGGACTGTCCGCGAAGTCAAGGTCACCATCGGCGGCTGCGGAGGATAATCTCAACCATTCAAACCAATTCCGGAGTGAACACATGAAAATCAAAGCAGTAGTCCAGGACAATGCAATATCCGTCAAGGTACTGATCAATCATCCCATGGAGACCGGGCGAGCCAAGGATCAGAGCGGGGCGATCATTCCTGCCCATTACATCACCGAAGTGACCGCAACCTGCAAAGGGGAAACCGTATTTCATGCGGAACTTGGCCCGGGTGTCTCCAAGGATCCTTACATCGCCTTCCAGTTCACGGGTGCAAAGGCCGGTGATGTCATCAAAATCAGCTGGATCGATAACAGGAAGGGTACAGAAACCATGGAAAGCGCCATCACGGCGATGTAATCCGAAATCCAAAGGAGAGCAAGCCATGTCAAGATTATCTGTGGCGCGACTGCTTCAGGCAGTGTTTCTCATCGTTCTGACGATGGTGTCGAATTCCGCTCTGGCAGTCAATTACCAGGCGCTTGTCGATGCCGATGTCAGGAAGTTCCAGGCATATATCCACAAGGAGTTTCCGGATGTCAGAACGGCAGATTTCGCCGACGGTGTCTACGCTATCGATTCCCAGGCCCGCAAGCAGTGGAAAGAGGTTGAAGAGTTCCCGCCTTACGACCTGGCTGTCGATGAAGGCAAGGCACTGTTCAACAAACCATTCGCCAACGGAAAGTCCCTGGCGGGCTGTTTCCCGAACGGTGGGGCTGTCCGTAACAAATATCCCTATTTCGACGAGAAACGCGGTCAGGTCGTCACGCTTGAGATGGCCATCAACGACTGCCTTACTGCCAATGGAGAGAAGCCGCTCAACGGGATGAAGGGCGATCTGGCAAAAATATCTGCCTATATCGCATTCATCAGCAGAGGGCAGCCCATCCATGTCAAGGTTGAGAGCGCTGCCGCATACAAAGCCTACCTGAAAGGCAAGCAGTTCTTTTACGCAAAACGCGGACAGCTCAACATGTCCTGTGCGGGATGCCACATGGAGTATGCAGGAAGGCAGCTGCGCTCGGAGATCATCAGCCCGGCATTGGGGCACACGACTCACTTTCCCGTGTTTCGTCTGAAATGGGGTGAGATCGGAACTCTGCACCGGAGGTATGCCGGCTGTAACGAGAACATCGGAGCGAAGCCGCTTGCCGCGCAGAGCGAAGAGTACCGCGATCTCGAGTTTTTCCAGACAGCCATGTGCAATGGCCTGAGTTTCAACGGTCCGGCATCAAGAAAATAAGTGGGAGGAACCATGAAAAGAATGATAGCACTGGTGAGCCTTCTTGGCATCATGCCGGTCAGCACGGCGCTCTCTGCCGATCAGAACCAGGGCTCCAGCCTGATCGACCAGGCGGAGGCTGCCCGGAAGGAGGCCTCCTCACTCGGGTATGAGTGGCGCGACACGGCAAAACTGATCGCATCAGCCCGGGACGCGCAAGCGAAAGGTCAGCAGGAGGAGTCAGATCGCTTTGCGAAAGAGGCGCTGCTGCAGGGCCGTGAAGCCGTTGCCCAGGCAAAATACATGGACAGGAACTGGCAGCAGATGATTCCGAAGCAGTGAATGTCGACGGCGCAGGCATTAAAGTCTGCGCCCGGTTATCGCCTTTTTATCCATAGGGAACCCCAAATGAGCACATCACATGCAGTTATCCCGTCGTGAATTCCTTCGTATTCTCGGAATGGCCGGAGCAGCCGGTATGTTGCCAGGTTTCACTTCAGCAGCCTCCCGTCAGGGCTCGGACATCTACCAGCTCGAGCGTTTCGGCGATGTCCGGCTGATGCACCTGACCGATACCCATGCACAGCTTATGCCGATCTATTACCGCGAGCCCAGCGTGAACCTGGGACTCGGCACGGCCGCCGGACGTCCGCCCCATCTGGTTACCCGGTCCTTTCTCGATTACTACCATATCACTCAGGGCTCTTCGCTGGCGTATGCCTTCACTCCGGTCAATTTTATCGATCTGGCAAAGAAGTATGGCCGCCTGGGCGGGTATGCCCATATCAAGACGCTTGCCGATCGGCTTCGTGGTGAATTCGGAAGCGAAAAGACCCTGCTGCTCGACTCTGGTGATACCTGGCAGGGATCGGGTACGGCGTTCTGGAGCCGCGGGTCAGACATGGTGGAGATCTGCAACCTGCTCGGTGTCGATGTCATGACCGGTCACTGGGAGTTCACCTACCTGGAAGCGGAGATCCGTAAAAATCTGGCGGCCTTCAAGGGCGATTTTGTCGCCCAGAACGTCAAGGTCAAAGAGGACGCCCTGTTCAACGGGGCGAAGGCTTATGATGAACAGTCCGGGCATGTATTCAAACCCTACGTCATACGGACCCTCGGGAGCCACCGTGTCGCGGTCATCGGGCAGGCGTTCCCCTATACGCCTATCGCCAACCCTGCGCGTTTCATTCCCGACTGGACCTTCGGCATCAACAGCGCCGATCTCCAGAAACTGGTCGATACGATACGCAGCAAAGAAAAACCTGACGCCGTGGTGCTGATCTCGCACAACGGTATGGATGTCGATATCAAGCTTGCCGGGCAGGTCAGCGGTATCGACGTGATCTTCGGAGGCCACACCCACGACGCCGTCCCGCAACCATTCGAGGTGCGCAACCCTGGCGGGCGGACCCTCGTGACCAATGCCGGTTCGAACGGCAAGTTTCTCGGCGTGATCGACCTGAAATTCTCCGGAGGGAAGGTATCCGGCTATCGCTATCACCTGTTGCCGGTCTTTTCGGAGGAACTTCCGGCGCATCCGGAAATGCAGGCGTTGATCGATCGCATCCGAGCTCCGTACCTCTCGAAACTTCAGGAGCCGCTTGCGACGGCAGGTTCACTGCTCTACCGGCGCGGCAACTTCGATGGCCCGTTCGACCAGCTGATCTGCGACGCGCTCCGGCAGCGGAACGATGCCCAGATTGCGCTCTCTCCCGGATTCCGCTGGGGCACCACCATCCTTCCCGGCCAGCAGATCACGATGGAGCAGGTGCTCGAGCAGACCTGCATGACCTACCCGGAGACCTATGTCCGTGACATGACCGGCCAGCAGATCAAGGCGGTGCTCGAAGATGTGGCTGACAACCTCTTCAACCCGGACCCGTTCTATCAGCAGGGAGGAGACATGGTGCGTGTCGGCGGTATGAACTACCGGATCGATCCGGGCGCATCGATGGGCAACCGGATCGACGAGATGCGGCTGGATAACGGTACGCTTATCGACGCGTCCAGGAGTTATCGTGTGGCAGGATGGGCTACAGTCGGCTCGAAATCGCCGGGAGAACCGGTTTGGGACACCGTTGCAGCCTATCTCCGTGACAGGAAACAGGTCGAGATACGTAAGCTCAACATGCCATTGCTGAAAAACGTCTCAGCCAACCAGGGGATGGATCTGTCCTGAATTTTCCCGGGAAATCAGGATGTTACTCCTGAAACAGCGTATAATTGAAAAAAGATAGCCATGTCATCGATCGGAAAAACTCTTGTTGCCACCCTGCTTGTTCTGCTGACCTCTGGTGCCGGAGCTGCACAGCCAGCTTCGGCCGCCGAGCGCGTCGTCCAGAGGGCGGCAGCTACTGCGAAAGGCCCGGTATTCAGGGTAAAGACCCTGGACGGCAAAACGGTTTCCAGTGAGCAGCTTGCCGGCAGACCATATATCGTCAATTTTTTTGCTTCATGGTGCCCTCCATGCCGAAAAGAGCTGCCTGATATGGTTCAGTTGCAGAAAAAGTACGCGAAGCAGGGCTTTACCTTCATCGGGTTTGCGGTGCGGGACAATGAGGTGGCTCTTCCCGATTTTCTGTGGGAGCTTGGCATCGACTTTCCGGTGGCCATGGCCGATCCTGCATTGTCCGCCGAATTCGGCAGGTATCTGCCCGGGGGGCTTCGGGGAATTCCTGCGACCTTCGTGATCGGACGTGACGGCCGTGTGATCAACGCCTTCTCAGGGGCGCTGGGCAAGTCCGACTTCGAGGAGCTTATCCTCAAGGCGATCAGGACGAAGTGAGGAATCCGGAACTCGTATTTTAATTATAAGATGAGGTCTTTTTTTCGCTACGCACCATTCAGCATGACAGACTTTTCGACGTGAATTTATTGCGACTTGCTATGGCTGGAGCATAACCTGGATGATGAGTGTGAACATTATCGATCTGAGTCACCCGATAACTCCGGATATGCCGGTCTGGCCCGGAACTGATGGCCCGCAATTCCTGTCGCTCGCCTCGATAGCGACGGACGGATATGCCGAGCTCTCACTGTGCATGTCGTCGCATACGGGCACCCATATCGATGCCCCCGCCCACATGATCGATGGTGCTGCCACACTCGACCGCTTTCCGGCGGATCACTTCTTTGGCCGAGCTCTTGTGGTGACCGTTCCTGAGCGCCCTGACCGTCGCATCGGACTCGACCTGCTCGAACCTCTGGCTGAGGAGATCGAGTCGGCGGAGTACCTCCTGCTGCATACCAACTGGTCGAGGTTCTGGGGGCTGGCGGGATATGATCAGGGATATCCGGTGCTTGACGAGTCATCATCCGAATGGCTCGCAGGCTTTTCGCTCAAGGGGATCGGCGTCGACGCTCCGTCGTTCGATCTTCCTGAATCGCATGACTATCCGGTTCACCGGCGGTTGCTCTCGACCGGGATGATTCTTATCGAAAACCTCGCCAATCTCCAGCATCTGCCACCTGCAGGAAGCCGTATAGCGCTGTTTCCCCTCCCCATCGACCGTGCCGAAGCCTGTCCCGTAAGGGGCGTTGCACTCCTCTGAGAGATAAATTTTTTATACAGGGCACGGGTTGGCGGGTTTATCCCTCTCGCATATCATGGCCGCGGAGCACAGCGGGCTACCCCCATTATCTTTTCATTGTCGATAACAATTGTTATTGCTCCCTCCTTGCATGTTTCCTCGCGAGGCGTTACATTTTGCGTCATATTTTTCGATTTCTGCGAGAACTGTTCTTTCCCTATCGAAACCAAAAGGATTATGGACAGCTCCACGCGCAAACGCTTATCATCCATAACCAGCAAGGTAATCATGGCTCTGGCCGGATTGTTTCTGGTTGTGTTTCTTGTCGTACATCTCGGCATCAACCTGCTTCTGCTCGCTGACGATGGCGGGAGAGCCTTCTCGGCAGCAGCGGAGTTCATGGGCACCAATCCGGTGATCAGGGTCTTCGAGGTGGTTCTCTTCGGCGGCTTCCTGCTGCACATGGCTTTCGGAGTCATGGTCAGCTTCCAGAACCGCGCATCGAGGCCGGTCCGTTATCAGCACAAGAACCGGTCTGAAACCTCGCCCCTCTCCAGGTACATGTTCCATTCCGGCATCATCGTCTTCATCTTTCTCGTTCTCCACTTCATCGATTACTACTTCATCAAGATCGGTCTGGTAGCTCCACCGGCAGGTATCGCCCCTCACGATTTTTACCATCGGTCGCTTGTCCTGTTTGCCAACAAGGGCTATTCCGGTGTATACCTGATCAGCTTCCTGTTTCTTGGCTTCCATCTGAATCACGCCGTTCAGGCCGCGTTCCAGACGATCGGTCTGAACCACAGCAAATACATGGATGCCATCAAGGTTGGCAGCACCCTCTATGCCATTGTCGTGGCTGGCGGGTTCATGGTCATACCGTTCTGGTTCATTCTTTTCAGGTAATCACTATCTGTTTTCCGTTCTGCATGAACGTCACCGCAAACATCCATCGTCCATGATCAACCTGAAAGCAGGTTCACCCCAGGTGCCGCTGCCCGAGCAATGGGACTCCTACAAGGCCGGTTGCAAGCTGGTCAATCCCAACAACAAGAGAAAACTCGACATCATCGTGGTCGGTACCGGTCTTGCAGGCGCTTCGGCGGCAGCAACGCTCGGACAGCTTGGCTACAATGTCAAGTCCTTCTGCTACCAGGATACGCCCCGTCGTGCACACAGCATTGCAGCCCAGGGCGGTATCAACGCGGCCAAGAACTACCAGAACGATGGTGACAACGTGTTTCGCCTGTTCTACGACACGATCAAGGGTGGCGACTACCGAGCCCGCGAATCGAACGTGTATCGTCTCGCTTCGATCAGCCCGGAGATCATCGATCTCTGTGTCGCCCAGGGCGTGCCTTTTGCCCGTGAGTACGGCGGCCTCCTGGCCAACCGCTCCTTTGGCGGCACCCAGGTTTCGAGGACCTTTTACGCTCGTGGCCAGACTGGCCAGCAGCTGCTGATCGGCGCTTACAGCGCGCTGAGCCGCCAGATCTCGGAAGGTACCGTCAAACTGTACAATCGCAGGGATGTTCTGGACATTGTGATCGTTGACGGAAAAGCCCGCGGCGTGATCGCACGTAACCTGGTGACCGGCGAGATCGAGCGCCATTCGGCCCATGCCGTGGTGCTTGCGACAGGCGGTTACGGCAACGTGTTTTTCCTGTCCACGAATGCCATGGGCTCGAACGTCACCCCGGCATGGAGTGCTTACAAGCGGGGCGCACTGTTTTCCAATCCCTGCTTCACCCAGATCCACCCGACCTGTATTCCGGTACACGGCGAGTTCCAGTCCAAGCTTACCCTGATGAGCGAGAGCCTTCGTAACGACGGCCGCATCTGGGTTCCGCTCGACAAGGCCGACGCCGAAAAACTCAGGAAAAAGGAGATCACCCCGGAGCAGATCCACGAATCGAAGCGTGACTATTATCTCGAGCGTCGCTACCCGGCGTTCGGCAACCTGGTGCCCAGGGACGTCGCTTCAAGGGCCGCCAAGGAGCGTTGCGATGCCGGTTACGGTGTCGGTTCTACCGGCCGTGCGGTATTCCTCGATTTCAGCGATGCCATCAAGCGTCTTGGCCGTGAGGCCATCGCTGCCCGTTATGGCAACCTGTTCCAGATGTACGAGCAGATCGTCGCCGACGATCCCTATCAGACCCCGATGATGATCTATCCCGCGGTGCACTACACCATGGGTGGCCTCTGGGTCGATTATGAGCTGATGACCACCGTGCCCGGCCTGTACGCGATCGGCGAGTGCAACTTCTCGGATCACGGAGCCAACCGTCTCGGCGCATCGGCGCTCATGCAGGGACTTGCCGATGGCTATTTCGTCCTGCCGTACACGATCTCCGGCTATCTCTCCAACGAGATTCACACGCCGCCGATTCCGACGACCCTGCCTGAATTCCATACGGCGGTCCAGGGTGTCACCGATCGTCTGACCCGTCTGAAAAACACCAACGGCAAACAGTCGGTAGACCATTTCCACCGCAATCTCGGCAAGATCATGTGGGAGTACTGCGGTATGGCCAGAAACGAGGCCGGACTCCAGAAAGCTCTCGGTCTGATCTCCGACCTGAAAGATGAGTTCTCGACAGGCGTCAGGATTCCCGGTGGCCTGAAAGAGTACAATCCCGAGCTGGAAAAAGCCTGGCGCGTTCAGGACTTTATCGAGCTTGGTGACCTTATGGTTCGTGACGCGCTCGAGAGAAAGGAGTCGTGCGGAGGTCACTTCCGCGAAGAGTACCAGACCCCTGACGGCGAGGCGCTCCGTAACGACGAGGAGTTCGCTTTTGTTTCAGCCTGGGAGTACAAGGGCGGAACGGCAACTCCTGAATTGCATAAGGAAGAACTTGAGTTCAACGTGGTGACACCATCTCAACGCTCCTATAAATAACCAGCGATCATGAATTTCACTCTGAAGATATGGCGTCAGAAAAACGCCACGGACAAGGGGGGGCTGGTCACCTACAATGTCGAGAACATCTCTCCGGACAGCTCCTTTTTCGAAATGCTCGACGTCCTCAACCAGCAGCTTATCGCCAAGGGCGAGGACCCGGTCTCGTTTGACCATGACTGCCGCGAGGGTATCTGCGGTACCTGCAGCCTCTACATCAATGGCCGTCCTCATGGTCCGCTGAAAGGCACGACCACCTGCCAGCTCCATATGCGCTCGTTCAGGAACGGTGAGACCATCTTCGTCGAGCCCTGGCGTTGCGGCGCATTCCCGGTCATCAAGGATCTGATCGTGGATCGCAGCGCATTCGACAAGATTATCCAGGCTGGAGGCTATGTGTCGGTCAACTCCGGCGGTATTCCCGATGCCAATACCATTCCGGTCCCGAAGTCAGATGCCGACGCGTCATTCGATGCAGCGGCCTGTATCGGCTGTGGCGCCTGTGTGGCCTCCTGCCCGAATGCCTCTGCCATGCTGTTCGTGTCAGCCAAGGTTTCGCATCTGGCCCTGCTTCCCCAGGGACGCGTGGAGGCCGAGCGTCGCGTACAGAACATGGTTGCTGCCATGGACAGCCTCGGGTTCGGCAACTGCAGCAACACCTACGCCTGCGAGGCCGAGTGCCCCAAGGAGATCACGGTTGCGAACATCGCCCGCATGAATCGCGAGTTCCTCGCAGCCAAACTGTTTGCAGAGAAAGAGAAGCAGATCAGCTTCTCCCTCTGATTCCCGCTTTCTCACATCGTTACTGCAGGCCGGATGCGTCTCCGGACCTGCAGGTCGATGGTCAGTCCTTCACACACCGCACCGAAAAGCCGTTCTCCATCTTCACCTCGCCGCTCCGTACGGCATCGTCGTAAAAACCCATAGCCCGGGCGATCGCTTTCGCTTCGCCAGCTGCCGTAGATGTCCAGAATCGGGCGAACTGACCGATCATAAGGAAGCTGCCGTCGGTATCACGTCTGGCTCCTGCGGGCAGGGCATCGAAACCAGCCGGTTGACTATTCGAAGCTCCACTCCATTTGCCGGCCGCTTTGAGCGATGCGCCGGCCTGCTGCTCGCCGCCGGTAGCTTCGACGAGAGCCGACCACTCTTTTTCGCTGGCCACATGCCAGCCCTGCGGAGCGAGGCCTCTGGGGTCGTTGACGGCATGCCAGTTGTACAGATTGCCATATTTTTTCCCATTATCCTCGCTGAGATCGTACGTACTCCATGCGCCGCTCTTCAGCGTTCCCCAGGCTTGCTGGTCACGCACTTCAGGAATCGGATCACCGTTCCGGTAATGGCTCACCCTGAGGTTTTCAGACATCCATGTTTTGTCGCCGATCGTTACGGTTCTGTAGGTGTTCCCGTCGATATCGTTCACCGATCCTGTCCGGTTACCGCCGGGATTGCATGCGACAAGGAGCACGGGTAAAAGGACGAGGGCTGCTGTACGCAGTCGGGTGGTTAGCGGTCGTTTCATGTCGTTTTTTGTGTTTAGAATTGGCATATGCCAATAATATGAAAAAAACCTCGCATGGAGGAACGGTGTGGAACTGAAACCGGTATGCTCAGAAAAGAGCGCTGGCTCCGTGTGGTCTGGATCGGAGATGAGGGCGGAAACGTCGTCAACTATCGGAGGCGTCGATGGAAAAAGGTGCAGCTGAACCCGGAAAATTTTCACGTCTGCCGGCAGGCGTCTGGATACTGGGTTTCGTGTCGATGCTCATGGACATGTCATCGGAGCTCATCCTGAGTCTCTTGCCGGTGTTCATGACGACCCTGCTCGGTGCCGGTATGATCAGTGTCGGTATTGTCGAGGGATTTTCCGAGGGGGCGGCATCGATGATGAAGCTCTTATCGGGTTACTGGAGCGACCGCTTCAGACGCCGCAAGCCCCTGGCTGTTGTCGGGTATGGACTGAGTGCGCTCACCAAGCCATTGTTTCCCCTTGCCGGTACGGTCGGCATGCTGTTTCTGGCCAGGTTCGTCGATCGGGTAGGCAAAGGGATCAGGGGGGCCCCACGGGACGCCCTGATCGCCGAGATCACGCCATCCGGGATGCGAGGTGCTGCGTACGGACTCCGTCAGGCGCTCGATTCAGCCGGGGCGTTTCTCGGTCCGCTTCTTGCCGTCATGCTGATGCTGCTCTTTTCGAACGACCTGAGGAGAGTGCTCTGGGCCGCCACCATTCCCGCCGCCCTCTGCATCCTGCTTCTGGTTATCGCACTGCGTGAACCACAACCTTCCGCGACCGTCCCCGACGCTGAAAGCCATCCGGTCAACCTGCGAGGGTTCGCAGAGCTTCCCGTCGGGTTCTGGCTTGTCGTACTTACCGGTACGCTGTTCACCATGGCGAGGTTCAGCGACGCATTCCTGGTACTGCGAGCCCTGAATACCGGGATGATGACCGCTTATGTTCCATTGGTTATGGTGGTCATGAACATCGTCTATTCTGCGGTATCCTACCCGGCTGGTGTGATGTCGGACCGGTATGGATCGACACGTCAGCTCGCTTTCGGGATCGCCATGCTCGTTTTCGCAAACCTGATACTCGCTGCCGCGGGTGAACCGCTGATCGTCATGGGGGGCGTCGTGCTGTGGGGCTGCCATCTCGGATTCACCCAGGGAATACTCTCGAAGCTTGTAGCGGCAACCGCTCCGCCGGAACTGCTGGCCACGGCTTTCGGTATCTTCAACCTCGTTACCGGTATTGCCGTGTTGCTGTCGAGCCTGCTGGCGGGTCTCCTCTGGCAGCTGGTGGGGCCATCGTCAACCTTTCTGGCTGGAGCCCTGTTTGCCGTGGTCGCTTCGGTCGCGCTGGTTGCAGCAGGAAGAAACGGGGCGCTCCAGGGGGGAGCGTGAATCAGAACGATTAATTTATGTACATTGATTAATACGTAACTGAAGCTTTCTGATAATGTTATCCTCAAGAGACATCATGACGTCAACCAGGAGGGGGGGGCACCTGCCAGGGCTGCTCATCATGCTGCCGGCGGCGTTTGTACTGCTTCAGGGGTGCAGTCGGGGAAACGAAGGTCGCCACACCAAACCCGGGGTCAACACCGAACGCAGCCAGAGTGGCTCAGCTGCCGAGAGCGTTACGATAGAGACCGCAAACCGGACGGTCGAGATCATGGCCGGGGGAGTGGGATGGCCATCCGGAATTCCCGCGGATGTTCCGCCCTTTCCGTACGGAACGATCAGCTCCGTTGCGAAAACGGAAAGCGCCGAGGGGCTGAGCTGGTCGATCTCGGTCACCAGCCTCTCCCCTGAAGCCGTCAGGCAGTATGAAAAGGAGCTCCGGAATCATGGATTTCAGACTTCGTCGATGATCGTCGGCAGCGGTGGCAGCGTGACGGGGCAGAACGGGAACATTTCGATCGCCGTCGTGGTCGGTGCCGATACCGCAACCATCTCGGTCGCCATAAAAAAATAACCATCAACCATCTCCAGTATGCCCAGAATCGAATCCGACTGCATTTTCTGCAAAATCGTTGCCGGACAGATTCCGGCTACGGTCGTGTATCGTAACGAACACGTCATGGCTTTCCGGGATGTGAACCCGACGGCACCTACCCATGTGCTGATCATTCCGATCGAGCACATTCCGTCTCTGAGCCACCTGTCGCCGACCGACGAAACCATCGCCGGCCATATACTGCTCGCAGCCCGGACGGTTGCCGAGATAACCGGGGTGCTCGAATCGGGCTATCGTCTGGTGTTCAACAACGGCCCCGATGCCCTGCAGAGCGTCGGTCATATCCATGCCCACCTCATCGGCGGAAAATCGATGGGTTGGCCTCCTTTTCCCGGAGCGTCGGTTCATCACGGCTGAACTCATTCAGCGGTGCCTGGTCATCAATCCTTTGGTGCGACGGTCTCGGAAAAAAACTTTACCGATATCCGGAGAGCGGAAAACTTTTCCTTTGGAAGCTCTGTTATTTATATTAATTCTAATTATGCCCGTTATTCATCTTTGCAGTGAACCATATGAAGTTGTCAGAACTCAAGGTCGGCGACCGTGCTGAGGTCGTTTCCATGCAGACCGATCCACTGGTCAGGAGGCGTCTCATGGATCTCGGCCTCATCAGGGGCACCGAGCTCAAGGTGCTTCGGGTCGCTCCGCTCGGCGATCCCATAGAGATCGTCTATAAAGGTCTTTACCTGACGTTGCGGAAGTCGGAGGCCGAAGGTGTAGGGGTGAGGCTCATCGACACGGCAGGGGTTCCCGGGAACGCCATGGGGCAGAAGAGGCATCGCATGCGTTTCGGGCGGGCGTCATGAACAGGCGACGTGACATTACGGTTGCTCTGACGGGCAATCCCAACGCGGGGAAGTCCTCGCTGTTCAATGTTATGACCGGTGCTCACCAGCGTGTGGGCAACTTTCCCGGGGTCACCATCGAAAAACACGAAGGGTACGTCGATTATCAGGGCCGCCGCATCACGGTGGTGGACCTTCCAGGTACCTACTCACTCACCCCCTTCTCGCCCGAAGAGATCGTCACGCGTCATTTCATTATCGAAGAGAAGCCGGACGTCGTTGTCAATGTGGTCGAAGGGGCCAACCTCGAACGGAATCTGCTGCTGACGGTCCAGCTCATGGAGATGGAGGTCGATCTGCTCGTTGCCCTCAATATGATCGACGAGGTAGAGGAGAAGGGGATTTCGATCGACCAGAAGCAGCTTCAGAAGCTCCTTGGTTCTCATATCGTGCCGACATCGGCCAGACAGAAGCGGGGTATCGACATTCTGCTCGATCATATCGTCAGAGTGGCCGATGGCCGGATCGAAATAGGCAAGAACAAGCTCGTGTTCAGCGCTGAAGTGGAAGCTGCGGTCACGAAGATCGCCACCCTGCTCTCACATGAACGTGCGCTGGAGGGCGCCAATCATCGCTGGCTTGCCATCAAGCTGCTCGAGAACGACTCTGAAGCCTATCACCAGGTGCAGCAGCATCCGGTATGGGTCAAGGTCGAGCTCGCCTTGCAGGAGGCCATTACGGAGTGCGAACGCCTTCATCGCACCGACCCTGAAGCGCTCATCACGGAGGATCGTCACTCCTTCATCCGGGGGGCGATGCAGGAGTGTGTCCGTCAGCCGCATGCCGAGAGGGCTACCATGACCGACTATATCGACATGGTGGTGCTCAACAGGGTGCTTGGCATCCCGGTATTCCTTGCCGTGGTCTGGGGGATCTTCCAGCTCACCTTTTCGCTCGGAGAACCCCTGACCAAGGGTCTCGAATACCTGTTCAGCCTTGCCGGCGCGACGCTGGAACCGATGCTGCCGGATCCGCTGCTCAAATCGATCCTGATCGACGGCATTCTTGCCGGTGTTGGCGGGGTCGTGGTCTTTCTCCCCAACATCGTGCTGCTGTTCATCGGGCTGTCATTTCTCGAGGCATCCGGATACATGGCGCGTGCCGCCTTCGTGATCGACAAGGTGATGCATCGTTTCGGGCTGCACGGCAAGTCCTTCATCCCGATGGTCACCGGCTTCGGCTGTTCGATTCCGGCCATCATGGCGACCAGGACCCTCAAGAGCCGCTCCGACCGCCTTGCAACCATTATGGCAATTCCGTTCATGAGCTGCGGAGCGAAGCTGCCTCTGTATGTCCTGCTGGCAGGAGCGTTCTTTCCTCCGGGCATCGCCGCAAACGTTATGTTCGGCATCTACCTGCTGGGCATCGCCGTCGGGCTGTGGACAGCGTGGATGCTCAAATCGACGGTGCTGAAAAGCGATTCCGAGCCTTTCGTGATGGAGCTGCCCCCCTATCGATGGCCTACTCTGGCTTCCGTGGTCTTCCAGGCCAGAATGAAGGCAGTGATGTACCTGAAGAAAGCCGGCACGCTCATTCTTGCGGCTGTGCTGCTGATCTGGGCGGCGAGCAACTTCCCGAGAAACCGGGAGATCGACGCGCGGCTTGCGGTCGAAAAGGCCCGTATCGAAGTTTCGGACTCTTCGACTGAACAGAAAGCCGAGACTCTGCGTGTGGTGGAGGCAAAAGCCCAGGCCGCCCAGCTTGAATATTCGGTTGCCGGTCGTGCGGGCAAGCTGCTCGAGCCGCTCATCAGGCCTCTTGGTTTCGACTGGAGGATCGGCATCGCCCTGGTGACGGGACTAGCTGCCAAAGAGGTCGTTGTTTCGACCCTTGGTACGATCGTCTCGATCGGCCACTCCGGGCAGGCCTCCGATCTCACCACGATCCTGAGGAGCGATCCGGGATTCTCAAGGGCAACCGCGCTCAGCCTGATGGTGTTCACGTTGCTCTATGTGCCGTGTGTAGCCTCGCTTGGCATCATGAAGAAGGAGGTCGGGTCATGGAAGCCCGTGATCGTTTTCACGGGCTATGTGCTCCTGATTGCGTGGGTTGCGTCGTTCGTGACCTACCACGCAGCGTTGTTCATGCAGTGACTTCGGTCTCCTGGCCGCTCTGGCTGCTGATCAGGCCGGCCTCTTCGGCTTTCATGATGATGTCCTCGATCGGAAGGGTCATCGGAACCGGTGTGCCATCGGACATGCGGATCGTGATGACGGGATGAGCGGCGAGGTGGTCATGCATGACCGATTCCCAGTGTTCCCGAGCCTCTTTTTCGATGGCGTTCCATGAGAGCCTTCCGCGGCATTTGGGGAAGGTTGAGCAGCCCAGCCAGGGGCCACGCTTGCCCGATCGGAGGTACATCGGTGAGCCGCATTTCGGGCAGGCAAGGTCGGTCTTGATCGGCGGTGCCTTGATGGGCTCGATATGCCGCTGCTTGTTCAGGTTGAGCAGCGTGTTGCACTTGGGATAGTTCGAGCAGGCCAGGAATGGGCCAAGACGGCCGTTCCTGAGCAGCATGTGCCCTTCACCGCAGGTCGGGCAGGCAATGCCGGTCTCTTTCGGCTTCACCTTCGTGGTGGCGATGGACTTGATGTTCTTGCACTTCGGATAGTCGGAGCAGCCGAGGAACTTGCCGCTCGTTGTCCATTTGACGATCATGTGTCCTGTTCCGCACTTTTCGCAGAGCACCGCGTCCCGGTTCTGGGGAATGACCGGATCTGCCTTTCTGCTGCTCAGGGCCGCTTCGAGCGGGCGGTAGAATGCATCGAGGACCTTCTCGTAATCGTCGTCACCCTGGGCGACCTTGTCGAGTTCGTCCTCCATCTGGGCAGTGAACTTCACGTTGAAGAGCTCCGGGAAGTTGGCCACAAGAATGGTCGAGACGTCTTTGCCGAGTTCGGTCGGAATGATCTTCTTTTTCTGCAGTTCGACGTAGCGTCGCTCCTGAAGGGTAGAAAAGATGGATGCATAGGTCGACGGGCGACCGATGCCATAATTGTCGAGCTCCTTGACAAGGCTCGCCTCGGAGTAGCGTGCGGCGGGTCTGGTGAAGCTCTGGCGGCGGTCGAGTTCCAGAAGCGAGAGCGCATCGCTCAGTGAAAGGCGCTCGGGGAGTTTGACGATCTGCTCCTTTTCCACCTCGTCACGTGTCGATTTCTGGGCCTCGTAATCCAGCTCCTGCTGGTCGTCGTAGACCCTGAAGAAGCCCGGGAAGAGGGTGCGGTTGCCGGTTGCGCGGAACACGAACTCCTTTTCATGGTCTTCGACATCGACCCTGGTCTGCTCGATCTTCGCCGGGGCCATCATCGATGCCATGAAGCGTTTCCAGATGAGCTCATAGAGTTTGAACTGGTCTGCGGAGAGGTGCTTTTTGAGCGATTCCGGTGTTCTTGTGACGGTTGTCGGGCGGATCGCTTCATGAGCGTCCTGGCTGTTCTTGCCGGCTTTTCCTGGGCTTCCGGGACCGATGTACTCTTCGCCGAACTGACGGGTGATATATTCGCGGGCCTGGCCGACAGCCTCACCGCTGATGCGGGTGGAGTCGGTCCTCATGTAGGTGATCAGACCGGTTGCTCCTTCAGGTCCAAGCTCGATACCTTCATACAGCTGCTGGGCGACACGCATCGTTTTCTGCGAACCGAAGCCGAGCTGGTTCGACGCGGCCTGCTGCAGGAGCGAGGTGGTGAAGGGCAGCGGCTGACGGCGCTGGATCACCTTCGGTACGATATCGCTCACACCGAACAGGCGGCCCTGGATGGCATTGGCGATCTTTTCGGCCTGCTCGCTGTTGGTGATCTCCGGTTTTTCTCCACTGATTTTCACCAGCTTGGCGCGGAAGGTCTCTTTTCCCGGTGTGACGAAATCTCCGGAGATGGTCCAGTACTCCTGTGGAGTGAAGGCGTCGATCTCGGCTTCACGTTCGCAGATCAGGCGAAGCGCTACGGACTGTACCCTTCCGGCTGAAAGTCCACGGTAGACGACGTTCCACAGGAACGGACTGATCCGGTAGCCGACGATCTTGTCGAGTCCCTGGCGGGTCTGCTGTGAGCGGACGAGATTGTAATCGATCTGGCGCGGATGGCCGATCGCCTCGATGATGGCGTTCTTGGTGATCTCGTTGAAGAGCACCCGGAAAACCGGTTTTTCTGCAAATTCGATCTCGTTGGAGATGTGCCAGGCGATAGCCTCGCCTTCGCGGTCAGGGTCAGTCGCGATCAGCACCCGGTCAGCTTCTCCCGCCAGCTTTTTCATCTGCCGGACCACTTTTTCCTTGCCGGCGATGATCTCGTAACGGGGTTCGTAGTGGTTGTCGAAATCGATGCCGATCTCTTTCTTGGGGAGGTCTTTGATGTGACCTATCGAGGCGTAGACGGTATAGTTGTCCCCGAGGTATTTGTTGATGGTCTTTGCCTTGGAAGGGGACTCGACCACGATGAGTGTCCTGTTCCTGGCTGATGGCGTTGTGCTTTTTGAAGCCATTTGGTGATCCCTGATGCTTTGGGATTGATCGGCACGAACAACGCTCGAAACTGCGACGCAGAGGTGCCTTCAGAATGATGTCCGAAAAGATAGGCGTTGCTTCCCAAAAAACAAACTTGGCATTCTCGGAGTGCTCCCTCACCGTAACCTTAGTTCTTGTCTCAAAAAAAGCGCTGCGCAGTACCGGGTGCAGTAAAACAATATTTATTATTATTAAATTTGAAACGACGAACACCCCAAGCCGAGACCTCAATGTCAGATCGAATTCAATCCCCGTCTATTCGCCTGGTGGGAGCCCTCTCCATCCTGCTCCTGCTCACCTTCCGGCCACTCCTTGCCGAGCCGGTATCCGCATCGGCATTCATGCAGGTAACTGCCGGCAATGGTCAGGGGTACACGATCAAGGTATTAGGCATCAGGGAAAATGGCGTTTTTCTTGTCGATGTCGGCTCGATGGCTCGCGCACTGCGGCTCAGGACTCTTTTCGACGGCATGCAGATGCAGATCGACGAGGAGTTCGGTACACCGTCCACGAGCTGCATCCTGACTGCCGGCAACAGCTTTTCGCTGGTTGTTCCGGCCGATGGCAGTTCCGAAAAGCGGCTGCTCCAGCTTTCCGCGGCACCCTCGGTTCGACAGGGGCGCCTGTACCTCCCTGCGGGTCAGGCTTGCAGGATGTTTTCACTCTGGCTGGATCGTGATCTTGTCTTCGATGGTTCATCGGGCCAGATCCGGGCCTCCATCAATCCCAGAAGGCAGGGCTCCTCATACCATTCAATCGGCGTGATCGCGCCCGAGACGCCGGTGTCACCGGAAATTCCGCAAACTGAGCAGCCTGAAGGCGGCACCATCGAACGCCCGAGGACAGGGCCAACCCAGATCGAAGATGTCCGGGTGGAGACCCTTGCCAACGGATGTGTCGTTCGTCTGGTGGCTTCAGGTGGTCAGAGCGTAGCCTCCTTCCTGAGGCCCGACGAGAAAGGAACGGCTTACCTGACGATCGAAAAAGCCACCGGCAACCTCCTGCGACTTTCCCGGAGATATCCTGACGGTGCGGTGCGCTCGATCACACCGACGCAACTGCCAGGCGGCGGCCTCCAGTTCACGGTTTCCCTCAACACCGACGCCTTCAGCCTCAAATCCTCCTCCTTCCAGTACGATTCCAGGACCAACAGCTACCAGCTCTACGTGATGAGCAATGTCGACGTCGAGGCGCTGCGCCGAAGCGAGAAGGAGCGTATGATCCAGCAGCAGCTCAGCCGTGATGTGAACAAATGGAAGCTGGATGCGGTGGTTATCGACGCCGGACATGGAGGCAAAGATCCCGGGGCCCTGGGAACGAGAGGCACAAGGGAAAAGGATGTCGCGCTCAATATCGCCAGCGATCTCGGCATGTTCATCAAGCAGAAATGGCCCGATGTCAAGGTTATCTACACCCGCAGGGATGACCGGTTCATCCAGCTGAACGAACGGGGCAGGATCGCCAACCGTTATGCAGGCAAACTGTTCATCAGCATACACTGCAACTCCACGCCGACCGTCACCCGTGCCCGCGGTGCCGAGGTCTATATCCTGGGTACACACAAGACCCCGGCTGCACTCAACGTCGCTATGCGTGAAAACTCGGTCATATCAGGAGAGGAGAACTACCGTGAGAATTACAAGGGTTTCTCGGATGAGTATCTGATCATGAGCAGTATGGCGCAGAGCGCATTTGCCATGCAATCCACCGAACTGGCACAGGACGTGCTCAGGAAGCTTGACCGGTACGGGAACTACAATGGCCTCGGCGTCAGGCAGGCCGGATTCATGGTGCTCTGGACGCCCTCGATGCCGAGTGTCCTCGTGGAGACAGGCTATCTCTCCAATCCCGAGGAGGAGAAGCTCCTTCGCAACAGAGAGCAGCAGACCAAGATCGCCTACGGTATTTTTCAGGGACTCCAGCAGTACCGCTCGAGGTACGAAACGCGACAGCTCGCTGCGGGAAACGGGGAGTGACTCATTCCCCCCATTCATCCCCTCGTCCCTCCATCCCCCTTATTTTTCCTCATTACCACCTTTCGTTTGCCTTGTTGTCAACCGGATGCTAAATTCGGGTTTACGATTTCAGCCTGAACCCTGTCGAATCCTGATGCATCCGGTCACCTCGAAGATCCTTCATACACTTGTCAGCGAAAATGGTTTCGTTTCCGGAGGGCGCCTCTGCCGCGAGCTGCAGATGACCCGAAGCGCGATCTGGAAGCACGTCTCTCAGCTCAGGGAGGCGGGTTATGACGTCGAAGCGGTGAGCGGTCGCGGGTACCGCCTTGCCGGTCTCACCGGTGCTCCCGTTGCCGAAGAGGTTCAGCCGTTCCTTGCGACGGAGAGCTTCGGACGGCAATTCGTCCATCTCGCCACTACGGATTCGACGAATCTTCATGCCCGATCGCTCGCCCGCGAGGGTGCTCCCGAAGGAACCGTCGTGGTCGCCGAAAGCCAGACCGGTGGCCGTGGCCGGATGCGCCGTCCCTGGGTTTCTCCGTCAGGTGTCAACCTGTATGTCTCGATCGTGCTCCGTCCGCCACTGCCATCGATTCGGGTTCCGGAAATTCCTCTGGTAGCGGCAGCAGCCATACATGCGGCGCTCGTTGAGGTCTGCCCGGCGCTCAGGGCGTTCATCAAGTGGCCGAACGACATTCTTGCCGGTGGCCGCAAGCTGTGCGGGATTCTCTGCGAAATGGAGTCCGAGCCCGATTGCACCCATTTCGTCGTGGTCGGGTTCGGCGTGAACGTCAACCTCGATCCCGTACCGGAGGAGCTGCAGGGCATCGCCACCTCCGTTGCCATCGAAACCGGTGAACACGGTTCCCGTGCCCGCATCCTTGCCGCAGTGCTCAACCGTTTCGAAAGGCTCTACACCGAATGGCTTGCCGGCGAGGATCTCGGATTCCTGCTGCCGGTGCTCGAACGAAACGCCTGGCTCCAGGGCCGTGACGTGCGCATCGAGCAGTTCAACCGGATTCTTTCCGGCAAGGTAACGGGCCTTTCGCCGCAGGGCCATCTCCTGCTCCGGGACGCCGACGGATCGGTCATCGCCGTAAACTCGGGCGAAGCCCATCTCCAATCCATCAACGACAAAACGACTACCGAATGACCTCCCGACTGCATCCCGATATCGAACGAGCCTACAGCGTCCTGGACACCGGCACACCGATCGATTTTGAACTCGCTTCGGCGCTCGGCCGGCTTCCGGACGGTGACGTGCTCGACCTGGTCTCCCTGTCGAACAAGGTCAAGCACCGCCATGCCATGAACCGCGGCGCCATCCACGCCTGTTCGATCATGAACGCCAAGTCGGGCGTGTGCGGGGAGAACTGCCGTTTCTGCGCACAGTCGAAGCACAACAACGCCTCCATCGACGTGTATGGGCTGGTCGACGAGTCGGCCGTGCTGGAGCAGGCCCGGAGCACCTTCGCACAGGGCGTGTCGCATTTCGGCATCGTTACGAGCGGTTACGGCTACCTGAAGCCGACCCCGGAGTTCGAGCGCATCCTGGCGATGATCGATCTCTTGCATCGCGAGCTGCCGGAGCTGCATGTCTGCGCCTCCCTCGGTGTGCTCGGTAACGAGACGGCCGCTGCGCTTGCCCGGCATGGCATAGCGCACTACAACATCAACATCCAGGTCGATCCCCATCGATACGGTGAACTGATCGCCGACACCCATACGGTCGAGGAGCGCATGGAGACCATCAGGCTGCTTCGCGCCAACGGTATTTCGGTCTGCTGCGGCGGCATCATCGGTACCGGCGAGTCCATGCAGGAGCGCATCGCCATGATGTTCGCGCTCCGGGAGCTCGACGTGACCGTGATTCCCCTCAACGTGCTGGTGCCGATCGACGGAACCCCTCTGGAGGGGGCCATGCCGGTGCCGGTTCCCGAGATCGCCAAAACCTTTGCCATCTGCCGTCTGGTGCATCCTGACCGGATCATCAAGTTTGCGGCCGGTCGCGAAACCGTGATGAAGGACTTCCAGGGGCTGCTGCTGCTCTCGGGTGCCGACGGGTTCCTGACCGGAGGGTACCTGACCACCAGGGGGCGCGATACCGCTGCGGATCGCAACCTTGCCGAACAGGTTTCGCTGTTCTCATGAGCCATACGGAACCCGGCGGCGCGCCCGCAACGATGCCCATCGAATTGCAGATAGGACGGGAGCTCGAAGCACTGAAGGCTAAGCAGCGCTACCGGGTGCTGCCCGAAGTCGGCGGCGGCGGACGGAAGATCGAAGTCGATGGCCGGCTGCTGCTCAATCTCTCCTCGAACGATTACCTGGGGCTCGGCGCCGACCGGGAGCTGCTCTGTTCGTGGCTTCACGAGATGGCTTCGGGAGAGGCGGGGTGTCCTGCGTTCACCAGCTCCTCTTCGAGGCTGCTGACCGGCAATCATCCTTTTTATGCAGCGCTCGAGTCTGCGTTAGCCAGCGAGTACGGCAGCGAGTCGGCGCTTGTCTTCAACAGCGGTTATCATGCCAATACCGGTATACTGCCGGCCCTGAGCACCAGGCACGACCTGATTCTGTGCGATCGCCTGAACCATGCGAGCATCATCGACGGTATCCGGATCGCCGAAGCCGAGTACAAACGTTACCGCCATGCCGACCTCGACCATCTCGAGGAGCTGCTCGAATCGGCGATGGGGCGATACCGGCAGGTGTTCATCGTCACCGAATCGGTGTTCAGCATGGATGGCGACCTGGTCGATCTCCAGCGACTGGCACAGCTCAAGAAGCGTTACGGGGCGATGCTGATCGTCGACGAAGCCCATGGGGTGGGAGTTTTTGGCGATCGGGGACTTGGGCTGGCCGAGGCCGCAGGCGTCCTCGACGACATCGATATCCTGATCGGTACTTTCGGCAAGGCCTTCGCTTCGACCGGCGCCTATGCGGTCATGCGGAGCCTCTTCAGGGAGTATCTGGTCAATACGATGCGTACCCTGATCTTCACCACGGCGCTGCCTCCGGTCGTACTTGGCTGGAGCCTGCTGGTGTTCATGAAACAGCTTGGCATGAAGGAGGAACGGAACCATCTGCTTGGGCTTTCGGCGAAACTCCGGGGGGATCTCCGGTCGGCCGGTTTCGATGTGCCCGGAGAGAGCCAGATCGTGCCGGTGGTGCTCGGTGAGGACCGGAATGCAGTTTCCATGGCTGCGGCGTTACGCGAAGAGGGATTCCATGTGCTGCCGGTCCGGCCGCCGACCGTACCGGAGAACAGTGCCCGATTGAGGTTCTCGCTCCGGGCGGACCTGCTCGATGGTGATATCGCGTCGCTCGTCGAAAACCTGAAAGGGAGGCGGCCGTGAAGGCAGAGTGGATCGTGCGGGACGGCCGCGATGAGCTGCTGCTGTTTTTCAACGGATGGGGGATGGACCGGATGCTCGCGGAGTGGTTGCGATCGGAAAAGCCGGGCCTTGCAAGTCATGATCTCGTCGTGCTGTACGACTATTCCGACCTGACGCTTCCGGAAGAGCTGCGCCAAGCTTTTGCAGGTTACCGTGAGATCGATCTCGTCGCATGGTCGCTCGGGGTTTGGGCGGCGCTGCATGCCGGTCTTGATCGTGTCCGCCGGGCAGTAGCCCTGAACGGCACCCCGTTTCCGATCGACGATGCCCGTGGAATTCCTCCCGCGGTCTTCAACGGAACGCTCGAAAACTGGTCCGATGCAACGCGCAGCCGTTTCGAGCGCCGGATGTTTGCCGGTTTCGAGAGGGACCCTCGCGTCGGGCGGGTCCGCTCGGCTCGCAGGTCGCAGGAGCAGCAGGATGAGTTGCGATCCATCGCTGCCGCCGCGATGTCGGCTGAGGTTGTGCTGCCGGCTCCCTGGGAATTCTCCAGAGCCGTGATCGGGAGCCGCGACCTCATTTTTCTTCCGGAACACCAGCGGGCCGCGTGGCAGGGGATCGAGACCATGATCGTCGACGATATGCCCCACTTTCCGTTTTTCCATCTGCACGGATGGCAGGAGGCGCTCGCATGACTCCGTTTCCAGACAAACAGCTCGTCTGCAGCCGGTTCGGGCGCGCACTGCAGACCTATCGGCGGAGCGCGGTCATCCAGCGACGGATGGCCATGACTCTCGTCGACATGGTCGGGCGTGCCGGTGCGCCGGATCATCTCAGCCGGGTGCTCGAAGTGGGCGCCGGCTCGGGGATTCTCACCTCCGCATTGCTCGCGAACCGTTCGGTGGAGAGCTATTTCGCAAACGACCTGGTGCCCGGAAGCCGTGAGTTCGTCATGAGGGCCGCCGAAGGCGCATCCGTCGGGGAGTGCCATTTCCTCGAAGGGGACATCGAAAAGCTCGAACCGCTGCCGGAAGAGCTCGACCTGATCGTGTCGAACGCGACCGTACAGTGGCTGCACGACCTCGGGGCGTTTTTCTCACGAATGGCCTTGGCGCTCCGTCCCGGTGGACTGCTCGTGTTCAGCACCTTCGGTACCGGCAACATGCAGGAGATCTCCAGTCTCGAAGGGGTGTCGTTGCCCTACCTGGCGCCTGTCGAAATCGAAACGCTCGCCGGACAGGATTTCGACACGGTTTTCCTTACCGAAGAGGAGCGCAAACTCGAATTCCCTTCGCCGGAGGCTGTCCTTCGCCATATCCGGGAGACCGGCGTCAACGGGGTTGCCGGCCGTGCCTGGACCAGAGCTCGCTACCAGCAGTTCCTGCAACGTTACCGCGAGTCGTTTTCGACCGACGCTGGCGTCACCCTGACCTATCACCCGATTTACTGCTGCTTCAGGAGGAGGAACTCA
Organism: Chlorobiaceae bacterium; assembly: GCA_013334925.1. Taxonomy (GTDB): domain Bacteria; phylum Bacteroidota; class Chlorobiia; order Chlorobiales; family Chlorobiaceae; genus Chlorobaculum. Next base: position 29,357 of record JAAXWP010000001.1, read on the forward strand.
TGAGAGGACGCGTGCTCGCCATTTCGGGCATCGACACCGGCATCGGCAAGACCGTGGCCACCGGCTGGCTTGCCCGGGCCTTCGCCGATTCGGGAGTCCGGACCATCACCCAGAAGATCGCCCAGACCGGATGTGCGGGCGTATCCGAAGACATCGCCGCCCATCGGGAGATCATGGGCATCGGCCTGCAGGAGGTCGATCTCGACGGCACCACCTGCCCCTACATTTTCGGCTTTCCGGCCTCTCCCCACATGGCGGCAGCCCGGGAGGGGCGCGAGATCGACGTCATGACCATCCGCCGGGCCACCTTCATGCTGCAGAAACGGTTTGAGCTGGTGCTGCTCGAGGGCGCCGGCGGTCTTCTGGTACCCCTGACCTCCGGGTTGCTCTTTGCCGACTATGTCCGCGACGCAGGCTACGGCCTGGTGCTTGTCTCATCTCCAAGGCTTGGCAGCATCAACCATACCCTCCTGTCGCTCGAAGCCTGCATTTCCCGGGGTATCGAGCTCCGGGCACTCATCTACAACCGATATGGTGAAGCAGACCGCGAGATCGCGGATGACACCCGGCAGGTGATCGAACACAGCCTGAAGCACTACGGCCTTGGCTCCGTGCCGCTCGTCGATCTCGATTCGAACGGTTTCGTCCCCGACGCCAGAGCCCTCCTGAACATCTGAATTCCGAAGCGTTTCCATCCATGATTGACCTCCAGTTCGACCGCGACCATCTCTGGCATCCCTACACCTCCATGGCCGATCCGCTTCCGGTCTACCCGGTTGCCAGGGCCGAAGGGGCGACAATCATGCTCGAGGACGGCAGATCTCTTGTCGACGGCATGTCGTCATGGTGGGCGGCCATCCACGGCTATAACCACCCCGTGCTCAACCGGGCCGTGACGGAACAGCTCGGCAGGATGAGCCACGTCATGTTCGGCGGATTCACGCACGAGCCGGCCGTCGAACTCGGCAAGCGCCTTGTCGACCTGCTTCCTGCTCCGCTCGACCGGGTGTTTCTGTGCGATTCGGGATCGGTCTCCGTCGAGGTCTCCGTCAAGATGGCCCTGCAGTACTGGCAGGCAGCAGGCAGGCCGGAGAAGCAGCGCCTGCTCACGGTGCGATCGGGTTATCACGGGGACACCTTCATGGCCATGTCGGCCTGCGATCCGGTGACGGGCATGCACAGCCTGTTCAGCGGAGTTCTGGCGGAACAGCTCTTCGCCGAGGCTCCATCCTGCGGTTTTTCCGAGCCCTGGCGGGAAGAGGCCATCGACGACCTTCGAGTGCTCCTTGAAGAACACGCGGCACGGATCGCGGCGGTGATCATCGAACCGGTCGTGCAGGGGGCGGGCGGGATGCGCTTTTACTCGCCTCGTTATCTGCAGCGTCTCCGGGAGCTCTGTTCCGAACATGGGGTGCTGCTCATCTTCGACGAGATCGCCACCGGGTTCGGGCGAACCGGGGAGCTGTTCGCCATGCACCATGCCGGCGTCGTGCCGGACATCGTCTGTATCGGCAAGGCCCTGACCGGCGGTTACCTGACCCTTGCCGCCACCATCGCTTCAGGTGCTGTTGCGGACACCATCTCCGGCGGCGATCCGGGCGTGTTCATGCATGGACCGACCTTCATGGCAAACCCGCTGGCCTGTGCGGTGGCTGTAGCAAGCATTGACCTGCTGCTCTCGCGCGACTGGCGCTCCGAGGTGCAGGGCATAGAACGGCAACTCAGGGCCGGGCTGGCGCCATGCGCTTCGATGGCGGGGGTCCGGGAGGTCCGGGTGCTTGGAGCTATCGGTGTGGTCGAACTGGAACGACCGGTCGACATGGGACGCATCCAGAAACGGTTCGTCGATCGTGGGGTATGGGTTCGGCCATTCGGACGCCTCGTTTATCTCATGCCTCCGTTCATCATCAGCGAGAGTGAGCTCGCGCGACTGACCTCTGCGGTAAGCGATGTGGTCCGCGAGGAGGTTGTTCACGCCAGCTGACCAGAAGAAATCTCTGGTGCAAAAGGCGGTGAAGTCGTAAAGTCAAGTCAGGGAATGAGTATATTGCACCCTGTCGTTTTTCCTGTTTTTTCATGTGTATCCTATGTCCCTGTTGACCAATGACTGAAAGACCATGGTTCAGCCATTATGACAAGGGGGTGCCTTGCTCCCTCAAGCCGTATCCGGAGAAAACGCTGATCGATGTCCTCCGGGACGCTGTGCGTAAAGGCCCTGACCGGCCCGCTCTTCTCTTCAAAGGCGCAAAGATCACCTACGTCGATCTCGATCGACAGAGCGATGCGTTCGCGTCTGCCCTGGTGTCGATGGGGGTGAAAAAGGGGGATCGGGTAGCGCTTCTGCTGCCAAACTCACCACAGATGCTCATTGCCGAGTTCGGAGTATGGAAAGCCGGCGCCATCGTTGTTCCGCTCAATCCGCTGTATACCGAACATGAGCTTGTACACGCCTTTGTCGAGTGTGGTGCTGAAATTGCGGTCGTTCTGACGCCGTTTTACCAGAAGGTGCGTGAACTCAGGAGCAGAACGCCGTTGAAACAGCTGATCACGACCAATATCAAGGAGTATCTGCCGCCGGTCAAACGTGTGCTGTTTACGCTGTTCAGGGAGTCAAAGGATGGGCATCGTGTCCGGACAGGTTCCGGCGACCTGACGATGCAGGGCCTGATAGCAGCCCATCTCGGACAGGCGCCTGTCGGTATTTCCGTGACGCATAAGGATCCGGCCGTGTTCATGTTTTCGGGAGGCACGACCGGCAAGCCGAAATGTGCTATCGGCCGGCATCACTCCCTGATCATCTCCGGCTTGCAGATCGGTACCTGGTTCGGCGTCATTCTCGACGGCAGCGCCAACATCGTCATTCTCAATCTTCCCCTGTTCCATGTCTACGCTCAGCTCGGCATCATGACGGCGGGCCTGCAATGGAACTACCCGCTCGCGCTGGTTCCGAATCCTCGTGATCTGGATGATCTGATCGATACAATCCGAACACTCAGGCCGACCGTGCTGCCCGGTGTGCCGACGCTGTTCAATGCCCTTGCCGTTCATCCCCGGCTGCAGCGGGATCCTTCGCTGCTCAAGTCGGTCAGGCTGGTGGTTTCCGGCGCTTCGTCGTTGCATCTCGATACCCGTCAGCGTTTCGAGCAGCTGATCGGCGGGCGGATTGTTGAAGCTTATGCACTGACCGAATCGATGATCGCCTCGGTCTGCACTCCGGTTCATGGCATTCGTAAAACCGGTTCCGTCGGCGTACCGGCACCCGATGTCGATATCAGGATCGTGGACCACGAAGAGGGGCTTCGAGAGCTGCATTCTGGCGAGATCGGTGAAATCGTCATGCAGGCCCCGCAGCTGATGGAAGGTTACTGGAACAACCCGGACGAGAGTGCCGGCATGTTGCGGGATGGCTGGCTCTATACCGGCGATCTCGGCTATCTCGACGAGGACGGCTATCTCTTTATCGTCGATCGAAAGAAGGATCTGATCAAGCCGAGCGGATTCCAGGTCTGGCCACGGGAGGTGGAAGAGGTGATCACCATGCATCCGTCGGTGCTCGAAGCCGGTGTCGCCGGTGTTCCCGACGCCAGTCAGGGGGAGGCTGTCAAAGCATGGGTGGTCCTGCATGAAGGGAGCTCGCTTGCCGTCGAGGAGCTGAAAAGCCATTGCCGGAAAGAGCTTGCCGCCTACAAAGTGCCGAAACACATCGAATTCCGCTCTTCGCTGCCCAAGTCGACCATCGGTAAAGTGCTTCGTCGGGCGCTGGTCGAGGAACATATTGCAGCCAATGACCCTCGATGAACTCCGTGCACTCCAGGACCCGGAAGTCCTATCGCTGATTGCCGGGCACGTCCATGATGATCCTGCTGCATTTGCCATGCGGTTCCATGGGCGTAAAGAGCTGCCGGTCAGGGCCATGGCCGAGCAGATCGCCTGCCGGCGGAAAGCGAGCGCCAAACTTCCTTCGCTTTCACGACATCCGCTTCTCTATACCCAACTCGCACTCGAGCAGGCTTCGGGTGAACGGGCTGCCCGGTGGAAGTCGGGGCTCATGCAGGGGCGGAGCCTCGTCGATCTGACGGGTGGGCTCGGGATCGATTCGATCTTTTTCTCTTCAAGGTTCGATCGTGTCGTGTATTGCGAGCGCGATGAAACTCTGGCCAGGATAGCCGAATACAACCGTCAGATTCTCGGGATCACCAACGTCGAAACGCGGACAGGCGACAGCGTCGAACTGCTCGGAAGCTTTTCCGACGATACCTTCGACTGGCTTTACGTCGATCCGGCACGACGTGAGGAGGGGCGGCGGTCGGTCGGTCTGGAAGCGACAAGTCCCGATGTGGTGGCCTTGCATGACCAGATGCTTCGCAAGGCCCGCAGGGTCTGCATTAAGGCTTCTCCAGCACTCGAGATCAGCGGGCTCCGGGAAAAACTGCCGGGTCTTGTCGAAGTGATTGTGGTGTCGGTCGATCGAGAGTGCAAGGAGATTCTGCTGCTGCTCGAACGTGGCGTCACCGGGGAACATCCGGTTACGGTCAGGGCCGTTTGCCTCGATGACCGGGAGTTCGAGGTGGTTTCATCAACGGGAGCGCCGGGTGACCGGGTTGTCGCGCTACATGCAGGTCAGTGGCTGTACGAACCGGATGCGGCCATCATCAAGGCTCGCCTTGCCGCGGAACTGGCTACCAGACTTGGCCTGGAGTTCCTGAACCATACGGTCGATTACCTTACCTCAGATCGATTCATCGGGAAGTTTCCCGGCCGGACATTCCACATTGTCGAATCGCTGCCATTCAAACCGAAAAACTTTCGAAAGGATCTCGCCAGGAGGGGGGTGACCGGCGCATCTATCCAGCGGCGTGATTTCCCGCTTTCTCCCGAGCAGCTGAGAAAGCAGTACCGGCTGGGGGAGAGCAGCGAGGTATTCCTGTTTTTCACCAGAGATGCCCGCGGGGAACTTGTCTATCTCATCTGCCGGAAGCCGGGCCGTGCTGCTCAATAGACATTGATCAATCCATCTTCAAGCCTGGTTATATAAGGCGTGGTCGTTCCGGGGATGTCGAGAGCAGCCTGGACTTCAAATCTGTACGTGCCTGACTGCAGTGCTTTTCCGACAAGACAGGCCTGAACGCATTCATCCTCCATGACGTTCGCGTCTATTTCTCCGATGATCATTCGGCTTCCACCGGCAAGCTGTTTGGCGAAAACCGACAGTCGCCAAGGTAAGGGGGGGGCATTCCGGTCCTTTGGTCGGGGAAGAGTAATCATCATACAAAGCTTGAATGGTCTGTCACATGGTATGGCAATGCTCGGGCGGGTATATTCAAGTGGAGTGACCTTTAAATCCACAAGCACAGCATCGCCTTCCATGAACTCTATGGGTTCAACAGCACTCTTGTCATCACTTGTCGTTTTTTGTCTAAATGCTACAATATCGTTCTCGAGCTCGACGATTCTGTCGAGTGCTTGCGCCAGCTCGTTCTTATAGCTCGAAAGTTCTGTTCTCTGGAGATCGATGGTTTTTTGTAATGACTCGAGATCGGAGTTTTTCTGCTCTTTTTTTTGCCGGGCAGACCCGGAGTCCTCTTTTGAATCGGCTGACGTCATGACAGTTCATTTCAAAGGTTGCACAAAGATGATAGTGGTCTGCAAATGAATTGGAGGCAGCTCGTCAGCAGGGTAACCCCGGTGGTATTCAGCCACCGGGGAGCCCAGAATCCGATACGGTCAGTTTTCTGCAGTATAGAACTGGATAAGCCCTGCATCTCCGAAGCAGACAACAGGACCTGGGTTGCCTTTGGGGCCAGTGAACGTGATGGTAGTGACAAGGCGGTAAACACCATCCTCGACTATTCCGGCAGGGAACTCGATGATTTCCTTGTACGAAACATTCGAGCCCTGAATGAATGCAACATCTTTCTGATTGGGAAGGTCTTTTTCACCTGGCCCCATTTTTTCGAGGTAGACATTCAGGTTCCATGTACCGCAAAGTATCCAGCCAAGGGGACCTGTCTGAGTCCATTCGAATATGACGCCCCATTTCTGGTCATGTTCAATAATCGTGCTTGCGCCGTATTCGGGAGATTCGAATACGGTACCGGTGCCGCTAATTTTAAAAAGTGGTACCAGATCTTCGAAAACGAGCGGAAAACTCATAACGTCCTCCTTTGAGTTTGGATTGATAGTCGCCTGTGAGGTACGGATCATTGCTCACGATCATAAAGGTTCAACAAGCGTGCCAGACGATCGGATTGATCGAGTGCTTTCTGCAACTCATATTTTTATTGATGATTAGCGACAGTTTGCGGAGACTGTCTCTGTTGGTGGGTGGGCCTGATGCTGGTATGGTTACCAAAGAGTGCTGGTGTTTCGACCAAGGTCTTCAACCTGGAGACCGGTTATTAGACCAAGGTTCAATGGGGCTTGAACTCACGGGGATCGATGCCGTATCGGGTCATCTTGGTGTGGAAGTTCTTGATGTCAATTCCGGATGAGTTGGCCGCAGCGGTGATATTGCCATGCGAAGTGCGGAGCCGTTCGACGATGAACTGTCTTTCGAAGTTCTCGATAGCCAGCTGTTTCGCTTCGCGAAACGTTTGCTCCTTGGCCTCAGGCGTTCCTGCTGCCTGCAGGGAGGCGAGCTGCTTTGACAGATGGAACGGTTCGACGGTTCCGGTATCGCACATGATGACTGCCCGGTGCATGATGTTTTCCAGCTCCCGGATATTTCCCGGGAACCGGTAGCCGTTGAGCAGTGCCGCGGCCTCGCGGGAAACACGCACTTCATGTTTGTGGTATTGTTCTCCGAATTTCCGGACAAACTCATCGGCAAGCACGAGAATGTCAGCTCTTCTCTCCCGCAAGGGGGGAAGTTCGATCTCAATGATGTTCAGCCGGTAGTACAGGTCCTGACGAAATGCTCCGGTTTCGATTCGTTGGTTCAGATCGACGTTGGTCGCAGCCAGAACCCTGACATCACAGTATCGGATTTCGGTGCTGCCAACCTTGCAGAACTCTCCGTTCTGGAGCACTCTGAGAAGTTTGGCCTGCAGCGCTGGCACCATGTCGCCGATTTCGTCGAGGAAGAGGGTTCCGTTTTCTGCACATTCGATCAGCCCTTTTTTGTCTTTGACCGCGCCCGTGAAGGCGCCTTTTGCATAACCAAACAGTTCTGATTCGAGCAGAGATTCCGGGATTGCAGCACAGTTGATAGGTATGAAGGGCTGTTCACATCTCGGACTTGCTGCATGAATGGCTCGCGCGGTCAGCTCTTTTCCGGTTCCGCTCTCTCCGAGAATCAGTACCGGAACCCGGGTTCCCGCCGCTTTTGACATGAGTAACGTTACCTGCGCCATGGCGTGATGACGACTGTTGGCGAAAAGCTCGAGATCGGGGTTACGCATTATTTTGTTCTGCGCTTCGCGACCTCCCCCGTTAAGTGGGGAGACGGTTTTTTTTCCCTCATGTTCCGGATGCGCTATGGCGTCGACCGGCAGACTCCGGCTTGCAGAATGCCTCGATTTGACCAGCTCACTGTCGATGCTGTTGAGCAGTTCGATGAGATGTCCGGTATCAAGGTCTCTGGTTCTTGTGCGGACCTGCCCGATGAAGGTCTCCTTTTCGTGGATATCGAAAAACTGCGGATCATCGAAATGAAGGGACAATCCGCAGGCAGGGCATTTTTGCAACTCCAAGTGCCTGGGTTTGCCGCAGAAGTTGCATGACGAAGATCGGGTGAGTCGGGGTTTTACATAATCCCAGATTGCAGACTTGATTTGTCTGGTGAGGAACAGAAATCGGAGGCCGGTGCCATCGGGACCGTTTCGTACGATTTCACCGACAAGGTCAAGTATGGTATTGCCGGAAAGCCGAAGTTGAACATAGAGTGTACTGTTCTCCTGCAGTACTGGCTTATGGCGAGGACTGAGCAGGTCGAACAGCACACCTCCCGGGCTCAGATTTCTTATGACTGCCAATTCCTCGATGACAACGCCACCTGATACGAAAAAAATTTTTGCCGGGAGTTGCGTTGTGATTCTCGGCTCGAGACGGGACATGATCCACGTTTCAGTAGAGTTTTGACCAGGTGTCGGTGGTTATCAGTCGATCGTAATGGTTTTCCTGCGGCAAGTTCAGATACCTGGAACGGAAAATGGAATACCGGTAATGGGTACAACAACCGGATGAGACTCCGGTTCTGGTACTGATGTACTGAGGTACTGAACTCGACAGGGGGTGGGATCTGCTGCTGTCCGCTTTCCCGGGGATGCATTGGTCCAGGATTATGCGGTGTTTTGTGCGTTGTTTTTGCTACTGCGGCTGTAATAGGATGCGTACCCTCTGAGCAAAGCGCTGCTTGGCTTTCGGGTTGGGAAAAAGGATTTGTTGCGTAATTGAAAAGTACTAAAAATAGGGGCTCATCGTCAAGTCATACCCTGAAATTTTCCTGTCGCAGTCGCATCAGTTCCTGCTGCGCCATGCCGAAGCGCAGCCCCTGAATGCTGACGGTTACGGTGTCGATTCCAAGTTGTCGCATGAACTGATGCAGAATCAGCGTTCCCATGAGGATGACGTCCGCTCTGCCCTCGGGAATGCCAAGGGTAACGATGTCATGCAAGGGCATCGAACGGAGTCGTTCGAGGAGACGATGCACATGAGCGTATTCGAGCCTGAAGCCGTGCACCTTTCCGGGGTTGAAGCGCCGGTCTCCCATGCTTACCTGGGCGATGGTGGTCAGAGTTCCTGCCACGCCGAACACCTCCGTTTTCGAGGTGAAAAAGGGTGAGAGATTGGCAGAGAGCTGGCGGTTGATTTCGTCTATGGCGGCGTCGATCTGTGCAGGTGCCGGTGGGAGGCCGGTGAAAAAACGTTCGCTCAGGCGCACCGATCCGATGTCGATGCTTACGGAAAGCTCCACGCTGGTTGTGGTGCCCATGATGATCTCGGTGCTGCCTCCGCCGATATCGATGACCGTGAATGGTTCCGGAACGTTGGCCATGCCTGCCACGGCGCCGAAAAAGGTGAGTTCTGCCTCCACCTTGCCGCTGATACAGCGAAGTTCAATACCGGTTGCGTCCCGTACCGCATCGATGATCTCCTCACGGTTCCCGGCATCCCTGAGTGCACTGGTGCCAGCAGCCAGGATGCGGTTCACACCGAGTTGCCGGCAAAGCCCGGCATACTCGTTCATGCAGGCGACGAGGCGGTTGAGGGCCTCGCTGCAGATGACCCGCCCCTCATCGACCTTCTGGCCGAGCCGGACAATGGTCTGCCGGTGTTCGACCGGGATGATCCGACCGGTGGCCGGATCGAGATCGGCGACGAGGAGCAGTGCCGTGTTCGTGCCCACGTCGATGCATGCTGTTCTTGCCATGTCGGAGCCGTTTATTTTTTCGGGTCGATCAGGCAGGAGAGCCACTCGTCCTCGTAAATGGTTTTTTTTGCGGTATACCCCAGCCGTTTGATCAGCTTCTTGAGCCAGGGTTCGTCGTAAACGAGGATGCCCGAGAGCAGCACTTCGGCTGCAGGGGCGTGCTTGCGGATGACCGGGAGGATGCGGTCGATGACATTCTTGTTGATGTTGGCGATGATGAAGTCATAGCCCTCCTCGAGATTTGCGGCGAGCTCCTCTTCGGCATCGAGCAGCTCTACCCGGATGTCGGGCGCCTGGTTCTCCTCGACATTCTCAACCGCGTTCTCCGCCGCCCATGCGTTGTTGTCGAAGGCCAGGATCGGATTTCTGTTGCCGAGCTTCCTGGCGGCGATTGCCAGCACGCCGGTGCCGGTGCCGATGTCCATGATTTTGCGGTCGGTGAGGTCGATCTCCTCCATCTGGCGCAGCATGAGGCGCGTCGTGGCATGGTAGCCGGTTCCGAACGACATTTTCGGGTTGATGGCGATGACGATCTGTCCAGGTTTTACCTCGTACTCCTTCTGCTGCTGGACGATCAGGAACCGGTCAGAAACCTGGACGGGTTTCAGATGTGCTTCCCATTCAGCGTTCCAGTTCCGGTCTGCCATGAGCGACACGGTGTAGTGCGGGACCGATCCGAAGCTCTGCTGCAGGAGGTCCCTGATCGACTGCTCCTTCCCGGCGTTCCAGTCATTTTCAGGCAGATAGGCGAGAAGCTTCCTGTCCTCTTCGAGGAAATATTCGATGCCTTGCTGTGATAGCACGGCTATATAGACTTCGAACAGGTCGCTGTCGATCTCGAAAGACAGCTCGATATGGTTGTGGGTTTTCGGCGGCTGCATTGACGCGGGTCCCTGAAGTTGTTGCTGATAGCTATTCCGGTCGTGAAGATACAAATTTAACCTTTCGCATTACCTGTCGCTCATTCGACTTTTATGACCCTGGTCCCGAACGCGAAATGGGCGCTGTACCAGGTCTGGCGAAGCGAGCTGACCGTGACGCCGGCTTTCGATGCCGAATGGGCGAACCTGCCGTCGCCGATGAATATGCCGACATGGTCCACCAGATCCCCTCCGGAGCTGAAAAAAACCAGGTCACCGCGCCTGAGGTCATCGAGCCGAACGATCGATCCGAGCAGTGCCAGATCTCCGGAGGTCCGTGGCAGCGCCACCTGATAGGAGAGGCTGTAGAGGTACTGCACGAATCCGGAGCAGTCGAACCCGTCCGGAACCGTCCCGCCATAGTGATATTTCGTGCCTTTGGCGGCATCGATCCACCGGAGCATCTGCTGGTAGGAATTTTCAGATACCCTGACAGGAAGCGGACAACCTGAAATGCCCTCCGGACGGGAGCAGGAGATATATGATTTTCTCTTTTTTAAACTATATTTGCTCTCCATGCGATCGGAGAGGGAGCGCGAGCTCTGACAGGCGCCGAGCGAGAGCATGATGGCGGAGAGCAGCAGGATTACGAAGGGTTGCATGGTGCTGCGCCATTCCGGTTTCGACGTAAGGCGGAATCGGTGATGCTCGTTCATGGGGGTATGCCGGAATCCCGGTATTCTGGGTTCAGGAAAAACTCTCCATTTTCGCAGTATAAGAAATCCGTACCGTAAAAACGATCGCGAAACTTATTCATCCGATTGAAGTTATATGGCAGTCATGAAATTTGGCGGAACATCTGTCGGCACGGCAAGCGCCATGCAGCAGGCGATCGCCATTGTCGCTGAGAAGAGGAAGGCGGGCGTGCCGCTCGTCGTACTGAGTGCCTGTAGTGGCATTACCAACAAACTTATCCAGATTGCCGATGCCGCCGGTAGCGGACGGCTCGATGAGGCTCTTGCCAAGGTCGCCGAAGTCAGGAAGCACCACGTCGACCTTGTTGGCGAGATGGTCGGGGACGAGGCGCTGAGGGAAGAGCTTGCCGAAAAGATCGACGGCTACGTATCCCGTCTTGAAATGCTCGTCAAGGGCATCGAGATTGTCGGCGAACTCACCGAGCGTTCGAAGGATACCTTCTGCTCCTTCGGCGAGCTGCTTTCGACCACCGTGTTCGCGGCGGCCATGGCCGAGCAGGGGCAGCGCTGCCAGTGGCTCGATGTCCGTCAGGTGATGATCACTGACGACAACTTCGGTTTCGCCCGTCCGATCGACGAGGTGTGCGAAGCGAAGGTTGCCGAACTGATCCGTCCGGTGCTCGAATCCGGCGTGATCGTCGTGACTCAGGGCTATATCGGTTCGACCACCGCAGGCAAGACCACGACGCTCGGTCGCGGAGGCTCCGACCTTTCGGCCGCTTTGCTTGGCGCCTGGCTGCATGACGACTCCATCGAGATCTGGACAGACGTCGACGGTGTGATGACCTGCGATCCGCGTCTCGTTCCCGATGCCAGGAGCATCAGGATCATGACCTTCTCCGAGGCGGCCGAGCTTGCCTACCTTGGCGCGAAGGTGCTGCATCCCGATACGATCGCCCCGGCAGTCAGAAAGAACATTCCGGTGTATGTGCTCAATACATGGCATCCCGATTCGAAAGGCACCCTGATCACCGACGACCCGGCACTGCTTTCGGGCATGAGCTATGAAGGGCTCGTCAAGTCGATCGCGGTCAAGAAAGGTCAGGCGATCGTGAACGTTCGTTCCAATCGCATGCTCGGCCGCCATGGTTTCATGAACGAGCTGTTCGGCGTCTTCGAGCGTTTCGGCGTGTCGGTCGAGATGATCTCGACCAGCGAGGTGTCGGTGTCGGTCACCGTCGATGACACGACCGTCAGCGAACCGCTCATCCAGGCACTTTCGGCTCTTGGTGACGTGGAGCTCGAACACAAGGTGGCTACGGTCAGCGTTGTGGGTGACAACCTGCGCATGTCGAGAGGCGTCGCGGGCAGGATATTCGGCTCGCTTCGTAACGTCAACCTGCGGATGATCTCCCAGGGCGCGTCGGAGATCAACGTCGGCGTTGTCGTCGAAGAGCATGATGTTCCCTCCGCCGTTCTTGCATTGCATTGCGAGTTCTTCTCCGGAGAGCAGTGCGGCATTTTCGAGAAACCGGCAGGCAGCTGATTTCGGAACGGATCGAACAGGATTTATTTACAGGATCAGAATTACAGGATCAGAAAACAAAGAAGAAGATGGATTACAAGAAAGCTGGAGTCGATATTTCCGCGGGCGAGGAGTTCGTTCGCCTCATCAAGCCGCAGGTCCGCCAGACCTTCACAACCCAGGTGATGACCGATATTGGCGCATTCGGGGGATTTTTCCAGCCTGACTTCACCAGCATGACGCAGCCGGTGCTGGTGAGCAGCATCGATGGTGTCGGCACCAAGCTGAAGATCGCTGTCGAGCTCGGCAAGTACGACACGGTCGGCTCCTGCCTGGTGAACCATTGTATCAACGACATTCTTGTCTGTGGCGCCAGACCGCTCTTCTTCCTGGATTACTACGCCTGCGGCAAGCTGAAACCCGAAATCGCCGCGTCGGTCGTCACCGGCATGGTCAATGCATGCCGTGAGAACGGTTGTGCCCTCATCGGTGGAGAGACCGCCGAGATGCCGGGTATCTACGAAGCCGAAGATTTTGACCTTGCCGGCACGATCGTTGGCGTGGTCGACAAGCCCAATATCGTCAACGGTTCGAGACTCGAAGCTGGCGACGTCATGATCGGCCTTCCTTCGACCGGCCTGCACACCAACGGCTACTCGCTTGCCCGCAAAGTGTTCGAGGGCAGAATGCACGAGAAGGTTGCCGGACTCGACGGATCGATCGGCGAGGAGCTCCTGAAGGTGCACCGTTCCTACCTCTCGGTCATCCAGCCACTCATCGGCTCGCCTGACCTCAAGGGTATGTCGCATATCACCGGTGGCGGACTTATGGGGAACACCATGCGTATCGTCCCGGACGGCCTCACCCTTTCGGTGGACTGGTCCTCCTGGCCGGAACCGCTGATCTTCGATCTGATCCGACGCGAAGGCTCCGTACCCGAAGAGGACATGCGCCGCACCTTCAACCTGGGCCTCGGCCTGGTGATGATCGTAGCGAAGGATCGTGTCGATCACATCATGGGCTATTTGAAGTCAAGACAGGAAAATGCATACATTATAGGATCGGTCGCCAAGGCATGAGCCTCGAGTGAACGGACTCCAGTCGAACACCTTATAATGGTATCTGTATGCTTACCTTGCTTGCCATCGTTTTCATGTCTTACCTCATCGGTTCGATCCCGAGCAGCATCATTGCCGGAAAGCTGCTCAAGGGGATCGATATCCGCCAGTTCGGCAGCGGTAATGCCGGAGGCACCAACGCGTTCCGGGTGCTCGGCTGGAAGGTGGGGCTCACCGTGACGCTGATCGATATTCTCAAGGGGACGATTGCCGCAGTGTATGTCGTGGCGTTTTTCAAGGCGCATCCACTTGGGGCCTTTCCCGACATGAACGAAGTTGCCGTCAGCCTGATTGCCGGCATGGCAGCCGTCATCGGTCATGTTTTTACCGTATTTGCCGGATTCAAGGGTGGCAAGGGGGTCAGCACGGCCGCCGGTATGCTGATCGGTATCGCGCCGGTGAGCATGCTGATGGTGATCGGCATATTCCTGCTTGCCGTCTGGATCTCCCGGTACGTTTCGCTCGGTTCGATTCTTGCTGCGCTGGCGTTTCCGCTTATCATCGCGATACGCAAGTATATCTTTGAGCTTGGTGGCGGACTCGATTACTACATAAAGGTGTTCGGCTCCAGATGGTTCGTACATGACAGCCTCGATTATCATCTCCTGATCTTCGGGGTCATCGTGGCCGCCGCGATCATTTACACCCACCGCGCCAATATCAAAAGGCTGCTGTCGGGAACTGAAAACCGTGTGACCTTCGGTCGCCGCTCCTGATTCCGGAACCCTGCTGATGAAGATTGCCGTTCTTGGTGCCGGAAGCTGGGGCACCACCCTTGCCGTGTTGCTTGCTTGCAATGGCCACGAGGTGCGCCTCTGGGCACATCGCCCGGAATTTGCCAGGGCACTGGAAGCTGAACGTGAGAACAAGCGCTACCTCCGGGGCGTCGTCTTTCCGCCTTCACTTCATGTGTATGAAAACCTTCAGGAGACGGTCGGTCAAGCCGGGATGATCGTGACCGCCGTGCCTTCCCAGGCTCTGCGCGAGACGGCATCGGCCTGCTCCGGAATACCTCTCGATGGCAAGATCATCGTCAATGTGGCCAAAGGTATCGAACTCGGGACCGGCAAGCGCATGTCCGAGGTGCTGCAGGAATCACTGCCCGGCCTCACTCCGTCGCAGATCGCCGTGCTCTATGGCCCGAGCCATGCCGAGGAGGTCGCCCACGAGCAGCCGACGACCGTCGTGGCCTGCTCCACCTGCGAGGAGACGGCTCGAAAGGTTCAGGAGGCTTTCCATACCCGCTTCTTCCGCGTCTACATCAATACTGACCTGGTCGGGGTGGAGATAGCCGGTTCAGTCAAGAATATCATCGCCATTGCCGCCGGCATTTCTGATGGCCTGGGTTTTGGTGACAACGCCAAAGCCGCGATCATCACCCGCGGGCTCGCTGAAATTTCACGGTTGAGCGCCTGTCTCGGAGCCGATCCGATGACCATGTCGGGGCTGTCGGGAATTGGTGACCTGGTGGTTACCTGCCTGTCGAAGCACAGTCGAAACCGTTATGTCGGGGAGCAGATCGGCAAGGGGCGCAAGCTCGATGAGGTGATCAGCGAGATGAACATGATCGCCGAAGGTGTGCTCACCTCGAAAGCGGTCGTCGAGCTCTCATCGAGGCTTGGCGTCGAGATGCCGATCACCAGAGCGGTCTACGAGATGCTGTTCGAGGACAAGCCGGCCCAGCAGGCGATCCTCGAGCTCATGAATCGTGAGCCCAAATCCGAAAACTATTGACGCCGTTTAGGCTGCTGATACCAGACGGCCTTTGCCGATCCTTTCCTGGCATCCTTCCATTTTTTCTTTTCCAGCGCGAGCCTCAGCACACCGCAGGTCTCCATCTGTCCGATATGTCGCCCTGAGAGCCACGATGCGTAGAGGCTGATGGTCGGGTTATGACCGAAGATCATCACACTGTCGAGCTCCTTGGGCAGCTCTTTGACGATGCCCTCCAGCGTATCGATATCTCCACTGTAAATGGCGGCTTCACGGCGTATGTTCTCCGGCTCGTAGCCGAACATTTCAGCGAAAATCTCAGCAGTTTCCAGCGCTCTCGCAGCCGGGCTCGAAACGATCAGGTCCGGGCGGCTTTCGTTCACGACAAAGCGCCGGGCCATCTCGTCGGCTTCCATTCGACCACGTTCGCTGAGCGTTCGTTCGAAGTCGGACGTGTTGCTGTTGCTCCAGCCGGCATTGGCGTGGCGTACGAGGTAAATACTTTTCATTGACGGGGATAGAGCGTGCGTTGTTTCAATGCCATGATACGTCGGTACGAGTCGTCGATTCTTTGCTGAGGGATAGCCCCCTGTTCGACGAGCTTTCGGATGATTCCCGAGGCTTTTTCTGCGATTTCCGGATCGTATGCGGTCGTGTTGTTGCCGAAAAGCATGATGTCGACGCCAGCATCGATGGCCAGGCGGATCGCTGTTTCAAGGCCATACAGACCGGAGATGGCTTTCATCTGCATGTCGTCGCTGATCACCACGCCAGTGAAGTGGAGTTCCTGACGGAGCAGGCCGTCGACGACCGCTTTTGAAAGGGTTGCTGGATGGAGGCTGTCAAGGCCGGCATTGAAGACATGAGCGGTCATGACCGGATCGTTATAACCATTGCGGATCAGTTTCCGGTAAGGCTCCAGCTCTTTCTTCGACCAGGTGGCGGTGATGTCGGTGAAGTCTTTGTGCGTATCGGTTGTCGAGCTGCCATGACCGGGGAAATGTTTGAGTGCCGGTATGATGCCTGCGGCATGGAACTCGTCGACAAAGATACCGGCGATGCGGGTCACCTTGTCAGGATTTTTCGAGAAGCTGCGCCCAAGGCGACCGATGACCGGATTTTCCGGGTTGGTGTTCAGGTCGACAACCGGAGCAAGGTTCATGTTGATCTTCAGGCTTCTGAGCAGGGCGGCGGTGTTGGCAGCAGCCATTTTCGTGCTGTCCCTGTTGTCTATTTTACCCAGGTGCGCAGCCGATACGGTTGGCGGAAAACCACGGCTGGTCTTGAGCCTGCAGACCTTGCCGCCCTCCTGGTCGATGGCGATGAACAGCGGTATTGAGGAGATGCTCTGCAGCCCCGTGGTCAGATTGAGGAGCTGCGCCGGAGATTCGATGTTCCGTACCGGAGAAGAGGAGAGGACATCGTAATCGAACAGCACGACGCCTCCGATGCCCCGTTTCTGGATATCCGCCCTGAGTCGTGGCTCGCTGTTCACGTCGAGTCCCCGGAACCCGATCATCAGCATCTGGCCGATCTTGATCGAAAGGCTGTCGGGCTGCCTCGACGCCGCGTCTGCGCGACAGACGACAAGCAGTGGAAGAATGGTCAGTATGAATGCGAACCGGAGGTGTTTCATGGGTTCAGGGGATTATGGGACAACAGGGACGTTCAGTGACTACAAGGACATCAGGGCGTGCAGGACAAAAAAAGAAATATCTTCCATTTTTCACCATCCATCCCCGCTGTCCCCGCAGTCTCTTCAGGGCCATTTTGGTTATCACTCTTTTTTTCTCAGCAGAATACCCTCTTCTCCGGCGGTGATCTCGACGGTATCGCCCTCGTCGACCTGGCCGGCCAGGATCATCTCCGACAGTCGGTTGGTGATCTGGCGCTGCATGACCCGTTTCAGCGGACGTGCGCCGAATGCCGGGTCGAAACCGGTTTTCGACAGCCACATGATCGCTTCTTCGGAGATGTTGAGCGCGATCCGCTGCCGCATGGCGAGCTCCCGGATGCGGTTGAACTGAATGGTGACGATCTCCTTCAGGTTGTCACGCGTGAGCGGCGTAAAGAGGATGATTTCGTCGATACGGTTCAGGAACTCCGGGCGCACCTGCTGCTTGAGCAGCTGGAACAGCTTGTCCTGCAGGCCGGAAAGCACGGCTTCGGAAGGGTTGCCGTCGATCTTCTCCATCTCGCTCTGGATCAGCTGCGCACCGATGTTGCTGGTCATGATGATGATGGTGTTCTTGAAGTTCACCGTATGGCCTTTGCTGTCGGTCAGGCGTCCGTCGTCCAGGATCTGCAGGAGAATATTGAACACATCGGGATGTGCCTTTTCGATCTCGTCGAGCAGGACCACCGAGAAGGGTTTACGTCTCACCGCCTCGGTGAGCTGGCCGCCCTCTTCGTAGCCGACATAGCCGGGAGGCGCCCCGACGAGGCGGCTGACGGTGTGTGATTCCATGTATTCGCTCATGTCGATGCGGATCATGGCCTCTTCGTCGTCGAACAGGTATTCGGCCAGGGTCCTGGCAAGCTCGGTTTTGCCGACGCCGGTGGGGCCAAGGAAGATGAAGGAGCCGATCGGTCGTTTCTCGTCGCCCATGCCTGCACGCGAGCGCTTGACGGCCTCGCTGACGGCCCTGACGGCTTCGTCCTGACCGATGACCCTGCGGTGCAGCTCTGCTTCGATGCCGAGCAGTTTCTGGCGTTCCGACTGGAGCATCTTGTTTACCGGTATGCCGGTCCAGCGGGAGACGATATCCGCAATGTCACCTGCATCGATCTCCTCTTTCATGATCAGGTCGCCCGATGCCTGTTTGGCCTCGATTTTCCGTGCGTTCTCCTCGAGATCGCGTTCGAGCTGGGCGATCTTGCCATACCTGATCTCGGCTACCTTTCCGTAGTCGCCGCTGCGTTCATAGTTTTCGGCCTGGACGCGAAGCTCCTCGAGCTCCGATTTCAGGCGACGAGAAGCGTGAATAAGCTCCTTTTCCGCCTCCCATTGCGCCTTGACCGTTGCCTGCTCCTCACGAAGGCTGGCTATCTGTTTTTCGATATCCTGAAGCCTCTGTCTGGTGTCTGCGGTGTTCATAGTGCGTTATGGGCTTGTTGTCGAACTGTGAGAGTGAAAAGATAAATTAATGTGTAAATTAAAGGCTTGAAAAACCAACTTTAACCCGCCGGCAGCCTTATGTACCGGCTGTTTTGACTAACGGGAAAACCCATGCAAAAGTTCTCGATCGGAAATGTGAATCTGCCCGGCCCGAAAGGCCTGTTTCTCATTGCGGGTCCATGCCTTGTCGAAGGGCGGCAGATGGCCATGGAGGTGGCTGCCGAACTCGATCGAATCCGCGAAGAGATGGATATTCCGGTCATTTTCAAGGGTTCGTATCGCAAGGCAAACCGCTCTTCGGCCTCCTCTTTTACCGGTATCGGCGATCGTGAAGCCCTGGAGATCCTGACCGAGGTCAGGTCAACCTATGGGATGCCCGTTCTGACCGATGTTCATGAGACGGGAGAGGTGGAGCTTGCTGCGCAATATGTCGATGTGCTGCAGATTCCCGCGTTTCTTTGCCGACAGACCGATCTGCTCGTTGCCGCGGCAGCGACCGGCCTGACGGTAAACATCAAGAAAGGGCAGTTCCTGGCGCCTGGAGACATGGCTTATGCGGCCGAAAAGGCCGCCTCCACCGGAAACAGGAAGATCATGCTGACCGAGCGGGGTACTACATTCGGCTATCACAATCTCGTGGTCGATTTCAGGGCGTTGCCGATCATGGGCGAGTCGGGCTGGCCGGTGGTGTTCGACGCCACCCACAGCGTCCAGTTGCCCGGTGCGGCTTCCGGAGTGTCCGGCGGCGACCGCCGCTTCCTGCTTCCGCTCGCCCGAGCTGCGGTGGCTACCGGTGTCGACGGCCTCTTTTTCGAAGTTCATCCCGATCCTTCGAGTGCACGGTCGGATGCGGCTACACAGGTCCGCCTCGACGAGTTCGCTCCGATGGTCAGGGAGCTGCTGCAGCTTCAGGCCTGCGTGCAGTCGATTCATTCACGGTAAATCATCACTGAATTGAGCTCATTCCAGTTTTTCGGCATGCAGCCGTTCCAGGCTGACCCCTCTTCGCAGGTCGGTACTGCGCTTGACGGCATCAAGGCGCTGGTTTTTCCCATCGACGGCGTTCTCAATAACGGGACCATCACGCTGGACAGCGAGGGGCGGGAGCTTCCCGGCCTCTACGCACGTGACGCGGTGGCCATTCGCGAGGCTCTGCGATGCGGGCTTCATGTTGCGGTCGTTTCGGGACGCAACGCCAGTGTTTACCGGCCGTTGCTCGAAGCCGCAGGCCCGATCGACCTGTTTCTCGAAGGCGGCAACCGTCTCGAGGCCTATGAAACGTTCAAACAGCGACACGGCCTTCGGGACGAGGAGTGCGCGTGCATCGCAGACGATATCGAGGAGCTCGATATTCTGAAAATGTGCGGTCTTCCGGTCACGACGATCAACGGGGTAGAGTATCTGAGAAATCGTGTTGCCTACATTTCGGTCTACGAAGGTGGACGCGGCTGCATCCGGGAGATCGTCGAAATGATTCTGGAGCACCAGGGAAAGTGGGCCTACGGTGACAAACCGGCTCCGGCGCACTGAACTCCGGTTGGTCTGCTGTTTCAGGAGGTGCAGGGTACCGATCTTCTCCACAGGGTAGAGGTCGATTCCCTGCACTTTTTTTTACCTCCGGATCATCCGTGAGCAATTCGCTGTTCCGGTGCCTCTGCTCCGTTCACTTTCGAACCATTCATCATTTTCGCGATTTCGGCCAGTGACCGGACTCCTACCAGGTTGGTCCCATGTCCGGGTTCGAAATGTGCGTCACCCAGATACTCCACCCCCTCCCCAAGAGCCATTTCAAGGGCATCGAGCTTGCCGATGAGGCTGTACACCGCCGATTGCGGCGTGGAACACGAGACCGGCGGATTGACTTTTCCATGGATTATGTAGCCTTCGGGCAGCGTGTCGTCATCGGGATAGTGGTGCCAGTGGGTCATTGCCGCGCCAGAATCCGCGAGCAGCGATGCGAATCGATCCTCGGGCCTCAAGGTCTGCAGGATGCTCGATACCAAGGCATTGCCCAACGCATGGGCGACAATGGTCAGTGTGTCGAACGATGGGCGGACGGCTGATTCTGCGGACAGTGCCGCAGCGGTGGCAATCCGGATACGGCCGTCGGCGAGCGATGTTTCGATAAGGTCGCGATGGCGGTCGACAGCGGTTTTCCGGCATCCCGAACGGGTCGTTACGACGCGGACCTCTGGTATAGGCACAAAGAATCGTTTGCCGGCGATCCCGATTTCAACGGACGATGTATCCGGGGCGCGCCGGTTCGAGCAGGCATCGACTGCCGGCGAAATGCTGACCGGTAACTGGCGGGCAAGGAATCCGTAGCTCATGCCGGTCCGCTCGTCGAGATAGCGGGCCACGATTTTCCGGTAGAACGCATTCCTGTAGGCAAGTCCCTCCGTCGAAGTGTGGTTCATCAGGAGCGGGTTGCCGTCCCAGATGCGGCCGCTCTCTTCGAAGTCCCGGGCGATCGTCCTGAACCAGGGGAGAGAGGTGTCGAGCTCTCCATGACGGATCTCGATGTCGCCCGCCCGGGGAGGCACGACCTGGGCGGTCAGTTTCGGCACCAGGACCCGCAGGACATCCTGCTGCAGGGGCATTGCCGTCTGGAAGGTCGTGACACCACCGTTCATGCTGCATATGGTCCAGGAGTCCCCGGTCAGGTAGATGACCAGATGCACCATGTCCCATGCCAGACGTCCCACGACGGCGTCCAGCGTCTCCTGCGGTGTGTCGCTGGCAGATACCGGTGGAGGTTCGTCGTAAATGCCGACGATGATGTTGTTGTACAGAGTCGAGACGCGGTTGATCGGAAGCAGGTGATCGGGAAAGGATCCGGGCGCGATGACGACCGTACCCGCAGCGAAACGCGAGTCACTGTTCCTGGCATCATGTTCTTCAGTCACCGACGCACCGCATGAGCGCAAACACTCCAGGAGCGCTGATGCAAAACCTGCCAGCCGCGGATTCAATCCTGGAGCGGGGCAGGCGGTGACACGAAGGGCGCGGCCCATGGATGGCGGGTCCAGCGGGGTCGTGGGAGGTATTCCAAGAATGCGTTGCAGCGATTCGGGACTGATATGCACGGTCATGTGGCCGGAGAGGGATCGGGTTACTGATCAGGCGGCTACTGGCCTGTGGGGTGTTCACGGCCCCAGAGCAGTTTGGAGCGGAGGATATCGCAGTAGCTTCGTTTTTCATTTGCTACGAGATTGATGGCCTGCGGCGATTTGCGGACCATGACGATCTCGTTCGGGGCAAGCATCTTGCACAGGTGGCCGTCGAGGTTGAGCGGAAACCCTCCGTCGGGAGCGTCAACCGAAACACGGATGATCTTTTCATCGCTGATCACGATCGGCCTGACGGTCAGCATGTGCGGGCAGATGGGCGTGATGACGAAGACGTTCGATTTCGGTGCGATGATCGGGCCTCCGGCTGACAGCGAGTAGGCCGTCGAACCGGTCGATGTGGCGATGATGATCCCGTCGGCGCGGTAAGACCCAAGCACCTCGTCGTCGAGACGGATTACGAAGGTCGGTATCCGCGAATAGGTTCCCTTTTCGATCACCACGTCGTTCAGTGCGTTCAATCGCTGTGTCGTGCCATTGGTTTCAACGCTGGCTTCGAGTTGCGAACGGGTATGGATCGAATAGTTTCCGGTCAGGACATGTTCCAGAGCCGTGAACATCTCGGTCGGGGTGAACTCGGTAAGGAATCCGAGGTTGCCTACGTTGATGCCGAGCACCGGCTTTGCGAGCGAATAGTGAGAGGTGAACAGGAGGGTTCCATCTCCGCCCAGGGCAATGAATACGTCACAGATGCGGTTCAGTGACTCGACATCGACCGAATTCGGACTGTCGAGAGCTTTGGCCGATTCAGGGTCGAAACAGTATTCGTGCCCTCTCCGGTCAAGCCAGTCGGCGAGTTCCCGGGACAGTTGCAGGGCCTGGTGACGCATGACATTGACGATGATGGCGAACTTCATGGCCGGCTTCCTTGCTGAAGGGATTGATAGAGGCGGTTCGCTTCACCGAAGTATTCGGAGATGGCTTCCAGGTTCTTTTCACGAATGGCCGCAGCCAGTTGCGAAAGGCTCGCCGAAAAGGTTTCGAGCTCTTCGGCGATGTTGTCGCTGTTGGTTTCGATGATGTCCCGCCATATTGGCCATGGGCTGCCGGCCAACCGGGTTACCGAAGCGAATCCCGGTCCCGAACGGCTGATGTTCTCCTGGCAGTGCGTCATCAGGACGGTCGATATCAGCTGTGGCAGGTGGCTTATGTTCGCATAGATCCGGTCGTGCTCCTCGGGTGACATGACCACCGGAATGCATCCCGCAGCTTCGAGCAGGGAGAAGAACTCTCCTGCAAGGCCGCTTTCCGGCAAGGTATCGCCTGAACAGACGATCAGGAGTCGTCCCGAGAGCAACTCGGGAGACGCTGCCAGGTACCCCTGCTGTTCACGACCGGCGATCGGGTGCATACCGATGAACTCGAGATCCAGGGCCGCTGCTTTTTCTGCAATCAGCTTTTTGGTGCTCGAAACGTCGGTTATGAGCGCACCTTCCGGTGCATAGTCCCTGATCTGATCGAGCAGGGCGATGTTGGTCTTTACCGGGGCGCAAAGCACGATCACGTTGGCATCATAGAGCCGTGCGGGGTTCGCTTCGAACCGGTCGAGGCCCAGCGTGGAGGTGACGCAGGCGATGTCGTCGGTATCGAAACCAGGGTCCCACCCGACGAGCTCGATCTTCCGGCCACACTCTTCAGCGCCGCGCCGGACTGCCTGCATGAGCGAGGCCCCGATGAGCCCCAGGCCGACAAACGAAATCCTGTCGATATGCTGCCGCATCGGCGTGATCAACCTTGAGGGTTCGTGCGGCTGCCGGGGGCGTAGATCGGAACGCCCGCCTTGCAGAGCGGGCACTCCTCGGGCGTATAGCTCACCACTTCGAGGGAGAGCAGCGAGAACTGGTTCTCCGAAAGCCTTACCCTGCCATTGCTGCGATCGACCACCGATCCGACACCGGAAACCGTGGCTCCGGCGGCTTTCACCAGTTCGATCACTTCGGCCACGGAACCTCCTGTCGTGATGACGTCCTCGACCACCAGCACCTTTTCGGAGGGATCGATCTCAAAGCCCCTGCGGATGGTCATCACGCCGTCTTTCCGTTCGGCGAAGATGGTTTTCACTCCCAGCTGGCGTCCCACTTCGGTACCGACGACGATGCCTCCGATGGCCGGAGAGATGACCGTCGTGATGCCGCTCTCCCTGAAATGGCCGGCAATCGCCGAGCAGATCGTCGTAAGGTGTTCCGGGTGCTGCAGCACCTTGGCGCACTGAAAATAGGAGTCGCTGTGGCGGCCGGAGGTGAGTCTGAAGTGACCGTCGAGCAGCGCTCCGGTCGATTTGAACATCGCGAGGGTATCAGAGTTGGTCATGCGGGAAAAGACGGGATTGGGTAAACAATGATGTTATTGATCATTCAAGATACAGAAGCCCTTCCGAAAAGCTAAACGCAAAATGGGCGAGGGTGGCTGCCGGGTCATCGTGACGCATCGAGATACCCCTGCAGGATGACACACGCGGCGGCGGTGTCGACACGCCCCCCCTTGACGCTTCGCTGCTTCCGGCTCTGCCCTGAATCTACCAGGATCCTTCGGGCATCCTTCGAGGAGCGATGCTCGTCGACGGTTTCAACGGGAATCGCCGGGAATCGCTCGCGCAGCTCCACGACGAACCTGTCGATCACCCCGGTCATGCGGTTGGTCTCTCCGCTGTCGCTCAGGGGGTAGCCGACGATGAACAGTTTGATGCCATCTTCACGCAGTATGGCGTCGAGGACTTTGAACAGCCCCTCCTCGTCGAAGGTGCCGACCGGCTGGGCGAACATGCAGAGCGGATCGCTCTTGGCGACGCCGATCCTTTTGGTGCCGTAGTCGATGGCGACGATTCGTTTATAGGACGATGATGACATTGAAATCGGTCGAAAGCGGAGGGTTGCTGAAAGAGGCTATCGCCGTTAAAGGTAAACGGCAATACCGGAGAGGCTTCTGGCGCATACAGCCATAAACCTCTCCGGATTGTGAACTATCTGCCAGCCACTGGCGTTGGGTGGGATGAAAGATTCAGACAGGAAGTTCAGGCCTGAATCTCTTTCATCTTCTGTTCCTGCACCAGCATGATCGAGGCCGCGACGACACCCGGGACCCAGCCCAGAAGGGTCAGAAGACCGGTAAGCATGATCGTTCCAGCTTCTTTGTTCATAACGGCTGCGGGTGGCATGATGAATGCCAGAATCCAGCGGCGAATGTCCATAGTGTGAATCTCCGGGTTAAGGGTTCATTTGAATCGTATTGGAAAATGTAACAATTGAACGGTTAACAGTCAATTGAAAACCCGAAACCACAGGGCTCACCAGTCTTTTTAGGAACGGTGCGATGTTTTGTGCCGTGCCTTAGATGAATAGTGTTCTTGCTTTTTCTGGTTAAAGTTTTAAATTAATAACCCCATTCCCGGAGAGATCCCGAGTTAAGTAATGCCCGAGATTCTCCGCAACAAAAACGTTTGATCAACTTGCAGAACAAGATTCATCCTGACGTGGTCCTGGATGATGTTTACGAGGTTGTTGATGAGCCCAACTACAACAATTTCAACACCTCGCCAGACCCTCCCAGTCCTTACGCCGACCTCGAGAAGAAGTATCGCAGGAACAAATTCAACCGTGCACGCAAAAACGGCTCCTCCACCACCACGTCTCTCTTCGGTACCCATGGATTGCCTCAGTCCAACGGGACGAAAGCCGCCGGCAACAAAGTCCACAAGAAAAAGAACAGGAAAGCCCCGACAGCCAAGCCATCTCGGCCGTCAAATGGCAGCAGGCGTGCATCCTGAAGCAGATGGCCTCTTGCCGTAGTCCGGCAGGCAGATTCGAATAGTTCCACCGCTGTCCGCGCCGCCGGGTTATCTGCACGGCGCCGCATGAAGTCCGGTGTCAGTCTCGGGTTATTGAGGGATCACTTTCCTCTTGTCCACTCAAAACGGTTATGACATTCGAAATCCAGGCCCACAGAGGGGCACGGGCTTTTTATCCTGAAAACACCATTCCCGCCTTCTGCATGGCGGCCGATCTCGGATGCCGGGTGATCGAGCTCGACCTGGTCGTATCCCGTGATCACCGTATCGTCATCTCTCATGACCCCTGGATTATCGGGCATCCGGGAGACCTCTCTTTGAAGCGATATCTCTACTCGATGCCATACGAGACCATATCTCGTTTCGATTGCGGGACGCCGTCGCCGGCATTTCCCGGCCAGAAGCAGATCGTCGCCTCGAGGCCGACGCTCGCCGATATGCTCCGAGAGGTGGACGCGCATGTCGAACGCTCCGGGAGAGCGGGGGAGATGATCTACAATCTCGAAGTCAAATCAAGCCCCGGCCTCGAGGGTATCGCTTTTCCTGAGCCGTCCGTGTATGCCGCTCTGGTTGTCCGGGAAATTCTGCAGTCCGGTATCGCTCACCGGATTCGTCTCCAGTCGTTCGATGCCCGGATCGTGGCTGAAGCGCACCGGCTGGCACCGGATCTGTGTTACGGGTTTCTTGTCGAAGACAGGATGGCTCTGGAGCAGTTTCCGGATTGTCTCGGCTTCGTTCCGGACTATGTCAATCCGCACTATTCACTCGTCGACCGCCAGCTCGTCGAAAAACTGCATGGATATGGCGTTCGGGTTATCGTCTGGACAGTCAATCCGTCAGAAGAGATGATTCGAATGAAGCTCATGGGTGTGGATGGTATCATCACCGATCATCCGGAGATCGCCATCGGGATGCCGGAACTCGCCTGAGCGGGATCCGGCATCAGGCCCGGTTATGAAGCCCGGCGCTTCGACAGGGATTCGATGACCGCATGCGCTTTTCTGTTGAGCTTCTCGATCGATTCCTTTGAGGTTTTCCCTGGAGTGTAGACCGCATGGTCGATCATTTTCAGAAGCTCGAGCAAAGCTTCCGCACTTTCAGGTTTGATGCTGCGAACCGTCAGCGCCTTTTTGATCTGGAGTGAGGTCATTCCCGCAGGATTGGGAATCCCTATAGAGCGCAGCGCTTCGTAAATTCTCTTCCGTAAGGTCTCTGCAGAGTCCAGTGCCGGCTTTGGCATCGACGGTTCAGGCTCTTTGGGAGCACTTGCGGGAACCTGCTTGCGCTGCCGCGAGCCGACCAGGTAGAGGATGGCGATCAGCACCAGGACGCCTGCGGCCATTGCGATCATGACAGCAGGAGGAATCCAGCCGGTCTTTTCAGGTTGCGGGACCGGGATGGAGTCCTGGACAGCCTGTTTCGGTAAGGTCACTCCGGGAAGTACCCTGACGGTTATGTCGCCTGTAGAGACGGTCTCGTAACGGGCTTTCCAGGGATTGAACGCCGTGAGCCTGACCGGTGTGAACCGATAGGTGCCCGGTTTTTCTGGCCTGAGCGTGATTCTGGACGTGACCGCTTCATCGGTGTTGTCCGCATCTTCCTGAATGACGGTTGGAACGGCTGGCGCTTCCTGTCTGAAGCCTGCTGGATAGTTGACCGTTACCGGTGGGAATGTCTTGAGATTTCCTTTTCCATCGATTTTGATGGAGAGGTTCAGCGCCTCTCCTGCGTGTAACTGGTAATGGTCGGTTGCCAGGGTAACCGCAAATGCTCCGACGGCGCCGCTGAATCCTTCAGGTGTCGGTTTTGGGAGTGGTTTTGCATCGATGGTGGTCGTCGGTGCGATGATGACCTTCTCGATATCCTTGCTGTTTTCCAGGCTCAACCCGCTGTCCTGTGGCAGAAAGCAACGCAGACGATAGTTGGAGACCGTGAGGCGGCCAGCCTGAATCGGCACGAGACGGATCTTTTTGACGACAGCCTTTCGATACTCCTGTCCGGACACCGTGGCGGGGATGCTCCTGATGTATCGTTCAGGTGTCACCTCCTGGCCCCAAAGCCCGGGATGTTCGGCTTTGCCGGTA
The DNA here is from genome assembly GCA_013334925.1 of Chlorobiaceae bacterium. Taxonomy (GTDB): domain Bacteria; phylum Bacteroidota; class Chlorobiia; order Chlorobiales; family Chlorobiaceae; genus Chlorobaculum. The sequence continues at coordinate 56,752 of JAAXWP010000001.1, forward strand.
TCGGAAATTCTTGGCGCGATGGTTCTGAAATAGAGGTTATAGGTGAGCAGCACCTCCTGGCCCACGTACGGTGTCCGATTGTCGATGGAGGCATCGATGAACAGCGTATCGCGAGGGGCTGTTTTGCCCACGCTTTTTGCTTGCGTCGATGCTGCCGGTAACAGAAGCGAAATCACCAGCAGACAGAACATCAGGCTTTTGTGCATAACAGGACTATTTCATGAGTTCCCTTGATCGTGCCGCCGCCGCTCTGACAGTTTCTGCAAGCGCGGCACTGACGCCATGTCGATCCATCTCCTTCAGGCCGGCTTCAGTCGTCCCTCCCGGTGTCGTGACCTCCCTGACCAGCTCTTCCGGGCTTTTCGGGTTCTCGAGCACCATGGTTGCCGCGCCGAGCATGGTCTGCGCCGCCAGCAGCAGCGCGGTCTCCCTGTCCAGTCCGCAGGCGACTCCGCCTTCGGCAATGGCATCGATGATGCGGAACATGTATGCCGGTCCGCTGCCCGAAACGGCCGTCGCACCGTCCATTCCCGATTCGTCGACAACGGCTGTCCGGCCGATGGCGCTGAAAAGCTCCTCGGCGAGGGTGAGATCACTGTCGGTGGCAAATGCGCCCCTGCAAAGGGCGGTCATGCCCTTGCCGACGAATGCCGGTGTGTTCGGCATCACCCGGATGATTCTTGTCCCTTCCGGACAGCTGGCACCGATGAACTCTGTGGAAATGCCCGCGGCAACGCTTACGAGGAGATGATCTGCACCCAGAGCCGGTTTGAGTTCACCCAGAACATCGGCAACCTGGTATGGCTTGACGGCGATGACGAGAATGGAGCTTCTGGCTGCGAGCTCAGGTATCGAATGTACCGGCAGGATTCCGAAACGTTCGGCAACAGCCTGCAGTGCCATGGCATCTTTGTCAAAACCTGCAATTTCACAGCCGGGTGTCTTTACGAGACCCGATATCAGGGCCTGGGCGATTCTTCCTGTTCCGATAAATCCAATGGCTGGTCTCTTCATATTCGGTACTGATGGAGTTTATGGTTTGCCAAAGCGTTCAGCTGTGACGGATTTTCAATGCCAGGATAATGCTGAGAAGCACGAGGGAGATACCGTTTGCGGCGATCATGGGGAGGCTTTCCCGGGCAATTCCGTAGCAAAGCCAGAGCAGCGATCCTGTAGTCATGGCAACTGCCCACGAAAGACTGATGTCCCGAACCTGACGGGTCCGGATCATTCGATATGCCTGGGGAACGAAAGCGAAGGTGGTCAGCAAACCAGCTGCGTATCCCAGGTATTCAGTCTCCATGTTCCTGCATCTCGTGCTCTGTTCAGAAGGGGATTCGTAAGACCAAAGATAGCAAATTGTTGCAACTTGCGAGGGGCTGCGTCCATGAATAGGAACCGCAAAAAAAAACGGGAGTCTGGCTCCCGTTTTTTTTGCAGCGTAAAAAGCTTACTTGCTCAGGCCGACCATATAGGCGACGGCGTCACCGACCTGCTGGTTGGTCAGCTTGGCGTTGCCGCCCTTTGCAGGCATCATGCCCTTGGTGCCTTTGAAGCCGGCGACCGACTTGGCAGCCATCTTGTCGATGCCCTGACCAATGCGGGGAGCCCATGCGGCCTTGTCGCCGGTCTTGGGAGCGCCCATGATGCCGGCTTTGTGGCAGGTTGCGCAGCTTGCATCATAGGTGGCCTTGCCAGCGGCAGCGTTGTAAGCGGCAAAAGCATTGCCGGAAACGAGCATCGCAGCGCCGATCAGGGCAGCGGAAACGAAACGGGACATAGTTATTTCTCCCTTGAAGGTTGTGGTGTTGAGTGGTGTGGACGCTAATAAATGACTTTAGCTCGGTATTTTACCAATTTGTGCGTTGTCCTCCAAATCTTTTGTCCTTCAGCATGGTGACCGAAAAACGTAAAGGCCGGTTCAACCGGCCTTTACGTTTTTCGATGTCTGCCGTGGCAGTTATTTCGAAATGCTGATCAGGTATTTGGCTGCATTGGTGAGCTGCTCGTCGGTCAGAGCAGTGTTGCCACCTTTTGCGGGCATGCCGTTGATGCCGTTGATCGTGTTCTTGATAACGGATTCTTCACCTTTCGCGATGCGGGGAGCCCATGCGGCCTTGTCGCCAGGCTTCGGTGCATTCATCATGCCGGCGTCATGGCAGGCATTGCAACCGCCTTCATAAACCGTTTTGCCTTCGGCGAGTTTAGGATCGGCCGGAGTTGCTGCCGGTGCTGCAGGCGCAGCAGCTGCCGGTGCTGCAGCCGGGGCCTCAGCAGGCTTATCGGCATTTTTCAGCTCTTCGGCAAGTTTGGCCGGGGGTTTTTCGAGTCCGCATCCGCCAAGGACGATCAGTCCGACGGTAAGCAGAGGCAGGAAGCGTTTCATGGTCTTCTCCTTTGTATTTGAGCTCTCGTTAGTTGGGTGCTGATGATGTATAAAATTATACGAACCTGATTTTAATGATTAATAGCGTTCTCTCAAAATCAAAATGGATTTTATCCCTCGCCGAGAAGCTGGAGCTGTCGCTGCAGATCATGTCGCGAAAGGCTGTACAGGTGGGCGTAAAAAAGATTGAAGAGCAGAACGGCCGGTTTGATGCTCGGTGCCTCCAGGCCGCGCCGGATGGCATTTGAGGTATTGAACACCTTTCTGGTGAGTGTCGAGTAGCTTTCGATGAAATCGGGAAGCGGAATGTTTTTCGGACGGTAGAGCATCTCCTGCCCGAAGGTGAAACGGAACGAGTCCAGGTCGTCAGGGTTGAACAGGAGTCGCCCCTCTTCCCTGAGCCGGTCAAATACTTTTGTCCCCGGATTAGGCCTCAGGATATTGATTCCCGGCACATCGAGACGCGTGTCGGCGATGAAGTCGAGAATGGCCGATGGTGTGCCGAGGGTATCTCCGTCGAGGCCGTAGATGAAACTGCCGTAGAGACTTATGCCGCTGTTCCTGATGGCTTTGATATTGCCTGCGAGCTCTTCGGTACGGCTCTGTGTTTTACGGTGCGCATCGCGGCTGGATGGTTCGATACTTTCGATACCTACGAGCAAGGCCTGGCAACCGGAGCGGGCGAAAGCATCGAGCAGTTTCGGTTGCTGGCCGAGCGCGGTCGTCGCCTGACCGAACCAGCGGATGCCGAGCGGTTCGAGACGGGAGAAGAGTTCCAGCGCGAAAGAGGGGTCGGCATTGATGGAGTCGTCCACGAAAAAGAAGATTCTGTGGTCGTCCTCCCTGAATCGCTGCACCTCTTCGACCAGGTCTCCGATACGGCGCTGACGCAAGGCGTGGCCGTTCAGGACGTGGACGTTGCAGAAGTCGCAACGGTAGGGGCACCCTCGCCCGGTCTGTATCAGATTGGTGGTGAAATACCGGTTCTTTTTGAGTGACGATCTGAATACCGGGCGCGGAATGGACAGATCCGGCGGATTTTCAGCACGGTACTCGGGCCTTATGGTTCCCCTGACCAGGTCGGTCAGCAGCTCTTTCCAGAGGTCATCCGCTTCCCCGATGGCGAGGATGTCGGCATGCTGGCGGCAGGTCTCGGGAAACAGGGTGACATGCGGTCCTCCAAGTACGACCGGAATGCCTCTCGAGCGGAGTTCCCCGGCAAGGGCGAAGGCTTTCGATGCCATACCGGTCTGGACGCTGATGCCCACCAGATCCCATTGCCTGTCGAACGGAAACGGTTCGAACCGAAGATCGCAGATCTGCTGTTCTACGCCAGGCACCTCAACCGAGGAGAGGATCATGAGCGCCAGGGGAGGGATGGCAAACTGCGTTTTCTTGATAAGGTTCCGGACCGTATCGTTGAACCACCTGAGTGGTCCGGGCACGGAGTTTTCCCCGTAAATGGAGCGGGCTCCGTCCACACCGCTGTCGGATGGCAGAAATACCAGGGCGACCTGCCTGTTCATGCTTGTGGCCGTCACCAGTCCTCTGCTTCTTTGGCGTTCTGCCGCGGAGGCGCAGGTTTGAAATATTTGCGCATCATCTGCCCCTCCTGGAGACGGGCGTTGTCGAGGATCATGTTCGATATGTCGACACTGAGCCCCTGTTGCCTTGTCTGACGGTTACCTCCGCCCGCGCCTCCACTGCCGCCTCCTGATGGTGACGGTGGCGGGTTGAGGCGACGCAGCGCTCTCAGCACAATTTCGTAATTGATCCTGGCATCGGTATGGTTCGGGTCGGCAATGAGCGCCTGACGATAGCAGACCAGTGATGCACGAAGCTGGTTCTGGTAGTCGCGAGCTCCGGGATCGGCGAATGCAACCTGTGCCAGTGAGTTGCCTCGGTTATAGGCAGCGTTGACGCCGATCGGGCCTTTGGTGGTCTGCAGTCCGGAATTGAGTGTGGCAGCCCGGCTGAAACGGTTCTGGGAGTATTCGGCAACTGCCAGGTTGAACAGCGCTTCCCGTCGGATGAAGCTGTCCGGATAGCGGGAGAGCAGATCTGCATAGATTTTTCCGGCACCGGCATGATCACCGGATTGCTGTCGCTGATATGCGTCAAGAAACATCTGGTACTGCCTGATGGCGTTCGGGATGGTGCTGAACGAAAACAGCACGATCATGGCAGTGAGCAGTTGCAGCATGACGATTTTTCAGGAAATATAAGTCCTTCAGCCCGGCATTGAAACACCGGGCTGAGGAAATGGTATGATTGCGGTCATTCCGCGAGGAACGCGCGCTGCACGGCGGCGACGCCAGAACCGATCTCGAACGGGACGCCCATGCTTCTGAGCGTGAACTCCAGGCCACCGATGACGGAGAGCATGTCAAGTTCATCGTAGTAGCCGAGGTGTGAGATCCTGAAGATCCTGCCGGCGAAATCGTCCTGCCCTGCAGCTACCGTGATGCCGTTGCCGACCTTGAGAATCTTGTTGAAGGCCTTCCAGTCGACCCCCTCGGGCAGCCAGACAGGAGTGACGGCAAATGACGGGGAGTTGCTGAACAGCTTCATGCCGAGTGCTTCGCATCCCTGACGGCAAGCTGACGCAAGGCGTTCATGTCGCTTCCAGACGTTCTCGATCCCCTCTTCGCGGAGCATCCTGAGGGCTTCGGCAAGGCCGATGATGAGCGTCACCGCCGGAGTGAACGGTGTATCGTTGGCGGCATGGGCTTTCAGCGCTTTTTTGAGGCTCAGGTAATACTGTGGTCTGCCGGAGGCATGTGCGTTGATGATATCCTGGGCGCGTTCGGATACGGCGATGAGTGCCAGGCCGGGAGGCATCATGAGCCCTTTCTGGGAACCGGTGATACAGATGTCCGCGCCCCAGTCGTCGAAATGGAACTCGTGGGCGCCAATCGCCGTGATGCCGTCGACGAGGATGAGCGCATCGGACTCTTCCCTGATGGCCGCGCAGAGAGCTCTGATGTCGGACGCCGTTCCAGTCGATGTTTCGGAGTGCGTGAGGCAGACGCCACGTGCATCCGGGTTGGCGCGAAGCAGCTCGACGAGGCGTTCCGGCTGCAGAGCCGATCCCCATTCGACCTTTTCCTCTACGCAGTTGCCGGTGAAGATGCGTACCAGTTCTCCCCAGCGTTCACCAAACTTGCCGCCGTTGATCGTAATCACCTTGTCACCAGGGCCGAACAGGCTTGAAATCGAGGCCTCCATGCCGCCGGTGCCGGAGCAGGTCATGACCACAACAGGCTGGGTTGTCCTGAACAGGTACTGGAGGTCTTCGTGCACCTGCTCCAGGATCTCCATGAATTCAGGGTTCCGGTGATGGATAATCGGAGCCGCCATGCTGAGCATGACATTCTCGGGTACGGGGGTCGGGCCGGGGGTGAAAAGTCTTTTTTTCATGAACGGGCCTTGGTTGTAGGCTTCTGTGGATACGACGTTACTGTTCGACGCTTCCGGCCACACGGCCGGCCGGGGGGACAATATAAGCATTTCGGAAACGCAGTAAAGGGCTTTACGGTGCAAAACGGTCACAACTTGCCCGGTATCGGGCTGTTCGAACCCATGTCGGGCACCGGAGCTGTCTTTCTGTTTTGTCGGTGTGCTTTTTGACTGCAGGAAGAGTGGGCTTCATTCGCTGTTTTCAGTCAGCAACGGCGTAAGTCATAATCCCGTGGCAGCCAGTTATTTTCTTATTGCTTCGGTAACATTGAGTCGCAAATGAATGCCGCTCCAAATCTGTCATCCTGAACGAAGTGAAGGATCCATCTTCATTTTAAAAAGAGAGTTATGGATTCTTCTTCCGACAAGCCGGGATCAGAATGACATTGTCTGTTGAGGTGAGTTGTGCCCTTTAATTACCGGAACAATAACAGAGATGGATTTTTCGATATGGTTCAGTGCCCCGGGCGGCAGGTACTGATCGACGAAAGGGATAAAGCCGGTTGGTCTGGAGTGGGCGGGACGAAACTGAATCGGGGTGGCGGTGAGGCCACCCCGATTGCGGACAGGTCAGTTCTGCGCGTGGGCCATCAGTTCGACGAACTCCTTGAAGAGGTAGTGCGAATCGTGAGGGCCAGGGGCAGCTTCAGGGTGATACTGCACGGAGAAGCAGGGCAGTTCGCGGTGCCTCACGCCCTCGACCGTCTGGTCGTAAAGGTTCCGGTGGGTGAGCTGAAGCACATCCGGAAGCGAGCATTCGTTGACGGCGAAACCGTGGTTCTGCGAGGTGATCTCGATCCGGTTGTCCAGCAGGTTCTTGACCGGGTGGTTCGCACCGTGGTGACCGAACTTGAGCTTGTAGGTCTTCGCGCCGAAGGCGAGCGAGAGCAGCTGGTGTCCGAGGCAGATACCGAAGATCGGCAGGCGACGGGTGGTCCGGTTGTATTCGGCGAGTTCCCTGATCGTCTCGATAGCGTAAGTCACGGCAAACGGGTCGCCGGGGCCGTTGGAAAGGAAGACGCCATCAGGGTTCATGGCAATCACTTCGCTTGCCGGGGTGTTGGCGCTCACGACGGTCACTTTGCACCCTTCGCCCTGGAGCTGGCGGACGATATTGGTTTTGATGCCATAGTCGAAGGCGACGACGTGGTATTTCGCTTCAGGGGCGTCACAGACATAGGACGATGAGGTGGTGACCCGCTTGACCAGATCGAGGCCGGTCATCTCTGGAATGTCGGCGGCCTGCTGTTTCAGCGTCTCGACGTCGGTGCATGCTGTCGAGATGACACCCCGCATCGCGCCTTTCTGGCGGATCTCGCGGACGAGCTTGCGGGTATCGATGCCGGCAAGTCCCATCACTCCGGCCTCTTTCAGCGTGTCGTCGAGGCTCCGGGTAGATTCGTAGTTGCTGTACACGTTCGATGCTTCGCGCACGATCAGTGCGGAAGCCCATATTTTCGATGATTCATCATCATTCGGCGTGATGCCGTAGTTCCCGATGAGGGGGTAGGTCATGACCACCATCTGTCCGGTATACGATGGATCCGTGAGGATCTCCTGGTATCCGGTGAGCGAGGTGTTGAAAACGACTTCACCAGTCGCTTCGCCGACATGGCCGAATGCCGTGCCGCGGTAAATCGAGCCGTTTTCGAGGACCAGTATCGCTGGTATTTCCTGCATCGCTGCCTGTCACTCCTTTGTGGCGAGCTTGTCGCCGGTTTCCTGTTTTTCGATGTTGGCGATCGCCGAACGTTCGAATTTGATCTTCACATTATCGGCAACCTGAACAAGAACCGTTTTTTTCTCGGTTTCGATCCCGGCTACGGTGCCGTGAATGCCTCCGATGGTGACTACCCGGTCGCCGCGCTTGATGTCGTCGAGCAGTTTTTCACGGTCTTTCTGCTTTTTCTGCTGGGGGCGGATCATGAAGAAGTAGAAAACGATGAAGATCAGGACGAGCGGTACGATCTGGACAATGGGGTTCGGCGTCTGACCTCCGGTCGGAGGTGCGAAAAGCATCAGGGCTAAAGTAAGGTCGTGCATGTCGGTAGCTTGCTGTTGGTAATCGGTAGCTGGCGTGCGGACCGGGTTTGCGTTCCGGTCCGGGCGCTCTTTTTCTGATCTCAAAGATAAGGTATTTCTCCAACTATTTCAATGAGAGGATTGGGGGCTCAGCCGGCGGGGGTAAAGCGGGCGAAGGGGGCTGCGTCGTAGGCATTTCCGCGTACCCGTCCGCGGTCGATCATGAGGCCAGCCATCGTGGCGATCATGGCGGCGTTGTCGGTCGAATAGGCGATATCGGGAATGTACAGCTCAAGGCCATGCTTCCGGCAGGCTTCACCCATGGCTGCCCGCAGGCCGGAGTTGGCGCTTACGCCTCCGGCTACCGATACGGCGCTGACTCGGTGGAGGAGTGCTGCGGCGATGGTTTTCCCGACCAGCACGCTGACGATCGCATCCTGGATCGATGCGGCGATGTCCGCCAGATGTCGTTCGATGTGCTCCTGTTCGTGCTGGCCAAGCCAGGTGAGCACAGAGGTTTTGAGTCCGGAGAAGCTGAAATCGAAATTGCCGCGATAGCTCCGGCTCGTCTGTGAACTGGCGGTCAGGGCGCGCGGGAAGCGGTGGAATGCGGGGTCGCCATCTTTGGCGAGTCGGTCGATGACCGGGCCGGCGGGATAACCGAGGCCCAGCATTTTGCCGGTCTTGTCGAAGGCCTCTCCCGCAGCGTCGTCTATCGTTCTGCCGATCACCTCGTATGAGAGGTCCTGATGCACGACGGAGAGCATGGTATGGCCGCCCGATACGGTCAGGGAGACGAAATCGCCTTCAGGTTTTCGGGCAGAGGCTTCATCGCTGATGAACGGCGAAAAGATGTGTGCTTCGACGTGATTGACCGGTATGAACGGTTTGCCGAGCGCCCAGGCAAGTCCCTCGGCGAAGCACAATCCCACCATGACAGCCCCGATCAGTCCGGGACCGGCGGTGGCGGCTATGACATCAAGCTCGTTTTTTGTTATATTTGCCTCCTTGAGCGCAGTGTCGACGATCGATACGATCAGTCGTTCGTGCTCTCTGGAAGCCAGTTCCGGAACGACTCCCCCGAAGTCGCCGTGACAGCGTTGCGAACTGACAACGTTTGAACGGACAGCCCCGTCCACGAGGATTGCCGCCGACGTTTCGTCACAGCTGGTTTCTATTCCGAGAATGTTCATGGTTCAAGATGACGTGAGTGATATGGCAAAAGCTAAGAAAGCGGAGAACAATAGCAAACCGAGACCGAAGCTGGGCTTCATGAACATGCTGTTCGTGCTTGCCGGTGCCGATCTGGTTCTGTTTTTTGCCCCGGGTATGGGACTCGGCTACAGCATGGCCCCGATCGACGACCGGATGGCCTGGACCATGCTCGCAATCGGTATCCTTCTCCTCGTTGTCGGTCTGCGCGGCATTTTCAGGAAGAGGTGATCATCCACAGTTTTAACGCTCCCTCCGGAAGTCGCCACACCGGTTTTCAGGGGTGCCCGAACGATACAGGAGAACAATTGTCATGAAGCAGGAAACGGAACTCGAAGCTCTTGGCAGGGAAATAGCCGGGGAAGCGGTGTTTATCGATCGTGTCCGTGAGGTGCTCGCCTCCCGCATTATCGGCCAGAGAGCGGTTGTCGACAGGGTGCTGATCGCCATGCTGGCCAATGGTCATCTGCTTCTCGAAGGCGTGCCCGGCCTGGCCAAGACCTTAATCGTCCGGACCTTCGCTTCCGCGATGAACCTGTCGTTCCGGCGCATTCAGTTCACTCCCGACATGCTTCCGGCCGACCTGATCGGTACGATGATCTACAACCCCAAGGAGATGGAGTTCTATCCCCGGAAGGGCCCGGTTTTCGCGAATGTCATCCTTGCCGACGAGATCAACCGCTCGCCAGCCAAAGTTCAGTCGGCGCTGCTGGAGGCCATGCAGGAGAAACAGGTTACCATCGGCGAAGAGACCTATCCGCTCAGTGAGCCCTTCATGGTGCTGGCCACGCAGAATCCGGTCGAACATGAGGGTACCTATATGCTGCCCGAGGCACAGCTCGACCGGTTCATGATGAAGGTCATGGTGGATTATCCTTCGTATGAAGAGGAGCTGGAGATCATGCAGTGGGCCACCGCCGCGCCTTCACAGATTGAAGTGCCCGCAGTGGTCCAGCCGGAAGACATCTTCCGCGCCAGGCGCCTGGTCGATCGCATCTATGTCGATCAGCGGGTGCAGCGCTATATTGTCGACCTGGTCATGGCGACGAGGTATCCCGATCGTTACGGACTGGAGATCCTGGCACCGATGATCGAGTATGGCGCTTCTCCCAGGGCATCGATTTTCCTCTTGCTCGCGTCCAAAGCTCACGCCTTCCTGCAGTCCCGCTCATACGCGACACCCGAGGATGTGAAGATCATCGCCTACGATGTGCTGCGTCACCGCATCAGGCCGAGCTACGAGGCTGAGGCCGAAAACATGAAGGCTGAGGATTTCATCAGGAACATTCTCGAACATGTGCAGGTGCCCTGATGTCGCAACGGGAACAGGTCATCAGGGGCGATCGCCGTCCTGGGCCCTCTCCCGGCAAAGAGCCGAGCGAGCTGACCAGGAAGATCCGCAAGCTCGAAATCCGCTCGAGACGTCTGGTCAACGAGCTGTTCAGCGGCGAGTACCACTCCACGTTCAAGGGTCGAGGTATCGAGTTCAGTCATGTCCGCGAGTACCAGTATGGTGACGATGTCCGGGCGGTCGACTGGAACACCTCTGCGCACAAGAACGGGCTGTATGTCAAGCTGTTCACCGAGGAGCGGGAACGGACACTTCTGCTGCTGCTCGATGGATCGGGGTCGATGCTGTTCGGCAGCGGCGCCCGGCTCAAGAAGGATCTTGCTGCAGAGGTGTCGGCTATTCTTGCCTTCAGTGCCGTGCAGAACAACGACAAGGTTGGGCTTCTGATATTTACCGATCGGGTTGAGACCTTCATCCCTCCGCGTAAGGGACGGGCTCATGCACTGGCCATCCTTCGGGAGATTTACTCGCTCGACAATTCCAGCCGCAAGACCGATATCGATTCGGCCCTCGGCTTCATCCGCCGCACGCAGAAGCGCAAGGCGATCGTTTTTCTTATGACCGATCTTGTCGGGTCGGGTTACGAACGCGGGATGAAACTGCTGAACACCCGTCACGATTTCGTTACCATCCATCTCGGTGATCCGCTCGATCTGGATCTGCCTCGCACCTGCCTTCTCGACCTGGTCGATCCCGAAAGCGGCGAACGGGTGACCGTCGATGCCAGGAGCAGGCTGCTGCTCGACCGTTACGCGGCAGCAGGTCGCCGCGACCGGGAGGATCTTCGCCAGCAGCTCAGGCGCATGAAGGTGGATACCGTGTTTCTGGAAACCGATCGCTCGATCATCGGTGCTCTCAACGCTTTTTTCAGGAACCGTGAACGGAAAGTGTAGCCGGTTCATGCGCATGGCCCTTGTTTGCGGCGCCATGTTACCCGGAATGTTCGCGATTCCGGTCGCTGAGGCGGAGCCGTTACAGGCTTCAGATATAACCGTAAGCGCCGAGCCTGACAGTCTGTTTGCCGGCGAGCGGCTTCACTATATGATTGTCGTTCATCATGACGGACGGCAGCCCGTCAGGGTCGGGGGGCTGGAAGTCGGCCCCGACAAACCGTTTGAACTGGCAGGGCGCAGCGAGAGCTCGGCGAAGCTGCCCGATGGCAGCATGGAACTTCGCGTCACGACCGACCTTGCGGCTTTTGGCATCGGCAGGCAGCGCCTTCCTGGATTCACGGTGAGCGCGGGTCGGGATACCCGTTTCACATTCCACCCGACAGTCGCTGTCGTGGTCGCCAGTATGACCGATTCGACCATGACCCGGCTTCGTCCGGCAGCTCCACCTGTTGGCCCCGGATTTCTTCCCTGGTTGCTGCTGCTGCCGGCTGTTGGCGTGATCGGCTTGCTCGTGTTCGCCATCGTGCATCTGCTGCGCATGACGCTGCTCAAAGACAGTCGAGGAGCTTTTTTCGATCCTTCCAGGGTAGCGCGACAGAAACTCAGGTCGCTTGACCGGCAGCTTTCCAGAGGTCTCGCCCCAGCCGAGGCGTATGAAACGCTGAGCAACATCCTGCGTGAATTTCTGCAGCACAGGTTCCGGTTCCGTGCCATGGAGCAGGTTACCCAGGAGATAGCCGAAGAACTTGAATCCAGAGAGGTCAAAGCCCGGGATCTCGTACTCAAACTGCTGCTTCGCGCCGATTTCATCAAGTTCGCCGACGGTCTGCCTGACATGGCCGAGTGTCGCAGTTCGCTGAAAATCGCCGAAGCATTCTGCTACGGTACTCCGGATCAGCTCGATGCTATTTCCGGGGCCGACGATAGTACGCCATCGTCTGTGACCCAGGGATGACAAGGAAAACATGGCGAGGTAAACATGGATGAACTGAAGGTGCTGGTTTCCGGACTGAAATTTTCCGATCCATGGTGGCTGCTGCTTCTGCCGGTACTGGCAACCCTGGACGGATGGAAGCGGATTGTCGGCCGCAGGTGGATGCCAGGGGTACTGTTCCCGGGGATCGGACGTCTGCGTCGAGAAGGGCTCGCCGTCAATCCGCTGAAGGGCACCTTTCCAGCCGTGTTGCGCTGGGCCGCCCTGATTGCCGGAATTCTCGCGCTGGCTGGTCCCAGGGCGCCGTTGCCACCATCAGCGCTTACCTCGAACGGTATCGACATCATGCTTGCGCTCGATGTCTCCGAATCGATGCGTCAGCGGGATTTTGATGGTAAATCAAGGTTCGATGCCGCGCGTGATGCCGCCCGGGAGTTCATCGGCAATCGGCCGGCCGACCGTATCGGGCTCCTCGTTTTCAGTGGCGGCAGCTTTACCCGCTGCCCGCTGACCCTCGATCACCATGTGCTCGACCGGCTGGTCAATGAAACGGAACCAGGGTTCATCCAGGAACAGGGCACGGCTATCGGAACGGCGGTGCTGACGGCGACCAACCGGCTCAAGGCCTCCGAATCCCGGGAGAAAGTGCTCGTGCTCATTACGGATGGCGAGAACAATTCCGGTGAAGTGCCCCCTTCGACAGCCGCTCATCTGGCCGCACAAAACGGAGTCAGGATCTATACGGTGTTTGCCGGCAGGCTTGGCGCGGTTCTGTCAGGTGAGAATACGGTGGTACAGGGATCTTCGCGGCAGGGAAGAGAGGCGTTGGCAGAGGTTGCCCGGGTAAGCGGAGGCCGGACGTTCACAGCGGACGATCCGGTCGGGATGAACCGGACATTCCGTGATATCGACCGGCTTGAAAAAACCCGTCTGCAAGGTCGACGCCCGGCTCGTACGGCCGAACTCTACCCATGGTTGCTGATGGCTGCAGGGGTGATGCTGGTGCTCGAAATGGGACTTTCTGCGACAAGATTCATGAGGATTCCCTGACATGTGTTTTTCAAGACCCGAATATCTTCCTTTTCTCTGGCTGGTCATTCCATCGCTCCTGTTCGCACTCTATGGCGCGAGGCGCAAACTGAGAATCCGGCAGAGAATCGCCGGTGGCACTGCCGATCCGTCTATCGTGCCAGAGTTCAGGTTTTTCAGGCTGTTCACGCGCAGGGCGATGTACTGCGCTGCCATTGCCCTTTTCTTTTTTGCCATGGCGGGTCCCGAACTCTGCAGCGGAGAGAGACCTGAACGTCGCAGAGGCGCGGACGTGGTCTTCATGCTCGATGTGTCCACCAGTATGTTCGCCAGAGATGTGGCCCCCGACAGGCTCTCGCGCGCAAAGGCCGAAATCCTGCAGATCAGCAGGGGGTTCGGTGAAGGCCGGAGGGCGCTGCTGCTGTTTGCGGCGACGCCGGTTGTCCAGTGTCCGCTGACAACGGACCAGGAGCTCTTCGAAACGCTGCTCGATGTCTCCTCTCCGGATCAGGTTGAAGCCCAGGGAAGTGTATACCGGAGGGCGTTCGATGCGGCAAGAAACCTCTTCGATGAGGCCAGACGGCAAAATGGAGGTGAAACGGTGCTGGTTCTTGCGGGAGATGGCGAGGACCACGGAAACGATCTTCGTGCAGCCCTTTCCGGCCTGAAATCAAGAGGTATCAGAGTCTATGCGATCGGAGTCGGCTCCGGCGCAGCTGTGCCCATTCCATTGCCGGCTACGGCGTCAAGGCCGGAAACCATGAAAGTCGATGCCAGTGGGGATGTGGTCATGACCAGTTTCAGGCCAGGTTTCTTTGCCGAGCTGGTCAACGCCTCGGGCGGACGCTATTATCACAGCCGACCGGATGTACCGGTAGGTTCTCAGGTCGCGGCGGCCATTGCCCGGGAGGCTGCGGCATCCCGATGGGTGATGGTGCCTGGTAACCGGAGGCCAATTCACCAGCCAATCATTGCCGCCGCCCTGCTCGCCCTGTTCGCAGGTATCACAACAAGCGATGTTTCGCGCAGAAACCGCAGGGGTATGCGGGGGTGACCCTCCCGCCAGTGGCTTCTTGTATGAAAGATTGTTACATTTCCATTTTAACCACCAGAAGAAACAGGGGGACGCGATATGGAGCAGCACGAAACCGGTCAGAGGATTCTCGATCCGATCGAACGGGCGAAACTCGGCATCAAGGTATTCAACCTTCCTTTCGACGAGGCTGAGGCCATCATCGACGATTATGTCAGTGGCAAGAACTACGACCAGCAGAGTGTCGATTATTTCAAGGACCAGATCGCGACCGAGAAGAACATCAAGTCAAAAGGTGCGGAACTCCTGATCACCGGCGGCGAGATCATCAGACTCGTGACGACCGCCTTCTTCCAGAACCTGCCCAAGCCACCTCAGGAGCGCTGATTTCTCCGGGCCGGGGCGCAACTGAAGTCTTCGGCCCGATCTTCCTTTTCCCGATGGTGACGTTTTTGCCCTTTTTACGGTTAATTAAGTGTGAGCATTGAGGATGGCTCCCAGCCAAATCCTCTGCCGAACCGAAAACAAGCAAGAACCTACGAACCATGCATTTTGATCCGAACAAGTTTACCGTCAAGGCCCAGGAGGCTCTCCAGGCCGCGTCGATGCTCGCCGGAAGCAAACAGCACCAGCAGATCGAGCCCGAACACCTGCTCAGCGTCATGCTCGGCGACAGCGACAATATCGCCTGTCAGATCGCAAGGAAGCTCGAAGCACCTGTCGAAACGCTGTTATCGGTGCTCGATCGTGAAATCGACCGGATTCCTACCGTAACCGGAGCTTCGGCCACCGGACAGTATATCTCCAGCGATCTCGGCAAGGTGTTCGATGTCGCTCTCAGGGAGGCTGGTCAGCTCAAGGACGAGTACATCAGCTCCGAACACCTCTTCATCGCCATGAGCGAGGCAGGGGTCAAGGTGTCGAAGATCCTGAAGGATGCCGGTGTCGACCGTAACTCCATACTCAAGGTACTCACCACCTTCAGGGGTTCGCAGCGTGTCACCAGCCAGAATGCCGAGGAGACCTACCAGTCGCTCAAGAAATATTCGAGAAACCTCAACGACCTCGTGCGAAAGGGCAAGCTCGATCCGGTCATCGGGCGTGACGACGAGATCCGCCGCGTGCTGCAGATCCTGAGCCGCAGGACGAAGAACAACCCGGTGCTGATCGGTGAGCCTGGCGTCGGCAAGACCGCGATTGTCGAAGGGATCGCCCAGCGCATCGTGGCGGGCGACGTCCCCGAAAACCTCAAGTCGAAACAGGTGGCTGCGCTCGACATCGCCGCGCTCGTCGCTGGCACCAAGTTCCGGGGCGAGTTCGAGGAGCGACTGAAAGCCCTGGTCAAAGAGGTCCAGGCTTCCGAAGGGGAGGTCATTCTCTTCATCGACGAGCTGCACCTGCTGGTCGGAGCCGGCTCTGCCGAGGGTTCGATGGATGCAGCCAACATCCTGAAACCTGCCCTCGCCAGGGGCGAGCTGCGCTGCATCGGCGCGACCACGCTCGACGAATACCGCAAGCATATCGAGAAGGATGCCGCACTCGAACGCCGGTTCCAGACGGTCGTGGTCGACCAGCCGAGCGTCGAGGACACGGTTTCGATCCTTCGAGGCCTGAAGGAGAAATACGAAATCCATCACGGTGTCAGGATCAAGGACGCTGCGCTTGTGGCCGCAGCGGAGCTCTCCAACCGTTACATCTCCGACCGTTTCCTGCCCGACAAGGCGATCGACCTGATCGATGAGGCCTCGTCACGCCTGCGCCTCGAAATTGACAGCGAACCGGAGGAGCTCGACCGGATCAACCGCGAACTCCGACGTCTCGAGATCGAGCGTGAAGCGCTGAAGCGCGAGCTCGAAACCAAGTAAAGGAGTGCGGGCATTCCTGTCCGCCATATCCACCTCTCACCACGGTTCTCTCTTTGCACGTACGGGATTTCCAATCCAGCTTTTAAACGGCGGATTGGAAATCCTGTCCTCCTGTCTGCAATATTGATTTTATGCTCAACAAACCCGTTGCCAACAAAAATGTTTGGAATTTGCGGGCTTGTTTTATAATTATCCAGCAAAAGTGTTGGCAATAAATCTGTTGGTTGATAACAACAAGTTCATCCCATGGATAGAAAACTGAGGCAGGCGCAAGGCAACTGGGTTGATGGCGAGCGGTTCTGGGGGCGGGAAGTCGATATCAGGATTCTGACCCGTCTGGTCGATGACGGTGCGCATATTTCGATTGTCGCCCAGCGCAGGATGGGCAAAACAAGCCTCATGAAGGAGCTTGCCCGATTGCTGAGTGACCGGTATATCTGTCTGTACCTCGATTTGCAGAAAGAGTCGGTGCCAACTGATGCCATAGCGGAACTTGCATTGGTGCTCAAGCCCCATAACCCCTTGTGGGAGAAGGGAAAACGTCTTTTTGCCAATATATGGCAGTCCGTATCCGGGGGTGTCGAAGAGGTCAGCTGCGGGGAGATCGGGATCAAGCTGAGGGCTGGACTCGATTCAGGTAACTGGATGGACAAAGGGGACGAACTGTTCAGGATCCTTTCGAAATCTGAAAAGCCGGTGCTGCTCATGATCGACGAACTCCCGCTGATGGTGAATCGCATGTTGCGGGCGGGAGATGGGGGTATGACACGTGAAAATATCAGGCAGGTAGATCGGTTTATGTCATGGCTTCGGAAAAACAGCATCGAACATCAGGGAAAGGTTCGGATCATGCTTTCCGGAAGCATCGGGCTCGAGCCAGTATTACATCAGGCGGGGTTGAGTGCCGTGATCAACAACTACCAGCCTTACGATCTGAAGCCCTGGGATCATGAGAGTGCGGCGGGATGCCTGACAGCCCTGGCCAGCTACGAAGAGATTGTTTTCGACGATCATGCGGTGCTGCGCATGGTCGAAAAGCTCGGATGCTGTATTCCACACCATGTGCAGCTCTTTTTCGCCTGTGTTTTCAACTATTGTATGCATCGGAGGGTCATGCACTTCAGTGCGGAGGAGGTAGATGATCTTTATGAAACGGAAATGCTTGGATTCCGTGGTCATGCGGAGATGACGCATTATGAGGAGCGCCTGTCGATGTATTTCGAGAAGGAGCGCCTGCCGTTGGTGAAAGCCATGCTGACAGAAACAGCCGTTACCGGTGTTTTAACCAGAGCAGTGATTCTTGAACTGCGCGAGGAGTATGCCTCGCAGGCAGGTTGCCCTGATGAAGCTCTTGATGAGATGCTGAGAATTCTGCAGCACGACGGCTATTTCACGAAAAAAGATGAGGGGTATGTGTACGAATCGAACCTGCTCAGGGACTGGTGGAGAAAAGCGCACGAAGAGTTTTACACAAGGAGGGCATAAGCAATGGCCAGGCAGTTCGTGAAATACAATCCTGCGTTTCTTGATACCGGGAAGCTTGTTGAAAATTTCGTGGTTCGGGAAACGGATTTGCAGATGATTGCCCGGACCGTGCGCGACAATATGGCGGCCTCGAACCAGCATGTACTGGTGATTGGCCCGCGCGGGAGTGGCAAAACGACGCTGGTTCGGAGGGTATCCGCCGAGATCAGGCGTGACGAAGCTCTTGACAAGGCATGGTATCCGCTTGTTTTCGCCGAGGAGAGTTACAATGCGCTGACAGCGGCAGATTTCTGGCTTGAGTCGATTTTCCATCTCGCCGAGCAGACTGGAGACGGGCGCTGGATGGCATCGTACGATGAACTGCGCCGCGATCCCGATGAAAAAAGGCTCGCCCAGCGCGCGCTCGGCAAATTGCTCGATTTTGCTGACAGCATCGGGAAGCGAATCCTGCTGATCGTGGAGAATCTCGACATGCTGCTTTCGGAATTTTCAGATGAGACTGATGCTTGGGCACTGCGGCATACGCTCATGAACGAACCGCGGCTCATGTTGCTGGCGACGGCGACTGGCCGTTTCGAGCAGATCGACCATCCGGCAAAGGCCATGTTCGAGATGTTCAGGATCCACGAACTGAAGCCGCTCGACGACGAAGAGTGCAACAGAATATGGGCCCTGGTTACCGGCGAACCATTGCCTGGAGAGCAGATTCGCCCGATCAGGATTCTGACCGGCGGGAACGCACGCTTGATTGCTATTATTGCCAGATTTGGGGCGAATCGTTCGTTCAGTGAGTTGCTTGAAGAGCTGGTCGACCTCATCGACGAGCACACCGATTACTTCAAGAGCCATCTCGACAACATGGCTCCAAAAGAGAGGAAGGTCTATCTCGCGCTCGCGGAGCTCTGGAGCGTGGCGACGGCCAAAGAGATCGCCGATATGGCGCGTATGGATGTGAACGCAACCAGCGCACTCCTGAACCGCCTGGTCAGTCGTGGCAAGGTCGTGGCCGAGGGGAAGGCAAAAAAAGATCGCCGCTACCGTCTGGCCGAAGGGATCTATAATCTCTACTACCTTATGCGTCGTCGTGGAGGCCCTTCAGCAAGGGTCAAGGCTGCAGTGAAGTTCATGGTTGCTCTTTATGAGCCGGTTTCCGCCGCCAGGTTGCTGTTTGACGAATCGAAAAGCCTGCAAACGGAGCAACTTGGCGTTTACATCATGGCTTTTGAAGAGCTGTTTCGTTCCTCATCAGTATATGGGCGATTGGAGATAGCTGGTACGCTTCCTGTATCGATCCTTGATTCTCCGTATTTGGCAAACCAGACCAGGGAGAACATGGTCGCTTGGCGTGATCTTTCGGTGAATGGCTACGCAGACAAATTGCCTGCGTTGATTGAATGTGTGACGCGTGCAAGCGAGCTGATTGGTCGGGCCCACCTCATGCATGAACAGCAACAGGGGGGGGCGGCTGATGCCGTTCTGGTTGAAACCGCTGGACTTGTCAAGGAAATCATGAGTAATCATGGCCTTTTCTTGCTGCTGCTGATTGCGGAGAGCCCCGATCTGTTTGATCGATACCTGGAGCCGATGATCATGATGGTTCTCGATCTCGCGGTTTCCGGGCAGGCTGAAGCGACGCTCCGGATTCTTGAAGGCTCGCCGGCAGCGCCCGAGCTGGAACTGCTCGTTGTTGCTTTGAGGGTTATACTGGGTCAGGAAGTACATGCCGCACCGGATATTCTTGAAATGTCAATCGATGTCGCAAAGCGGATCGGGAATCTGACGCTTAAAAGAAGACAGCAAGGATAAATCCAGCATTTCCACGCTGCAAGATCGGGGGCGGGACGGCGTCAAAACTTACGATATCCGTGCAAAATCCGAGATGGCACGCCAATCGGGTTTTAACGCCGGAAAATCGTACATTACGGGTTGAAGCTTCATTGCATGTTTTATCCCGTTTGATTTTATTTGACCAACAAAATCAGGTATGCCATGATGAAGACTATGAAAATGACCAGGATGCTGCTGATGCTTATGGCAGCTTTGACCATGCTGTTCGGGACCGCACGGGCCGGATGGGACCCGTCTGATGAAGCCAACGCGCAGCGTACCATCGACAAGTTCAGGCAGAAAGATCCTTCACTGGAGCGCTTCTTTTCGAGAGCGTATGGCTACGCTGTATTTCCGGAAATCTACAAGGGCGGATTCATGCTTCTCGGTGGCGGACACGGCAAGGGCATGGTGTACGAGAGTGGCATGATCATCGGCCGTTCGACGGTGACCCAGGTCAATGTCGGGCCACAGCTCGGCGGACAGTCGTTTGCCGAGATCATCTTTTTCAAGGACAAGGGCTCCCTTGACAACTTCAAGAAGGGGAACTTCGAGCTGAATGCCCAGGTGACGGCGGTCGCCGTCAACACCGGCATGGCCACCAATACCGACTATTCGAATGGCGTGGCCGTGTTTGCCATGCCGAACGCCGGTATCATGGCCGAGATTTCAGCCGGCGGACAGAAGTTTACGTTCCAGCCCGGTCAGTAGAATTTTTTCACCATTGCAGTCTGCATAAATGAATTATGAAATCGTCGTGGGCCTCGAGGTCCATTGTCAGCTGAATACGGAGAGCAAGGCCTTCTGCGGCTGTTCGGCCAAATTCGGAAAAGCGGCAAATGCCAACGTCTGCCCGGTATGCCTCGCGCTGCCGGGCGCGCTGCCCGTACTCAACGCCCGTGTGGTCGAGGATGCGGTCAAGCTCGGACTGGCAACCAACTGCACCATTGCGCGCCACTCCATTCTGGCCCGCAAGAACTATTTCTATCCCGATCTTCCGAAGGGATACCAGATTTCACAGTTCGAGGAACCGATCTGTTCCGAGGGCATGATCCACATCGAGACCGATGAGGGGCACAAGGATGTCCGCCTGGTGCGTATTCATATCGAGGAGGATGCCGGCAAGTCGATCCACGACATTGGCGACGACACCTATATCGACGTGAACCGCTGCGGCGTGCCGCTGCTCGAGATCGTGAGCTATCCCGACATCCGCACTTCCAGAGAGGCCTCTGCCTATCTGCAGAAGCTTCGCCAGATCGTCAAGTACCTTGGCGTTTCCGACGGCAACATGGAGGAGGGCAGCCTCCGCTGTGATGCCAACGTTTCGGTAAGGCCGGTCGGTGCGACCGAGTACGGCACCCGGACCGAGATCAAGAACATGAACTCTTTCAAGAACGTCGAAAAGGCGATCGAGTACGAAGCCAAGCGCCACATCGAGGTGATCGAGGCTGGCGGAAAGATCGTGCAGGAGACTCGCCTCTGGGACGCCGACAAGCAGGAGACCCGCTCCATGAGGGGCAAGGAGGCCGCGCACGACTATCGCTACTTCCCGGATCCGGATCTTGTACCCGTCCTGGTCGATGACGAGACGCTCGAACGACTGAAGCTCGAACTGCCCGAGTTCCCCGAGGACCGTTCCGCCCGTTTCGTGGCCGAGTACGGCATTCCTGCGTACGATGCCAGCGTAATCACCGTCGAGCGCGAACTGGCCGATTATTTCGAAGATACCGTGAAGGCTTCCGGCGACGCCAAGGCTTCGTCGAACTGGGTAATGGGTGAGGTGATGCGCACCCTGAAGGAGAAATACCTGGATATCGCCGAGTTTGGCATATCACCGGAACGCCTTGGCGGACTCATCCGCATGATCGGTGCCGGAGCGATCAGCAACACCATCGCCAAGCAGGTGTTCGAGATCATGCAGTCCGATGAGGCATCGGCCGAAGCGATCGTGGAGCGTGAAGGGCTTGCCCAGGTTTCCGATACCGGTGCCATCGAGGTGGCGATCAGGGAAATTCTGGACGCCAATCCGAAACAGCTCGAGCAGTACCGCAGTGGTAAGACGCAGCTTTTCGGCTTTTTCGTCGGTCAGTGCATGCAGAAGACAAAAGGTAAGGCGAACCCTAAGGTCGTGAACGAAATTCTGAAGGGATTGCTGGACGGGTGATCGTTTCTCCAGGGTTTCCGCCCCGGTGAAGGTTGTCTTCGTAGGAGGCTGTCTCAGAAGACAGCTCGGATGGTTAAAGAGTATCCGGGAGCGCCGAGCGCCAGCTCGGCAATGGCAGCGAAGGTGCCGGTGGGTTGTATTTGATTTTTTTCATAGTGCCGCTTTAATGGAATAAAAACAGCTGCGTTAGTTGTGATTGGATGCTTTTTCGATGAGATAAAGCTGCCGAGCTGGGGCTCGGCGTTCCCAGGGATGAAACTGCCTCGGCTTTGCTTATGAGACAGCCTCGTAATGGATGAGAAAAAAGGATTTGCGAAAGCGGCTGATTCCGCTCCGGTCCGTTTCAGCTCTCCAGGTCGAACAGCCCTTTGGGGCGGTTGCTCTCGGGACGGCTTTTCGAGAGATCGGGATTGATCGTTTCGAGCTGTTTTCTGGTCTCCTGAAGTCTCAGGCGGCACGTTTCCGCGAGGGCCATCCCCTCCTGGTAGAGCGAGATGGAATTTTCAAGCCCGGTGTCGGGGTTTTCGATGCGCCGGGAGATCTCCTCGAGGCGCTGGATCAGCTCCTCGATACTCACAGCAGGTGAATCGGCGGTTTTCTTTGATGCTGACATCTGCAGTTCGGTTTTGGTTCAGTTTAACATAGGCATAGATAGCGATTATTTCAAAAGGTACAGGAGCAGCGTGAAGTTTGTCGACAGTGCGAAGATATCCGTTCAGGCCGGAGACGGCGGGCGCGGATGCGTGAGTTTCAGAAGAGAGAAGTTCGTGCCCAAAGGCGGGCCTGATGGTGGTGACGGTGGCCGTGGAGGTCACGTGTACCTGCATGCCAACAAGCAGCTGGCCACGCTGCTCGACTTCAAATACAAGAAATCGTATGCTGCCGGACGCGGCGGTCACGGGCTTGGTGCCCGCAAGACCGGCAAGGATGGTGGCGATATCATTATCGGCGTTCCCTGTGGTACGGTGGTTCGTAACGTCGAAACCGGCGAAGTGATGTGTGACCTGACCGAGGATGGCCAGGAGATAATGATCGCCAAGGGCGGTCGAGGCGGTTGGGGAAACCAGCATTTCGCCACGGCTACCCGTCAGGCGCCAAGGTTTGCCCAGCCGGGAGAGCCTGGAGAATCGTTCGAGCTCGAGATGGAGCTGAAGCTGATGGCCGACGTCGGTCTGGTCGGATTCCCGAATGCGGGAAAATCGACCCTGATATCAGTACTCAGCGCAGCCCGGCCCAAGATTGCCGACTATCCGTTCACGACCCTGGTGCCCAATCTCGGTATCGTGCGTTATGAGGATTACAAGTCGTTCGTCATGGCCGACATCCCGGGGATCATCGAAGGGGCGGCCGAAGGGCGGGGCCTCGGGCTGCAGTTCCTCCGCCACATCGAGCGGACCAGGGTGCTGGTGCTGATGGTTTCTGCCGATTCGCCGGACATTGCAGCCGAGTACCGGACGCTCCTGAAAGAGCTCGAAAAGTTCGAGCCAACCCTGCTTGCCAAACCAAGGCTTGCCGTGGTCACCAAGATGGATATCGCACCGGAGGAGTTCGAACTTCCCGAGCTGGAACCGGGTGTTCCGGTCATTTCAATTTCGAGCGTCGCCGGAAAGGGTCTCAAGGAGCTCAAGGATGAACTGTGGCGAAAGGTCTCCGCCCAGCCGCAACCCGAACCCTTGAAAGACTGACGATGCCGGCTGCCGAAACTCGTATCAGGAATGCTCGCCTGGCTGACGCCACGGCCATTTCGAAGATCACCGAAAGCTATGCGGGGCAGGGGATCATGCTCAAGCGCCCCGTCGAGAATATTATCGAGGATATTCGTAATTTCTTCGTAGCCGAGTATCAGGGGCGTGTCATCGGCTGCTGTGCCGTGGCCTTCTACACCGAGCGGCTCGCCGAAATCCGTTCCCTTGCCGTGCTCGAAGAGTTCAAGCGTACCGGTATCGGACGCCTGCTGGTCGAAAAGGCCGAAGTCGTGCTCACCGAAGAGGGGGTCCGGGAGGTTTTTGTGCTTACCCTCAATCCGGGATTTTTCGGAAGATTGGGGTACACGGAGATCGAAAAGGAGTATTTCCCGCAGAAGATCTGGCGCGACTGCACCAATTGCCCGAAGCTTATGGCCTGCGATGAAATCGCCATGGTCAAGAGATTGCATCAACTTCAAACCTCCACAGAGTCGTGATTGTACAGGAAGTGACTATCAGGAACAGCGCCGGTCTGCATACCAGGCCAGCGGCGGCGGTCGTCAAGCTCGCCTCGAAGTTCAAGTCCGATTTCTTCATCGAGATGGAGGGGGCGGAGATCAATGCCAAATCCATCATCGGCGTGATGAGTCTGGCTGCACCGAAGGGATCCCGTCTGCTGCTCCGACTCGAGGGTGAGGATGAGATCGAGGCTGCCCGGCAACTTGTTGAATTTTTCGAACAGGGGTTCGGCGAAGCATAAGGCCTGGCCGGACGCACATCGTGCATACCGTTGCGAATCGCGTTGATCAGCCCGTTCCCCCCGCTGAAGGGTGGCATCGCACGATTCAGCAACAGGCTTCTGCCTGCCCTGTCTGAGGCCGGTTGCCAGGTGCTTCCGGTACCATTCAGGCGTCTCTATCCTCGCTGGCTGCTCAATGGCCGCACTGCTGCTGATTCGTCGTTGCCGGTCGACACCGGCAGTACCTTCAGTCTCGACCTCGTGAATCCCCTGACCTGGATAACGACAGCCATCGCACTTCGGCGCATCAAACCCGACGTTCTGCTCGTGGCTTACTGGACAGGCCTGCTCGCTCCGCTGTGCACCGTGTTGCGCACGATCACCGGAATCAGGACACTGGTCCTTCTGCACAACTTCACTTCGCATGAACGGCTTCCGGCCGAGAATCTGCTGCAGCGCCTCCTCCTTTTCTCCGCAGACGGTTTTGTCACGCTCTCAGCGAGCGTGCAGCGTGAGCTTGACGCCACCGGTAATCGCTTGCCCTCCATTTCGCTGTTTCATCCACTCTACGAACCATCGTCTCCGGGGCCGCATCGGGAGGTTGCACGGCAGGCGCTTGGGTTGTCCGACAGGGAAAAGGTGCTGCTCTTTTTCGGTTATGTCCGCCGCTACAAGGGGCTTGATCTGCTGCTCGATGCCATGGCAGCAGTGCTTCGCAGCGACCCGGCGATCCGTCTGGTGGTTGCCGGTGAATTCATCGGAAGTGAGCGATATTACCGCGATATGGCTGGGCGTCTTGGCATTGCCGGGAGTGTCGATTTCCGGCCGGGTTATGTGCCGGCAGACGAGGTCGGGCAGTTGTTTGCCGCTGCGGACGCTGTCGTGCTTCCTTACCGGTCGGCTACGCAGTCCGGGGTGGTTCCCCTCGCTTTTGGCTATCGGGTTCCGGTTATCGCCTGCGATGCCGGCGACCTTTCCTCGCAGGTAGAACATGGCGTGTCAGGCTGGATTGTCGACCGCCCTGATGCAGCCGCACTGGCAGAAGGCATCCTCGAATTTTTCCGCTCGGGTGGACCGGCAGGCATGAAAGACGGAATTGAAACTGCTCGAAAAGCGCTTTCATGGCAGGTGTTTTCGGAGCGGCTCGTCGCGTTTCTGGAACGTCAGGCGAGGGGTGGGGCATGAGGGAAACCCGGATAGCCGTCATTGTGCTGAACTGGAACGGAGTCGAAGACACGCTTGCCTGTCTGGCGTCGCTCTCGAAGGTCCGGGGACCGGAATTCACCACGCTGCTGGTGGACAATGGCTCCTCCGACGGAACCGTGAGGCTTGTCCGTTCGGCATTTCCCCAGGTCGAAGTGCTCGAACTTCCCCGTAACGTCGGATTCGCAGCCGGCAACAATGCAGGATTCTTCTCGTTGAGGGAGCGTGGCTTCGATACGGTCGTGTTCCTGAACAATGACACGATTGTCGATGACGGTTTTCTCGAGCCGCTCGTCGAGGCATTGCGGGATCCGTGGGTCGGCGTCGTGGTGCCTAAGATACTGTACATGGACGATCCCGGGCGCATCTGGTATGCCGGTGGAATCGTGAATCCGGCCACCGGGCTTATCGCACATCGTGGCATCAGGATGCCTGACGGGCCTGAATACAGCGTATCCGGACCGACAACCTACGCAACAGGATGCTGCATCTGTATGCGCAGCGCCGATTTCGGACGTCTCAAGGGTTTCGACGAGCGCTTCGCCATGTACGGTGAGGATGTCGACCTCTCCCTGAGGGTCCGCGAAACCGGCCGGATCATCCTGTATGTGCCGGCGTCGAGAATCTGGCACAGGGTTTCGGCTTCGTCAGGCGGGGAGATGAACTTCGGCAAGCAGCTCAGGAAAAGCCGCGCAGCCTTCAGGATCATGCGTCGTCACCGCATGTGGAGCGGTCTGCTGCTCTACCCGCTGCTGTTGCCGTTTCGAGCAGCGTCCGCCCTGCTGAAGACTTCACCGCTGTTCCGATCGATCGATCGACGGGAGGGAGGCGCATGAGTGGGGAGTTCAGAACGGTGGTCGATTCCGCATGGTGTTCCGATCCTGCCCATACGGTCCGCTGGGAGAAGACGATCGCTTTTCTGCAGGCATCCGGTCTGACAGGCCGGAAGATTTCGTCGGGGCTCGATATCGGTGACCGCACACCCATGACTGAAAGGCTCGAAACGCTCTGCGGTTGCCAGTTCGACAACACGTCAGTCGATCTCGATATCGGAACGCTCGACGGATGTTACCCGGTGGTGACGGCCTTCGAGGTGCTTGAACATCTCTACAACCCACTGCATCTCCTGCTCGAAATCCGCAAGGCGCTTGCTCCGGGAGCGGCATCACGCATCTTTATCTCGACGCCTGCCTGGAAGCCGTTGTTCCTGCAGAGTCCGGACCACTTTCACGAGATGACGCGCCGTGCGCTCGAATCGCTGATCGATCGTGCCGGTTTCGATGTGGTACGACGGGGTGAGTTTCGAATCCGTACGCGGCGATTCTGTCTGACCGGCATTCGTCCGCTGCTTCGCTGCATCTTCGAAAAAACCGTGATCTATGAGCTCGCGGCAAGGCCATAGGGGGCGTCACGACGGGTACACGCTCGTCTGGTTCTCGGAGATCCAGTGGGATTTCCTTTCGACCCGCAAACAGCGGCTCCTGCAGCGTTTTCCGGAAGAGTGGCAAATCCTCTTCGTCGAACCCTTCGCACTCGGACGACGGCAGCACTGGCTGCCCGTGAAGCGGGGCAGGGTGACGGTCGTGACCATTCCGTTTCTGAAGCAGGTCCCGGCAGGAACGGTTGCGCTGTTCGACAGGGCGTCGGTCCGATGGGTGGTCTCGCTTGTCGGGAGCGTGCTTGCAGGCTTCTGGATGCGGGTGCTCGGTTTTTCACGGCGCGACAGGATCGTCGGGCTGAGCAACATCTTCTGGGGGAGCGTAGCGGCGAAAATGCCGTGCAGCTTCCGCTTTTACGACGCCAACGACGATCACCTCGGCTTCACGGCGGCTCAGGAATGGCTCAGGAACTCGCTTCAGCGCTATCTCGATGCCTGCGACCTGCTATTTTACGTGAGTCCTGAACTACTCGAAAAGCTGCTGCCGGCACCAGGTACGCGATGCATCGAACTGGGCAATGGCGTCGAATTCGACCATTTTGCCCGTCCGGTGGCAACGGTGCCGGATGCGCTCGCAGCCCTACCCGGACCGATACTCGGCTATGTCGGCGCACTCGACTGGATCGATGCCGATCTGGTCGAATCGCTTGCCAGGGCTTATCCTGAATGCAGCGTCGTGCTGGTTGGCCCAGCCTACGCCAGGGAGTGGACGGCGCGTCACGTCTCCCTGCTCGGGCTGCCGAATGTCCACTGTCCCGGAAAGATCGATTACGATGAGCTTCCCTCCTGGATGCAGCGGTTCGATCTCGCACTCATGCCGCTCGAACGCAGCGAACTCAAGCGGGCATCAAATCCCAATAAACTCTACGAATACACGGCAGCCGGCGTGCCGGTGCTGGCCATCGACTACTGCAGCGCGGTCGCCCGTGCAAGCCAGGTGGTGACGGTTACCGGAACTCCCGAAGAGTTCGTGCGGCTCGTGCCGCAGGCCATGGCAGACCAGAGGAGGGAAGCGCGCCAGGCATTTGCGAGGGAGCATTCATGGGACGCACTTGCGGAAGCCATGGTCAGTGAACTGGAAGATGTTTATCGCCGGAGGCACGGATGAAGCCGGAGGTCACCATAGCCCGTCAGGCTGGCATCTCCATGGCCGGTTTCGCCTTCGGCCAGATCGTGCGGTTCGGCTACAATCTCGCGGCTGCCCGGCTGCTCGGCGCGGAGGCTCTCGGCATTTACGCTCTGGTGGTCGCAGTCATGCAGGTCGCAGAGACGGTTGCCGCCCTCGGGCTCGACGCAGCGCTTCTGCGGTTCGCCAACCAGCAGGACGGCGAAGTCCGCCAGCGAGCGGTCGCTTCGGCACTGAAGACGGGATCGTTTTCCGCGCTCGCGGTTTCGGTTCTGTTGGTACTGCTTTCTGGTCAGATCGCAACGGTTCTGCATGGCGGGGAGCTTCTGCGTCTGGTGCTCTGCAGTGCCGCAGCGGCCATACCGGTGACGGTGACGACGCTGCTGGCCGGTCATGCCGCCCAGGCATTCCGAAGGCTCGCCCCGAAGGTGGTTGCAACCCAGATGGTCGCGCCCCTGGCGCTGCTTGCGCTGATGGTTACAGGACGCCTTCTTTCCGGTGTCGAAATGGCGCTTGTCCTGCCGTATGTGCCTGCGGCCCTGCTGGCGTTCGTCACCGTCCTGCCCGGGTTCAGGAGTACTACCGGCGTCAGGCTCCGCGACGTGGCGGCTGCCCGGATCGACAGCTCCATGCTTTCGGTTGCCCTGCCTCTGCTGGTCATTTCGCTCTTCGGTATGTTTTCCCACTGGATCGACATCATGATGCTTGGATTTCTGACGGATCCACGTACCGTCGGTCTCTACCAGCCGGCGGCCCGGACCGCAGGGCTGTTGCGGTCGGTTTTCCTGGCCTTCTCGGGAATTGCCGCGCCAATGATCGCTTCGAGTCATGCTCGTGGGGATGTCGCCGGCATCCGCAGGCTTTACGACCTCGTCAGCCGATGGGTACTGACGATCGTGCTTTTTCC
Organism: Chlorobiaceae bacterium; assembly: GCA_013334925.1. Classification (GTDB taxonomy): domain Bacteria; phylum Bacteroidota; class Chlorobiia; order Chlorobiales; family Chlorobiaceae; genus Chlorobaculum. Next base: position 85,513 of record JAAXWP010000001.1, read on the forward strand.
AGCGCTACTGATCGTTCTCTTTCCCCGGGAAGTGCTCTCCGTATTCGGTGAAGGGTTTCCGGAAAGCTCGACGGCGTTGCTCCTTCTTTCTTTGTCTGCATTGCTCCAGGCCTGGTTCGGGCTGGGCAGCACCGTGCTTGCCATGGCCGGAGGCGAGCGACTGAGCCTCCTGAACCAGGCAGCGGCACTCTGCCTGCAGATCATGCTCCATCTGTTGCTCATTCCGCGTTTCGGGCTCGATGGAGCTGCCGTTTCAACACTCGCGGTCACCATCCTGCTTTCGGCGGCAAGGGCGCTCGAAATGCGCTATCTGCTCGGCATCGCCCTTTTTTCAGGACGTGTCTGGAAACCGCTGCTCTCGGCACTGCTGACCGGCGCCGGCCTGAGCCTGATCCGGCCATGGCTGCATTCCCAGCAGCCCCTGCTGGCAATCCTCGTTGCAGCTGCCGGTGCGTCGTTGCTCTACATGGTATTTCTGCGGATGTTTCGATTGGAACAGGAGGAGCTGGAGGTTATTTTCAGTTTCATACCTTTTCTCAAAAAAACAACGAAAGATAGTCCGTGAAGAATGCCGCTTGGCCATACCTGGCCGCCGTTTCGCTATTCATGATCCTCGGGATTCTGCTCTTCGGAAACGTGCTGCTGCTCCAGGTCGTGCCCGGTTCCCCTGACAGCATTACGCCGATGGGCCTCTCGAAAGCGCTGGATGCACTTCGTGCGCGGACCGGAGTCTATCCGCTCTGGGAGCCATGGACATTCTCCGGAATGCCGACGGTCGAAGCGTTCAGCTATCTGAGCGGCCTCTATCTGCCGAACATCCTGTTCGAGTTCCTGCATCTTGATGGTGTGTACACCCAGTGGGTGCATCTCGTGTTTGCCGGAGCCGGTGGCTATGCGCTCTCGCGACGTCTCGGCATGCGCGATTTGCCGTCGTTCCTTGCCGGGGCGGCATTCATGATGAACCCGTTCATGATCGCCATGTTCGCTTTTGGCCATGGCAGTCAGCTTATGACCTCTGCCTATATGCCATGGGCGCTCTGGGCCGCTCTGGGGCTTGCCGAAAAGGGGAGGCTTTCCGATGCCGGTATGCTCGCTCTCGTTCTGGGACTTCAGTTGCAGCGCGCCCATGTCCAGATTGCCTGGTACACCTGGCTGATTACCGTACCGTTTCTCCTGCTTCTCATCCTGACTAAACCGAAAGGCAAGGGGACCGGCCAGGTCGAGTTGCTGACTGCCGCAGCACTGTTTCTTGGCGTAGCCATGGCAATGCAGATCTACCTGCCGGCGCTCGACTATCTGCCGTCGTCTGCCCGATCGGCAGCTGGTGATGCCGATGCAGCCTATAAATATGCCACCATGTGGTCCATGCATCCGGCAGAGCTTCTGACCTATCTTCTGCCTGGAGCCTTCGGATTCGGAGGCGCGACCTACTGGGGAGCTATGCCCTTCACCGATTTTCCGCACTATGCCGGCATCGTTGTGCTCATCCTGTCGATTTCGGGTATCGTGGCCGGCAGGAAGCAGCCCAGGGCGCTCTTCTTTGCCGCTGCAGCTGCGCTGTTCCTGCTGCTTTCGTTCGGTAGCTGGTTCAGCCCTGTCTATGATCTGTTCTACCGCTTTGCGCCGCTTTTCAAAAGCTTCAGAGTCCCTTCGATGGCGCTTGTCGGCCTCTCGCTGTGCATCTCCATACTTGCCGGCTACGGTCTTCAGGCATTCCTTGACAAGCCACTCGCCGAAACATCACCGGTGCTGCGCTGGTCCGCGATGCTTCTCGCTCTTGCAGCCATACTGTTTCTCTTTTTTGAAGGCTCTTTCGAGCAGTTGCTTCGAGCCCGGTTTCCGCTGGTGCAGGTCGAGAGTCCTGAGATCGCCTCCATGGTGGACAATGTTCGCTGGAGTCTCTGGCAGGGAAGCTTCTTCATTCTCATCATGGCCGCTGGTGCAACGGCAGGTCTCGTGTGGCTTGCCGCGAGGAAAATGATCACACCGTCGCAGGCGGCTCTGGTGCTTGTCCTGATCTCGGCAGCCGATCTGTTCTGGATCGACCGGCAGGTACTCTTTCCGGACAACAGCTCCCTCCGTCCGTCGCCGCTTGTCGAACGCACACAGATCGACCGGGCGCTTGCCGGTGACGAGGTCACCTCATTCCTGTCGAAACAGCCCGGTTCGTTCAGGATCTATCCTGTCGGACCGATTTTCTCCGAAAACAAGTTCTGCATTTCAGGCATCGAGTCGACCGGGGGTTACCATGCCGCCAAACTCGGGATCTACCAGGAGTTTCTCGCCCGGACCTCGAATCTGGCGAACATCGGCGTGCTGCGGATGCTCAACGTTCGCTATGTCGTCTCTCCCGTACAGCTCGACTATCCTGAGCTGACGACGGTCATGACCGGTGTGCTCAGGAGTGTTTCCGGCGATGTGCCGGTGGCGGTCTACCAGCTTTCCGGCACCATGCCGAGAGCCTGGTTCGCCCCGGAGGTGACAGCGGTCGCGAACGACGCCGAAGCGGTCGAACCGGTGATGGCCGGAAAAGCCCAATCGGGAGCTGCCTGGGCGACAGGGGTTTCCTGGCAGGGCACGAAGCGATTCTCGGGCGGAACGATTCTCGCCCTCGAGCTATCCTCCGAATCGACGGTCATGAAGGTCCGTGCGGACGGTGATGCATTTCTGGTGCTGAGCGAGGTGTTCTATCCGAAGCGCTGGAAGCTCTCGGTCGATGGCCGCGAACGACAGACGGTGAAGGTCAACGGTCTCATTCGTGGTGTCGAACTTCCCGCAGGGGAGCACGAGGTGCGTTTTACCTATGACCGGAGCCGTTTCGAGACGGGGCAGCTGGTTTCGTCTGCCGCTCTCGTCATCACGCTGCTCCTGATTGCCGCAGGTATCGTCATGGAACGACGGTCGGCCAGCAGAATTTCCAACGACAACAGGAAGTAACGTGAGAAAAGCCCTGATACTTACCCGTGACTTCCCCCCACTCGTCACCAGCGGAGCTTCACGAGCGTGGAAGTTCGCCTCGAACCTTGTCACCATCGGCTGGGAGCCCATCGTCATTGCTCCGCCGTCCATTGCGACCATGGAGGCGACCATGCCTTCGGGTTCGAACAGGATCGACGCACTGCATCGCACCGGGCCGGACGTCGATGCGGCCAAGCTGGAGCCCTGCGATCGCTGCGCATTGCTGCACGGGCGGCCGGTAGAGGCGCTCCGCCCTTTTTCCGCAAAGGTTACCGGTCTGTTCCGGGACAATTCGGATGGTGCTGTATGGGAGAAAAACGCATCCATTCTTGTCGAGCGACAGCTTGCCGAAAATCCGGACATCGATCTCCTTTATGCCCAGGGGCCGCCGCTCGAACCTCTCGAGCTTGCGCTTGAAACCGCCAGAAAGCACTCGCTGACGGTCGTTCTCGACATCACATCGCCGCTCGATCCAGCCATGCCGGCTCCCGGCACCACTTCGTCATCTACCGAAGCCAAAGCCGAGGAGCGCATCCTGTTGTCTGGCGTGCCGATGATCACGCCTACCCGCGCACTCAAGGAGTACTACCTGAAGAAGTACCTGGGCCGCCTCGAGTATGGCGCCATGAGCATCGTCCCCCATGCGTTCGATGCCACCCATCCCGCATTCAAACCGCGCGGATCGAAAGGACCTTCACTGACCATGCGTATCGCACTCCTTGCCGAAGAGGTTTCCAGGTCAGAGCTCAAAGCGCTCTTTTCCGGTCTCGAATCATGGGTGAAATCGGATGGCATCAGGAGCGGTGACATCGAACTGACCATTTTCGGCGAAGGCGCTCCGGAAATAGCCCGCCGGGCTGCCCGGAGCCCCCTGAAAACACTGCTGGTTCTCGATGAGGAGGGCGGTATCGGCAAACAGTTCGAAAATTGCAGGAATGCAGATGTTTTCTGTGCCCTGCTTGGCCGTACTCCCGCCAACACCTGCGCCATACCGGACCGGATGGTTGACGCTCTTGGCATGGGTGTGCCGCTATGCGCCATCCTTCCTGACGGCGTTGCCGCAAAAATGGTCATGGAGGCCGGTGGCGTGACGGCTGCTGCCGGCGATGCCGGCGCCATAGCAGGGCTTTTCCGGTCAGTCTATTCGGCGTGGCGTACGGATGCATTGCAGAGGCCCCCTGCGGATCTTGTTCAGCGTCACGCGATCGGCGCGGTCATCCAGGAGCTAACCCGTGCCATTGCCTGGCAATACCTGCGCTGAGTGGCCGTCATCCTGATGCGCGCATGTTCCCGATCCGTTCAGACAATCCATGTGTCATCGCACACCATGTTCATCCCGTCAGGCTTTGCGTGACTGTACCGCCTTTATCAGGGCAAAACCGTCATTAGTCGGTGGTATTTCCTGCCGGTTTTGGTGTGGTGGCGTCATGATTGTATATTCGATGTATTGGTCTTGTGATGTGGATGTCACGGCAGGCCGCCCGTTTTCCGGGTACTTGCCTTTTCCTCGTTGCAGAGGGCTGAGCAAAACCTGAGTTTCGATCAGCCGAAAAGGCATCGCCTTACGGTGGCCGCGTCGTCAGGTTAAGGTCGTTCAGGCATAATTTTATTGACCACTGCTTCGCTCCGGCAGAGCAGCTCCTGAGAATCATATTACACTTCCGCATGTTACGTTCAAGCCCCCCACTTGTTCGCATGCAGTACATAGACCGTGAGCTTCGGAACCATCGTTTTCCGAACTGCGCACAGATTGCCGAATGTTTCGATGTCAGTCGCAGGAGCATCCAGCGAGACATCGATTTCATGAGAGATCGTCTTGGTGCGCCGATCGATTTCGATCGTCGAAGAAACGGATATCGCTACACGCAGGACTGGATGTTCGATACCTCTGCGATTGCCATACGGCAGCAGACAAACACTCAAACCGGAATGACGGTGAGGCATCGGTTCGATGTCCCGCGCGATTCGCTCCATACCCAGACGAGCAACACTCTGCCTCACAACGCTCCGGTGCCGTTGTTTGACATTCCGTCGCTCGACCGGCTTGACGCTGGCGACTTCGACAAAGGAACCCTGAAGCTGCTCGAGCAGGCTATCGTCCAGAGGCGAAAGGTGAGAATAACCTATCTCACCTCATCGCACCTGTCGACTTCAGAAAGGACCATCAGGCCATATCGCCTTCATTTCGATCACTCATCGGAAACCTGGTACCTCATCGCGTACTGTGAACATCGTCAGGATATCAAGGCATTTGCGGTCCGGAGGATTCACACTCCCGCGCTGACCCCTGAGCCGTTCATGTTACCGTCACTGTTCAGCATCCTCGGGTATATCGATCGGGTGTTTCATCGACACCATACCTCGTTTCCGGTCGACATCTCCATCCGGTTCACCCCTTACCAGTCCCGATGGATCAGGTTGCGCCAGTGGCATTCGAGTCAGCAGATCGAGGAGCATGAAGATGGTTCGCTCACCCTCAGGATCACTATCGGCACCCTCAACGCCGTCAAACGCTGGGTCATGCACTTCGGTGCCCAGGCCGAGGTGCTCCAGCCGGAAAAACTTCGCGCAATGATCCGTGACGAAGTTGCCGTCATGGGGCAGGTTTACGAGACGGATGCAAAGGAGCGCAGGACCGATGCCTGAATCCGGTCGACTTCAGAAGCAGGCTGGAATACATAATAATATATGGCCAGGCCGCGGGGCTTTCAGCTGACCGGGAAGCCCTCGCCGAGATCGATGACTCCCGGAAGCGTCAGCGAATGAAGCTCTTTTTCCATCAGGTTGACCTCCAGGCATCTGAAGACTCCTTTGCCCCGGCACTCTCCGGTATGGATTCTCATGAGCTTTCCTCCGATGATCTCCAGGGTGAACCCCTTGAGCATCAATTGCAGGGAGATGTCGAAAGGGATCGATTTCCTGATGACATGGTCGATTTCAACGACCAGCTCAGGCTTGTGCCGAGAGGTTATGGTGTGTTCAGGCAGCGGTTCCAGATAGCTCACATCCGGCGGATAGCGTTTGGCATCGGCATACTTCGCGAGGTCATGGTAATTTTTCCAGGCTCCAAGCATGATTTCAGCCATATCGATATCGAGAAGATGATCGATGTGGCTGACGACACAGTCCCAGACCGGCTTCCAGCCCACATTACCCTCCTCCGCGTCGATATGTTTATGGATCCCGGTGATGAGCTCTTTCGAATGGAGCTGTTCGATGCGTGAACTTTCCCGGGCAGGGGTTCCGAAAAAATCACGGAGCGTTATGGTGCTGTCAGCCATGGTTTCGTGGATCTGGTTTTATGTCGTCAGTCAGGACGCATCTCCTGTGTTCCTTTGTCCTGGTGGATCACTACGGAGATCTCACGGTGCGACTGCGGAGGTTCCGATATCTGCAGGTTCTGTTCCCCCGGATCGAGGTGATCGAAAATGCTGATGCTCTCACTTCCTGCGCCGGTATGGTTCCATCGTAAGCTGCGTCTGATGAGGACGATGCTGCCAAGCATGGCAAAGATTGCCACTGTTGCGACGAGAATTGCCGTTGTGGAGATGACCTGTGGCTGTCGATCTGAATGGGGGGAGATGAGCCTCGCAGGAACAGGGTATTCCCGGACAGCGGAGGGCGTTTCGGCAATGGCTGGCGGGGTGATCTCTGGTGGTTCCTGTTGCGGAGGTGCGGGCGGTTGCTGTGGAGGCGTTTCAGACGTACGCTCTCGAACGCGAAGTGTCAGCCGGATCAACGTACCTTTCCTTACACCGGTATCGGGCTGTGGATCCTGATCCTGGACGATGGCGCCGACTGGCGCTTCGTCGTCGCCAGCAGGAAGAGCGGTGAGCCCGGTGTGCTCGATGATATTTCTGGCATCAGGAAGCGCCAGGCCGATGACTCGTGGCACTTTCAAAATGACCGGAGTGGTTACTTCGAGGCGGACGGCGCTTCCCTGGGGGAGATAGGTGCGCGGTAAGGGTGATTGCGAAATGACGATGTCCTCGGGTTCTCCCGGAGGTCCCTCGATAACGGGCTCGGCCGAAAGGCCTTTTTCTTCGAGAGTCTGGCGGGCCTGCTCGATCGGCTTGGTTCGAACATCCGGCACTTCGACACGGATGCGGTTCTGAACGGAATCTTTTCCATCCGGTCTGACCACATGCGGCAGGAGTTCTCTGATGACAGGTAATATGACCTTCAGTCCATTATCGGTCTCATCAGCGCCGCTTATATCGTCACGCTGATTTGACGGGCGATTATTTCCAGGCAGGGATGCCTGCGTCTGAGGGAATATGATGTACGTTTTCGAAGTGTCCAGTCTGCCGGCCGGCCCTGCTGGTGCGCTGTGACCGGTCGCCGCCTCCGCAGCAAGGAGCAGGGCCGGAGCGGTGAGCGCATGCAGAATGCAGCCGAGAATCGATCGTCTTGTCATGACTTGCAGGGTTCATCCGGTGAACATGGCCTGATGCCGGTGTGAACGCCTGGGCCGTACCGGAGATGGGCGCGGACGTACACGGAACATCGCACTGCAACTACGGTATGTGGGGGATAAAAACAAATACTGGTGACGCATATCAGTATACGGCTTTTTTCTGAGTTGTGAATCGACGGGTGGTGATGGCGTTGACGAGAGCTTGCGGTTGCTGCTGGCGGGAGGGCGTGAATATTCGTACAGAAGTGTGATGGTTTGCGGGAGGTCTACGGTGAAATGCCGGAATGTTGGTGGAATGTGGTGTAAAAAGAGTTCAAAAACGTGCCGGGTACAAAAATTTGCGTCTAACATTTTTGTTTTTTTTGTAAAAACTTGTACTTTGGCTGTCCTTACGGATTTTCCTGAATGATTTTTCATCAGAAGTTTCAAACGAAAACAGAAAGAGAGTATATCGTATGCCGACGATTCAGCAGCTTATCAGGCACGGAAGAAGTGTGAAGGCGTCAAAGACCGCTTCCCCGGCACTGGAAAAATGTCCCCAGAAGCGTGGTGTCTGCACCCGTGTCTACACGACCACCCCGAAGAAGCCGAACTCCGCGCTTCGTAAGGTTGCCCGTGTGAGGCTGTCGAACAAGATCGAGGTGACTGCATATATCCCTGGTGAAGGCCACAACCTCCAGGAGCACTCCATCGTGCTTATCCGTGGTGGCAGGGTGAAGGATCTTCCTGGTGTGCGCTACCACATCGTTCGTGGTTCTCTTGATACCTCCGGTGTGGCCGATCGTAAGCAGAGCCGTTCGAAGTACGGCGCAAAAGTGCCGAAGGCCGGTGCCGCTCCAGCAAAGAAAAAGTAAACTGAATTTTTAACTCGGATAATAATGGGAAAGAAGGGTTCCGGATACGGTGGGCGCGATGTTGATTTCCGTTACAAGGATGAGACGGTCGCCCGTCTGATCAACGCGATCATGCTCGATGGTAAGAAGGCTGTTGCGGCCAAGGTCGTTTATGACGCTTTCGATATTATTTCCAACAAGGTTGAGGGTGGTGACGCTCTTGAGGTGTTCCGCAAGGCTATGGGCAATGTCGCTCCGGTCGTCGAGGTTCGCAGCAAGAGGGTTGGTGGTGCTACCTACCAGATCCCGATGGAGGTTCCTGCTTCCAGGAGGACCGCTCTCGCGTTCCGCTGGATCAAGCAGTACTCTAACAAGCGCGGCGGTCGTTCGATGGCTGAGAAACTTGCAGCCGAGCTGCTGGATGCAGCTTCCGAGCAGGGCGCTTCGGTCAAGAAGCGTGATGAAGTGCATCGCATGGCAGAGGCCAACAAGGCATTCGCCCATTTCAGGTTCTGAGTCAGTACGAATTATTTAAATTTGATCGATCATGACACGGCAGGTTGCGTTAGATAAAGTCAGGAATATCGGGATTATGGCCCACATCGATGCGGGCAAGACCACGACCACGGAGAGGATTCTCTATTATACTGGTCGTCTGCACAAGATGGGCGAAGTTCATGAAGGCGGTGCCACCATGGACTGGATGGAGCAGGAGAAGGAGCGCGGTATCACCATTACCTCCGCTGCGACGACCTGTTTCTGGACCCCGAAATATGGCAACTTCACCGGTGTCAATCACAGGATCAATATTATCGATACTCCCGGTCACGTCGACTTCACGGTCGAGGTGGAGCGCTCCCTCAGGGTGCTTGACGGCGCGGTTGCGCTGTTCTGCGCTGTGGGCGGTGTCGAACCCCAGTCCGAAACCGTATGGCGTCAGGCCAACAAGTACGGTGTGCCGAGGATCGCATATGTCAACAAGATGGACCGCGTGGGCGCAGACTTCTTCGATACCGTCAAGGCTATCAGGGAGCGTCTTGGTGCCAACCCGGTACCGATCCAGATTCCGATCGGCCAGGGCGAGATCTTCGCCGGCTTCGTGGATCTGATCAGGATGAAAGGTATCATCTACGATAAGGAAGACGGCAGCACCTACACCGAGGTGGAAATTCCGCACGATCTCGAGAATGAGGCCCGCACCTGGCGCATCAACATGCTCGAGGCGGTTTCCGAGGTCGACGACACCCTGCTCGAGAAGTATCTCAACGGTGAGGATATCACCGAGTCTGAGGTTCGCAGCGTGCTGCGCCAGGCAACCCTGAGCGTCTCGATCATTCCGGTGCTCTGCGGTTCCTCTTTCAAGAATAAGGGTGTTCAGTTCATGCTGGATTCCGTTATCGATTATCTCGCTTCGCCGGTCGATGTGGGTTCGGTCGAGGGTCACCACCCGAGGACCGAAGAGTCGGTCGTTCGCCAGCCGAAGGATGAAGAGCCGTTTGCAGGCCTCGCCTTCAAGATTGCGACCGATCCCTTTGTCGGCAAGCTGACGTTCTTCAGGGTTTACTCCGGCGTGCTCAATGCCGGCAGCTATGTTCTCAATTCTGTTACTGGCAAGAAGGAGCGCGTCGGCCGTGTGCTGCAGATGCACTCCAACAAGCGCGAAGAGCGCGACTGCGTGTATGCTGGCGATATCGCCGCAGCCGTGGGTCTCAAGGATGTGAGAACCGGCGACACGCTGTGCGATGAAAACAATCCGATCGTGCTCGAGAAGATGGTATTCCCCGAGCCGGTTATCGAAATTGCGGTCGAACCGAAGACCAAGGCTGACTCTGACAAGCTGGGCATGTCACTTGCCAAGCTCGCCGAGGAAGATCCGACCTTCCGTGTGAAGACCGACGAGGAAACGGGCCAGACACTGATCGCCGGTATGGGCGAGCTTCACCTCGAAATCCTTGTCGACCGCCTGAAGCGCGAGTTCAAGGTCGAGGCCAACGTAGGTCAGCCGCAGGTTGCCTATCGTGAAACCATTCGCGGTTCCGTTGAATTTGAGGGCAAGTTTGTCCGTCAGTCTGGCGGTAAAGGCCAGTTCGGTCTTGTCGTTCTCAAGGTCGAGCCGCTCGAAGAGGGCAAGGGCTACGAATTCGTCGACGGCATCAAGGGTGGCGTTATCCCGAAAGAGTATATTCCGGCAGTCAATGCTGGTGTCCAGGGCGCCATGAAGGATGGTGTCGTGGCTGGCTTCCCGATGCAGGATATCAAGGTTACCCTTATCGACGGTAAGTACCACGAGGTCGACTCTTCTGAAATGGCATTCAAGATCGCCGGTTCCATCGGTTTCAAGGGTGCTGCCAAGAAGGCGAACCCGGTGCTGCTCGAACCGATCATGAAGGTAGAGGTCATCACCCCCGAGGAGTATCTCGGTGACGTCATGGGTGATCTTTCCGGTCGCAGGGGACATATCGAGGGTATGGGCCAGCGCGCAGGCGCTCAGTTCGTCAACGCGAAAGTGCCGCTCTCCGAGATGTTTGGTTATTCGACCGATCTCCGCTCGATGACCCAGGGTCGTGCGAACTACTCGATGGAGTTCGAGAGCTACCGCGAGGTGCCGCGCAATATTGCCGAGGCACTGCAGGAGAAGAGAGTTGGCAAGGATTCTGAATAAAAGTTTTTCGTCACCGCATCACTAAACAGATAACAGACAGGGAGAATAGCTATGGCTAAAGAGTCATACAAGAGGGACAAACCCCACGTAAATATTGGTACAATCGGTCACGTTGACCACGGCAAAACCACCCTGACCGCTGCAATCACCAGCGTTCTGGCAAAGCAGGGTATGGCTGCTTTCCGTGAATTCGGCGATATCGACAAGGCTCCTGAAGAGAGAGAGCGCGGTATTACCATCTCCACCGCACACGTCGAGTACCAGACGAAAGCGCGTCACTATGCGCACATCGACTGCCCCGGCCACGCTGACTACATCAAGAACATGATCACCGGTGCTGCCCAGATGGACGGCGCTATCCTCGTCGTTGCCGGTACCGACGGCCCGATGCCTCAGACCCGTGAGCACATCCTGCTTGCCCGTCAGGTTAACGTTCCTGCTCTGGTTGTTTTCCTGAACAAGGTTGACATCGCCGATCCGGAACTCCTCGAGCTGGTCGAAATGGAACTCCGCGAGCTCCTCACCGAGTACGGTTTCCCTGGCGACGATATTCCGATCATCAAAGGTTCCGCTCTGAAGGCCCTCGATGGCGACGCTGAAGGCGAAAAAGCCATCATGGAGCTCATGGATGCCGTTGACAGCTACATCCCGCAGCCGGTCCGCGACGTCGACAAACCGTTCCTGATGCCGGTCGAAGACGTGTTCTCGATCTCCGGTCGTGGTACCGTCGGTACCGGTCGTATCGAAAGAGGCCACATCAAGGTCGGTGAGGAAGTCGAAATCGTCGGTATCAAGCCGACCCGCAAGTCGGTCGTTACCGGTATCGAAATGTTCCAGAAGATCCTCGACGAAGGTCAGGCAGGTGACAACGCCGGTCTGCTCCTCCGCGGTGTGGACAAGACCGAGCTCGAGCGCGGTATGGTTATCTCCAAGCCGGGTTCGATCACCCCGCACACCAAGTTCAAGGCTGAGGTCTACATCCTGAAGAAGGAAGAAGGTGGCCGCCACACTCCGTTCTTCAACGGCTATCGTCCGCAGTTCTACTTCAGGACCACCGACGTTACCGGTTCGGTGACCCTTCCTGAAGGTGTCGAGATGGTCATGCCTGGTGACAACCTCTCGGTCGATGTCGAGCTGATCGCTCCTATCGCCATGGAGGAGAGCCTCAGGTTCGCTATCCGTGAAGGTGGCCGTACCGTCGGCGCAGGTTCCGTAACCAAGATCGTCGAATAATCGGTAGATTGTCATCCCGGGGCGAGGCAACGCTCTCGCCCCTTTTTTATTGAAACCATCGAAACAGGGATAGACCAGTGGCTGTTCAGCAAAAGATCAGGATTAAGCTCAAGTCCTACGACCATAGCCTCGTTGATAAATGGGCTCTGAAGATTATTGATGTGGTCAAGCAGACGGATGCCATCATTTTTGGCCCCATTCCGCTGCCCACCAAAACGCATGTGTACACGGTCAACCGCTCTCCTCATGTCGACAAGAAATCGCGTGAGCAGTTTGCATTTTCATCGCACAAACGGTTGATCGAAATCATCAACCCGACGGCCAGGACCATTGATATGCTGATGAAGCTTGAGCTTCCAAGTGGCGTTGATGTAGAAATTAAGTCTTAAAGTAAATAGAAAAGCTAATCGGATATGGGTGCGATTCTCGGGAAAAAAATCGGCATGACCCGTTTATACAATGATAAACGCGAAGCCGTCCCTTGTACAGTGATTCAGGCCGGGCCCTGCTTTATTGCTCAGGTCAAGAACACGGAGAAAGACGGCTACGATGCTTACCAGCTCGGATTTGGCGAGCGTGACGAAAAGAAGGTCACCAAGCCAGTCGCCGGACATTATAAGAAAGCCGGTGTGAATCCGGGTTACATGCTGTCGGAAGTCAGCAAGGATCTTCTCGAAGGCGAATTTGTTGCCGGTAATCCCGTCAGCGTCAGCGTCTTCAAGGAAGGCGAGAAGATCAATGTACTCGGTGTCACTAAAGGTAAAGGTTTTGCCGGCGTCGTGAAGCGTCACAACTTCGGCGGCGGTTCCAGAACGCACGGTCAGTCCGACAGGCTTCGCGCTCCAGGTTCGGTAGGCGGCTCGTCCGATCCTTCCAGGACCTTCAAGGGCACCAGGATGGCTGGTCGTATGGGCGGTGCAAATGTGACGATCAGGAATCTCGAGATCGTCAGGATCATGCCGGAATCGAATCTCATTGTCGTGAAGGGTGCTGTGCCGGGTCCGAAAAATTCCTATGTAAAGATTGTTTCAACAACAAAGTAAACGCTGGGTGCACGGAACTATGGAATTAAAAGTACTCAATATACAGGGTGTGGAAACCGGTGAAGTGGTGACGCTGAACGATGAGATTTTCGGTATAGAGGTTTCCGAGCACGCGATGTACCTCGACGTCAAGGCTATCCTCGCCAATCGCAGGCAGGGAACCCATAAAGCAAAAACCCGCGCGGAAGTCCGTGGCGGTGGCAGAAAACCATACCGTCAGAAAGGTACCGGCAATGCACGCCAGGGTTCAACCCGCGCAGGCATCATGGTCGGTGGCGGCACTATTTTTGGACCAGTGCCCCGTTCATACGAGCAGAAGGTCAATAAGAAAGTCAAGCTCCTTGCACGCCGTTCGGCTCTCAGCGCAAAGGCAGCTTCCGGACAGATCGTTGTCGTCGAGGATTTCACGCTCGGTGGCATCAAGACCAAGCCGGTGGCAGACATGCTGAAGAACCTCGGTCTCGCAAGCAAGAAAACCCTGATGCTGACTCCCGCATATGACAATGTGGTCAGCACTTCGGGCAGGAACATCGAGAAGCTGAACGTCATGGTCGCCGAGAATGCTTCGACCTATGACATTCTCAACAGCCAGGCCGTGCTTTTCCAGAAAGGCGCCCTGCAGAAAATAGAAGAAACATTAGGGTAATTACCGTTTGCCAGTAAACAGGAGAAGATTGCAATGAAAAACCCGTTGTTGCGCCCATGGCTGACTGAAAAGAGCACCAGACTTACTGAGCAGAAAGGCCAGTACGTGTTCCAGGTCAAGCCGGACGCAGATAAGATCGATATCAAGAAGGCTGTTGAGGAGAAGTTCGGTGTTGACGTCACTTCGGTGCGCACGGTCAACTGCCTCGGCAAGTCAAAAAGGCAGTACACCCGGAAGGGCCTCATCGCAGGCAAGAAGAGCGACTGGAAAAAAGCGATTGTGACTCTCGGTAACGGGCAGGTCATCGACTACTATGCCGGCGCTGGCGATAAGAGCGACAAAAAGGATTAATAACAGGTTAGATAACAATTACGATGGCAATCAGGAAAATGGACCCGGTAACCCCGGGCACGAGGTTCGCATCATATGCAGGTTTCGACGAGATCACCAAGAGCACTCCCGAAAAGAGCCTTCTTGTTCCGATCAAAAGAACTGGCGGACGTAACAGCAACGGCCGTGTGACCTCCCGCCACATGGGCGGCGGCCACAAGAGGTTCTACAGGATCATCGACTTCAAACGTAACAAGGATGGCGTGCCTGCAAAAGTCGCTTCGATCGAATATGATCCGAACCGTTCCGCAAGGATTGCACTTCTTAGTTATCTTGATGGAGAAAAACGTTATATTCTCGCTCCCAAAGGTCTGAAGGTCGGCGATCGCCTCGAAAGCGGCGAAAAAGTCGACATCAGGGTCGGCAATACCATGCCCCTGAAGAACATTCCGCTTGGCACCGATGTGCACAACATCGAGCTGAAAGCCGGAAAGGGTGGCCAGATGGCCCGTTCTGCAGGTGCATTCGCCGTACTCGCAGCACGTGAAGGAAACTATGCTACCCTGAAGATGCCCTCGGGCGAAATCAGGAAAGTTCGTGTCGAGTGCCGTGCCACCATCGGTGTCATCGGTAACTCCGAGCACGAGAATATCAGCCTTGGTAAGGCAGGACGCAGCCGCTGGCTCGGCATTCGTCCCCAGACCCGAGGCATGGCCATGAACCCGGTCGATCATCCGATGGGTGGTGGTGAAGGTAAGTCGAAATCCGGCGGCGGCAGAAGGCATCCGAAGTCGCCGTGGGGTCAGCTTGCAAAGGGTCTGAAGACCAGGAACAAGAAGAAAGCCTCGACGAAGCTGATCGTTCGCGGCAGGAACTCCAAGTAACATTGTGATATATAACAACAAGCAAAGAGTATTATGCCAAGATCACTGAAAAAGGGCCCCTTCATCGAATACAAGCTGGAGAAGAGGATCCTTGATATGAACAGCAAAGGCGAGAAGAAAGTGGTCAAGACCTGGTCGAGGAGCTCCATGATTTCTCCGGATTTCGTCGGTCACACGGTTGCAGTCCACAACGGAAAGACCCATGTTCCGGTCTACGTCAGCGAAAACATGGTTGGCCACAAGCTTGGTGAGTTCGCTCCCACGAGAACGTTCCGCGGCCATGCGGGCGGCAAGGCAGAGAAGGGCGGTTCGGCACCCAGGAAAAAATAATCTGAATAACGCGGAAAGGTAAGAGATATCATGCAAGCTAAAGCAATTTTACGGCATACACCGACGTCGCCCCGGAAAATGCGGCTCGTTGCCGGCCTTGTTCGTGGCAAGCAGGTCGATCAGGCTAAGGCCATCCTGCTCAACTCCACAAAAAGCGCATCCCGCAACGTGATGGTTACGCTCAAATCGGCAGTCGCCAACTACGCACAGCTCAACCCCAATGAGAGGGTAAACGATAACGAGCTGGTCGTGAAGGCTGTATTTGTCGACGAGGGCCCTTCGCTCAAGAGACTTCTGCCTGCCCCGATGGGTCGTGCATACAGGATCCGCAAGCGGTCCAATCACCTGACCATCATCGTGGACAAGGTGAAAAAACCGGTAACCAAATAAAACAAGGAGATAACATTGGGTCAGAAAGTAAATCCAACCGGATTCAGGCTGGGAATCATCAAGGACTGGACTTCCCGCTGGTACGATGACGGACCGGTTATCGCCGAAAAGATCAAGCAGGATCAGGTTATCAGGAACTATGTCCTGGCAAGGCTGAAGAAAGAGAAGGCCGGAATTTCCCGCATCGTCATCGAAAGAACGACGAAGCATATCAAGATCAATATCTACGCTGCCCGTCCTGGCGCTGTCGTAGGTCGCAAGGGTGAAGAGATCAACAATCTTTCACAGGAGCTCACCCGTATCTCTGGCAAGGATGTCAAGATCGACGTCGTCGAAGTGATCAAGCCGGAGATCGAGGCTCAGCTCATCGGTGACAATATCGCTTATCAGCTCGAGAACCGTGTTTCGTTCAGGCGTGCCATGAAACAGGCGATCCAGCAGGCCATGAGGGCTGGTGCAGAGGGCGTCAGAATCCGCTGCGCAGGTCGTCTCGGCGGTGCTGAAATCGCAAGGGCAGAGCAGTACAAAGAGGGCAAGATTCCGCTTCACACGCTCCGTGCTAACGTCGATTACGCAAGCGTAACGGCACACACCATCGCTGGTGCCATCGGCATCAAGGTTTGGGTTTACAAGGGCGAAGTGCTCGTCCAGAGGCTCGATGCCATTGAAGAGGACGAAATGAAGAAGATGCAGGAGCGCCGTGGCGATGCAAGGTCCAGAGGACGTCGCGACGAACGTGGCGGAAAACGCCGTCGTCGTCCAGCCAAGAAGGCCTGATCGTCAAAGTACCATATAATCATCCGAAAAGAATGGAGTTGCCGGTATGTTAATGCCAAAGAGGGTTCAATATAGAAAGACGCAGCGGGGACGCATGAAGGGGAACGCCGGTCGCGGTACCGACGTGACGTTCGGTTCCTTCGGACTGAAGGCGCTCGAGCCGGCCTGGATCACCAGCCGCCAGATCGAAGCTGCCCGTATCGCGATGAACCGTTACATGAAGAGGGATGGAAAGATCTGGATCAGGATCTTCCCTGACAAGCCTGTCACCAAGAAGCCGGCTGAAACCCGAATGGGTTCTGGTAAAGGTTCGCCCGAGTTCTGGGTTGCCGTAGTCAAACCGGGTCGTATCATGTTCGAAGCCGATGGTGTGCCGCGCGAAGTTGCGGTTGAAGCCTTCAGGCTTGCGGCAAAGAAGCTGCCGATCAAAACAAAGTTCATCGTCAGGCCCGATTACGAAGGATAACCGAGCAAAAGGAAGCGAATCATGAAAAAACACGAAATTGCGGCCATGAACAAGCAGGAGCTGCACGACAAGATCGAAGAGCTGCAGAACAGACTGGCCGACATCAACTTTTACAAGGCAATCGAACTGCCTCAGAATCCGATGGTTTTCCGTAACTCCAGGCGTGATATCGCCAGGATGAAGACCCAGCTCAAGCAGATGGAGCTTCAGGAAAACAGCAAAGCCTGACGCCGGGCGGCAGGTAATCAATAACGGGTTTCAAAATGGAAGAACAACAAAAAGGCAACGCAGCAATGGCAAGTGGATCCGAAACGAGGGGCAGGAAGAAGAGCTGGTTGGGCAAAGTCGTCAGCGACAGCATGGACAAAGGCATTGTGGTCGCCGTTGAGCGCCGTGTGCAGCATCCTGTCTACAAGAAATATTTCAAGAAGACCACCCGCCTTATGGCTCACGACGAAAAGAACGAGGCTGCAGTGGGCGATCTGGTCCGTGTGACCGAGTGCAGGCCACTCAGCAAGCGTAAGAGCTGCAGGCTTGTCGAAATCGTCGAAAAAGCCAAGTAACAGGGTTTACTATCACTTTAAAGGGGTTAATGCAGGATGATCCAGAAAGAGACTAATCTGGTTGTTGCCGATAATAGCGGAGCGAAGAAGGTTCGTTGTATTCACGTGTTCGGTGGTACCGGAAGGCGTTATGCCGCGCTCGGCGATCAGATCATGGTATCGGTCAAGGCTGCGGTTCCTGGCGGCGTCGTTAAGAAGAAAGATGTCTGCAAGGCCGTTGTCGTCCGCTGCGTCAAGGAGCAGAAAAGGAAAGACGGCTCCTATATCAGGTTTGATGAAAATGCTGTCGTGTTGCTGAATGCTCAGGGCGAGCCGAGAGGTACCCGTATTTTCGGGCCTGTCGCACGCGAGCTTCGCGACAAGCGGTATATGAAGATTGTGTCACTCGCTCCTGAAGTTCTCTAAGGAGCGGACAAGCGGGAGTAACTCAGCTGGTAGAGTCACAGCCTTCCAAGCTGTTGGTCGCGGGTTCGAGTCCCGTCTCCCGCTCTGGTTTATGAATATTATCATACAGGTCAACCATGAAAGCAGGCATTAAAAAGATCAAGCTCCACGTCAAGAAGAATGATTCGGTTGTCGTCATCAGCGGTAACGACAGGGGCAAGAGTGGCAAGGTTCTGAAAGTGTTCCCACAGAAGGGCCGCGTCATTGTGGAAGGTGTGAACATCAGGAAGCGTCATATGCGCCCGACCCAGTCGAGCCCTCAGGGTTCGATCATCGAGCGCGAGTTCCCGATTCACGCATCGAATGTCAAGAAGAGCTGACAGTAAGCAAACAAACAATGGCAGGGTGACCAAGACCACCCTGGTAAAAGGATAAAGGAAGAGATGTCGAAAAAAGTAGAAAATGCCCAGCAGGAGCCCGCAATGCCTGCTCGCCTCGAAGTACACTACAGGGAGAATGTTCTCCCCAAGCTCATGGAGCGCTTCAAATACAAGAATGTCATGATGGTTCCCCGCCTCGAGAAGATCTCGGTGAACATCGGTGTCGGTGAAGCCGCCTCCGAGCCGAAGCTCCTCGAAACCGCGATGCAGGAACTCGGTCAGATCACCGGTCAGAAGCCGCAGGTTCGCAAGGCCAAGAAGGCTATCTCGAACTTCAAGCTTCGCGAGGGTCAGGCTATCGGCTGCCGCGTTACCCTTCGTGGGAAAATCATGTTCGAATTCATGGACCGCTTCGTTTCGGTCGCCGTACCGAGAATCAGGGATTTCAAAGGCCTGAGCGATACGAGCTTCGATGGTCGTGGCAACTACAACGCCGGCATCAGGGAGCAGATCATTTTCCCGGAAATCGACATTGACAAGGTTCCGCGGATCAATGGCATGGATATCAGTTTTGTCACGTCTGCCAACACTGACGAAGAGGCTTACGAGCTTCTCGCACAGCTCGGCATGCCGTTCAAGAAGAAGAACTAATCACCTTTATCACAGACCAAGATGGCAAGGAAAAGCATCATAGCACGAAACGAAAAGAGGAAGAAGCTTGTCGAAAAGTATGCAGCAAAGCGTGAAGAGCTGAAGGCCGCCGGTGATTACCAGGCACTTGCACAGCTTCCGCGTGACAGCTCTGCGACCAGGGTTCGCAACCGTTGCGTTCTGACCGGCCGTGGGCGTGGCAACTACGAGAAGTTTGGCCTCTGCCGTCACATGTTCCGCAAACTGGCGCTGGAAGGCAAACTTCCCGGTGTCAGGAAAGCGAGCTGGTAAGCCGCCTTCCCGGTACGATTATAAAGATGTCTGTTCATACACGAATGTAACCAACTGTTAGCCATGCCTGTAACGGATTCCATAGCCGATTTCATCACCCGGATCAGAAATGCCGGAAGTGCTAAAAACAAGACGACCGATATTCCGTATTCACAGCTCAGGGAGAATCTCTCAAAGCTGCTTCTCGACAAAGGGTATATCAAGAACTACACGGTGATTACCTCCGAGCAGTTCCCCTTCATCCGCATCGACCTGAAGTATACTGCTGAAGGCCAGCATGCCATCAAGGAGATCACCAGGGTCAGCAAACCTGGCCGCAGGGTCTACGACGGCAAGGATATCAAGAGGTATCTCGGCGGTCTCGGTCTGTACATCCTTTCGACCTCGAAAGGCATCCTCACCGACAAGGAAGCTCGCGAGCAGAATGTCGGCGGTGAAGTGCTGTTCCGTATTTATTAATCATAAGCCAAGAGCATCAGTATACCATGTCAAGAATAGGAAAAATGCCAATCAGGCTTGCTGATCAGGCTAAGGTCGAGGTGAAGGACAATATGATCAGCGTCACTGGCCCAAAAGGAGCTCTCACCCAGGCCATGTGCGATGAAGTTACCATTTCAGTTGCCGATGGTGTCGTGACGGTCCAGAGGATCGACGACAGCAAGAGGTCCAGGGCGATGCACGGCCTGTACCGCATGCTGGTGAACAACATGATCGAGGGTGTGACCAAAGGTTTCACCAGGAAGCTCGAGATCACCGGTGTCGGTTATCGCGCAGAGCTGAAGGGCGACCTTCTTGCGCTTACCCTCGGGTACTCACACATGATCTACTTCCAGGTCCCAAGCGAGATCAAAATCGAGGTACCGGATCCGGTTACCGTTCTTGTCAGTGGTATCGACAAGGCGCTTGTTGGCCAGATCGCCGCAAAGATCCGTTCGTTCAGGAAGCCTGAACCGTATCGCGGCAAGGGTATCAAGTACGCAGGTGAGGTCATCCGTCGCAAGGAAGGCAAGGCTGCTGGTAAGTAACCGGCGCTCCTGCACCATAAAAAAGAAAGGTAACAACATTTACAGGGTTAGAGATAATGAGCCAAATCGATAAAGCTGCACGCAGGCTGAAAATCAAGGCACGCAGCAGGGCCAGCGTTTACGGCACCGAGGCAAGGCCGAGGCTTTGCATTTTCAGGAGCCTGTCCCAGATCTATGCACAGTTGATCGACGATGACAAGGGCAAGACCATTCTGTCGGCATCGACGATGTCGAAAGACAGTGCCGGATTGACCGGAACCAAGTGCGAAGTCAGCGCCATGGTAGGCAAGATGCTTGCCGAGAAGGCCCTCGCACAGGGCATCACCACTGTCGTCTTCGACAGGAACGGATTCCGCTACCACGGTCGCATCAAGGCTCTGGCCGATGGTGCTCGTGAAGCCGGACTGATCTTTTAAAACTTTTCAAAGAGAAAGTACATGTCGAAAAAATCTGCCAGGAATATCAAGCCCGGTGAGTTGAATCTGAAAGAGAAGCTGGTGCATATCAACAGGACCGCAAAAGTGGTCAAGGGCGGTAAGCGCTTTGGCTTCAATGCGATCGTTGTTGTCGGCGACAAGGATGGTCACGTTGGATACGGGCTCGGAAAAGCAAACGAAGTTCAGGACGCAATCGCAAAGGGCGTCGAAGACGGCAAGAAGAACGTTATCAAGGTGCCGATCGTGAAGGGAACCATCCCGCACCCGATCGTCGCGAAATATGGCTCCGCCAAAGTTCTGATGAAGCCGGCAACCCCCGGTACCGGTCTTATCGCCGGTGGCGCGGTCAGGGCCGTTCTCGAAATGGCTGGCATTCACGACATCCTCACCAAGTCTCTCGGTTCGTCTAACCCGCATAACGTGGTCAAGGCAGCCATCAAGGGGCTCCAGAGCATTTCCGATGCGAACGATGTCGCAGAGCGTCGTTCCAAGAGCCTGAAAGAGGTCTTTGAAAGCTAAAAAGGAGAATGGTGATCATGAGTGAGAAAACGATCAAAGTAACGCAGGTGCGCAGCGTAATCGGCGGCACCAAAAAGCAGAAAGCGACGATCAAGGCTCTTGGCCTCGGCCGCCCGAACCACAAGGTTGAACTCAAGGACAATGCCTGCATCCGCGGTCAGATCCGAGTTGTTCAGCACCTGGTGAAGGTTGAGGAGCAGTAACAAGTATTCATAAAAGCAAGTCGGGAATCTAACCATGGATTTAAGTTCACTTCGTCCTGCCAAGGGTGCAGTCAAAAACAGGAAGCGCGTCGGACGCGGCCCCGGTTCAGGCAATGGCACCACCGCCGGCAAGGGCAACAAGGGACAGCAGTCGAGGAGCGGTTACCAGCGCCCACAGATTGAGGGCGGCCAGATGCCGATCTACAGAAGGCTCCCAAAATTTGGTTTCACCCCTCCGAACAGGAAGTCGGTGACCAGCGTCAACGTTTCGCAGATCCAGCAGTGGATCGATAAGGGTCTGGTGAGCGAAGAGATCAGCATCATCGACCTCAAGCATCTCTGCAACGCCAGCAACCAGGATTTCTTCAAGGTTCTGGGCAATGGCGAGCTTTCAGCCGCAGTGACCATCACGGCTCATTTCTTCAGCAAGACCGCTGAAGAGAAGATCACGAAAGCCGGTGGCAAAACCGTTCAGGCCTTCCGTACGCTGGAAGAGGCTTCGAAGGTCAATGGGCTGCCGCTCGAGGAAGCTCTGCTGAAGCCGAAAGCGAAAGTGGTGAAGAACGTCAAGAAAAAGGTCAAGCCGTAAAAAGACTGAGGTGTCATGAAGCTTACTGAGAGTATTAGGAATATCAATAAAATTCCGGAGTTACGGCAGCGGATCCTCTATACCCTCCTGCTTCTGTTCATCTACAGGCTCGGATCGCATATTACCATTCCGGGAGTGGACGCAGCTGCGGTGGCAGGTGCGACCTCTTCCCACGCGAATGATCTTTTCGGTCTGTTTGACCTGTTTGTCGGCGGCGCGTTTGCACGCGCCTCCATCTTTTCCCTCGGTATCATGCCCTACATTTCGGCATCGATCATCGTGCAGTTGCTGGGAGCGGTAACGCCCTATGTCCAGAAACTGCAGAAAGAGGGTGAAGAGGGACGACAGAAAATCAATCAGTATACCAGGTACGGCACCATTCTGGTCGCCGCCCTTCAGGCGTGGGGCGTCAGCGTCAGCCTGTCAAGTCCTTCATCGTTCGGGAAGGTCGTGGTACCGGAGCCCGGATTTTTATTCTCACTGACCAGTATTTTCATCCTGACATCGAGCACGGTATTTGTCATGTGGCTTGGCGAACGGATAACCGAGCGCGGTATCGGCAACGGTATCTCTCTGATCATCATGATCGGTATCATTGCACGCTTTCCGCAATCGCTCGTCGCTGAACTTCGATCAGTGTCTCTCGGCAGCAAGAACTGGATCGTCGAGATTATGATTCTCGCGGTCATGGTCAGCATCGTCGCATTTGTCATCATTCTTACCGTCGGTACCCGAAGGATTCCGGTCCAGCACGCCAAGCGAGTTGTTGGCCGCAAGGTATACGGTGGCGGTACGCAGTACATCCCGATGAGGATCAACACTGCCGGCGTCATGCCGATCATTTTCGCCCAGTCCATCATGTTTCTGCCCAGCACCTTTCTTTCGTTCTTCCCTGAGAACGAGGTGATGCAGAAGATCGCTGCGGCACTTGCTTATGATTCATGGTGGTATGCGGTCATCTTCGGTTCGATGATCGTGTTCTTCACCTATTTCTATACAGCAATCGCATTCAATCCGAAAGAGGTTGCCGATACCATGCGGCGCCAGGGTGGTTTCATTCCCGGCATCAGGCCAGGCAAGAGCACCGCGGATTTTATTGACAATATCCTGACCAGGATCACGCTTCCAGGTGCGGTATCACTGGCGATCATCGCGATCCTGCCGACATTCCTCACCAAGTTTGGCAACGTGACACCAGGCTTTGCCCAGTTCTTCGGCGGCACCAGTCTGCTGATCATTGTCAGTGTCGGTCTGGATACGCTTCAGCAGGTTGAAAGTCACCTGATGATGCGACATTACGACGGATTCATGAAGACGGCCAAATCAAGAGGCCGCCAGGGATGAGAAAGGTAACGGCATGATCACGATAAAGAGCGAAAGAGAAATAGATCTTATGCGGGAATCCGGAGCCCTTGTGGCACGGGTTCTCGACATGCTTCAGGACGAAATCGTTCCGGGCATGTCAACCAGACGGATGGACGAGCTTGCCGAGCAGTTCATCAGGGACAATCATGGTGTTCCAAGTTTTCTCAACTACGTACCCAAAGGCGAAGTCGGCGTTACCCCTTACCCTGCCACACTCTGTGTCTCGATTAACGAGGAGGTCGTACATGGCGTACCGAGTGCAAGGCGCATCGTACGTGAAGGTGACATCGTCTCGGTTGATTGCGGTGTCTATATGGGCGGGTATCATGGTGATGCGGCCAGGACCTTTGTGCTGGGTGAGATTCCGGCTGAAGTCCAGAAGCTGGTAGACGTCACCCGTGAGTGCCTCGACCTTGGCATAGCACAGGCAATCACCGGAAACCGCCTCGGAGATGTCTCGTCAGCCATTGAAACACATGCGCGTTCCTTCGGCTTCAGCGTCATTGAAAACATGGTCGGTCATGGCATTGGCAGCGAACTGCACGAAGATCCTGCAGTTCCGAATTACGGAAGAGCGCATTCCGGCGTCAAGCTTCGCACCGGCATGGCCCTTGCCATCGAGCCAATGATCGCGCTTGGTCGTTCGAGGAGAGCTGTCAGCAAACGTGGCGCCTGGGTTGCCGTGACCGAAGATGGCAAGCCGTCGGCACATTTCGAACATACGATCGTTGTCAGGGAAGGTGCCGCGGAGGTGCTGACCCGTTCTCAGTCAGGCAAAGCCTGAAACATACCAACCACCAGCAAAGCGGAGAGCTACATTGGCTAAGGAAGAATCAATCGAAGTAGAAGGCGAAATTCTTGAAGCGTTACCTAATGCGCAGTTCAGGGTAAAGCTTGAAAACGGACTCGAGGTGCTGGCCCACGTGTCCGGTAAGATCAGGATGCACTATATCCGTATCCTGCCAGGTGATAAAGTCAAAGTTCAGATATCGCCCTATGACCTTTCAAAAGGGCGAATTACGTATCGATACAAGTAAGAAAGTCAAAATATATTCAACATCCGGTTGATTATTAGAAAGGTATTTATTACATTACATGCCTTTTCATATTTTGGACTGACCGGACAATCATAGCGTGTGGGGTTACCATGAAAATTTTTTCGTCTATCAAAAAACGTTGCGAGCACTGCAGGATTATCAAGCGCAAAGGTAAAAGATTTGTGATCTGCAAGGTGAATCCAAGCCATAAGCAGCGCCAGGGGTGATCATCGGAACAAACAACAGACTTGAGAAAAACATATGAGGTTAGCTGGTGTAAATTTGCCATTGAACAAGCATGTCGTCATCGCACTGACGTATGTTTATGGTATCGGGAAAAAATCTGCTGAAGACATCCTGCAGAGGGCTGGTATTGCACAGACCAAGAAGGTATCGGAACTCAGCGATGAAGAGGCACATGCTATCAGGGAGATTGTCGGCAGCGACTATACAGTCGAAGGTCAGGCCCGAGGCGAGCAGCAGCTTGCCATCAAGCGTCTGATGGATATCGGTTGCTACAGGGGTCTTCGCCACAGGAGATCGCTCCCGGTCCGCGGTCAGCGTACCTCGACGAACGCACGTACCAGGAAAGGTAAGCGTAAGACGGTCGCAGGCAAGAAGAAGGCTACCAAGAAGTAGTGATCCGAGTAATTCAGCAATAAGAGAGATAAACTAGCGACAGACTCATGGCAACAGCGAGCAGGAAAAAAAAGAAAGTTAAGGTTACGCCTGAAGGTACCGTCCATATCAAGGCGTCGTTCAACAACGTCATGGTGACGATTACCGATACGCTCGGCAATACGGTTTCATGGTCCAGTGCCGGCAAGAACGGCTTCAAGGGTTCCAAGAAGAACACTCCTTATGCCTCACAGGTGACATCCGAAGCGGCAGCCAAGGAAGCATACGACCTCGGTATGCGCCACGTCGATGTGTTCATCAAAGGCCCGGGCGCCGGTCGTGATGCCGCCATCAGGGCCCTCCAGGGTGTCGGTCTCGAAGTGAAGACGATCCGCGACATCACTCCGCTTCCGCACAACGGTTGCAGGCCGCCCAAGCGCAGAAGGGTCTGACGGTTAATATCAAGAATTATCAATTGAAGCAATTGCTATGGCACGATTCAGAGGCTCAATTACCAAGGTTTCTCGCAGGTTAGGGATAGCTCTTTCTCCGAAAGCTGAAAAATATCTCGAAAGACGCCCGTACGCTCCTGGCGAACACGGACAGTCCCGCAAAGGCAAAGTGTCGGAATACGCACTGCAGCTCCGTGAGAAGCAGAAGATGAAATACCTGTACGGTATTCTCGAAAAGCAGTTCAGGACCTACTACAGGAAAGCGGTCGCCCAGCGTGGTGTTACCGGCGACAACCTGGTGAAGCTTCTCGAAAGGCGCTTTGACAACGTAGTCTACCGCTGCGGTTTCTCTCCGTCGCGCGCAGGCTCTCGTCAGCTCGTTTCGCACGGTCACCTGCTTATCAACGGCAAGAAAGTGAACATCCCTTCGTACCTCGTTTCTCCTGGTGATGTGATCGAGTTCAGGCAGAAGAGCCGCAACCTCGATGCTGTCGCTGATTCCCTGAACAAGGTGTCTGAAGCAAGGATTCCTGCATGGATCCAGGTTGACAAGGCGAACAGGAAAGCTGTATTCCTTGCAATTCCGGAGCGTGAGGCCGTACAGGAGCCTTACAACGAACAGCTGGTTGTCGAGTTGTACTCCAAGTGATAGTTATTTCTGAGAATCCTTAAGGTATCAAGACTATGATATATCAGATGCAGATGCCTGCCAAGATTGAAGTTGATGAAGCAACCCACACTGGCAGCTTCGGGCGATTCATTGCCCAGCCGCTGGAGAGGGGATATGGAGTTACGCTTGGCAATGCCATGAGAAGGGTTCTGCTTGCCTCTCTCCCTGGTACGGCTATCACCGGTATCAAGATAGACGGCGTTTTTCACGAGTTTTCCACGATTGACGGTGTCCGCGAGGATGTTCCCGAGATCGTCCTGAACCTGAAGAAGGTTCGTTTCAAGTCGAACTGCAAGCGCAGCTGCAAGACGACTCTGACCCTCTCCGGCCCCAAAGAGTTCATGGCTGGCGATATTATCGCTCACGAAGGTGAGTTCGAGGTTCTCAACAAGGATCTTCACATCGCCACCGTCAATTCAGAGGCCACCGTGACGATCGATATCTACATCGGCAGGGGACGTGGTTACGTGCCAGCCGAAGAGAACCGCAGCGAAGGAATGCCGATCGGCTTCATCGCTCTTGACTCGATCTTCACACCGATCAAGAACGTCAAGTTCACCGTCGAGAACACCCGCGTGGGTCAGCGCACCGACTACGAGAAGATGATTCTCGATGTCGAAACCGATGGCTCGATCACTCCGGACGACTCGATCAGTCTCGCCGGCAGGGTCATCAACGAGCATTTTACGTTTTTTGCCAACTTCTCTCCGACCGAGGAAGAGTTCTCGGAAGAAGAGTACAAGCAGCTCGACGACGAGTTCGAGAGCATGCGCAAGCTTCTGCAGACCAAGATCGAGGATCTCGACCTGTCTGTTCGCTCGCACAACTGCCTCAGGCTTGCCGAAATCGATACCCTTGGTGACCTCGTCTCCAGAAGGGAAGATGAACTGCTGAACTACAAGAACTTCGGCAAGAAATCGCTGACAGAACTGAAAGAACAGCTTGAGAAGTTCAACCTCAAGTTCGGGATGGACATCACCCGGTACCAGATGAAGGGTTGAAGCAGGCAAATTGTTTTTATTGAATCGATAAGAGCGGAACACAAAACATGCGTAAAGTTAAGCCAGCAAGGAAACTTGGGAGAACGGCCGCCCATAGAAAAGCAACTCTGTCGAACCTTTCGACCCAGCTGCTTATCCACAAGCGTATCGAGACCACCGAGGCTAAGGCCAAGGAAACTCGCAAGGTTGTAGAAAAAATCATCACCAAGGCGAGGAAAGGTACCGTCCACGCCCAGCGCGAAATCTTCGGTCAGCTTCGTGACAAGGAAGCCGTGCGTGCCCTCTTCGAAGAAATTGTTGGCCGTGTTGGTGACCGCAACGGTGGTTACACCCGCATCATCAAGCTTGTCCCGCGTTTTGGCGATGCAGCCAAGATGGCCGTGATCGAGCTGGTCGACTATGCAGAAGCACCGTCGGCAGTGCAGAAGAGCACAAAGCAGGATCGTGCAAAGCGCGTCAAAGGTTCCAGGAAAGCCGAAGAGGCTGGAAAAGGACCGGAAGAGAACGCCGCCGAGTAACCCTCCCGTATAACACCGGAAACGGTGTCAGAAACACGATAGTCATCGTTTGCTGGATGAAAGATCACCAGCGGGCGATGACTATCTGCTTTTCAGAAAACAGGGGGCTGATTTCACTGATGGGAAGACGGTCTACCGAAGCGGGAAACCCGAGATGGCGCTCGCGATGCATCACGGCATCACCGATCTCTTTGTCCAGATTCCCTCCCTTGAGGCAGATCAGCACACCATCGTGTTTCAGCAGTCTTGCCGAATAAGCGCAAAGCTCTTCGAGAGGCGCAACCTGGCGGCTAAGCACGGTATCGAACAGCAAGCCCTTGAGTTCCTCGACACGGGAGTGCAGCGTCATGACGTTGTCAAGGCCGAGCTCTCCGGCCATGGCTTTGCACGCAGCGATCTTCTTTCCGGTAGAATCCACGAGCAGGAACGAGGTCTTGGGAAACAGTATCCCAAGCGGGATGCCAGGAAGCCCACCTCCGGTTCCCAGGTCGAGTACCTTCTCTCCTGCAGTGAAATCGTGGACGCGGCAGATCAGCAGCGAGTGGAAAACATGCTTGAGAATGATCGGAGCATCCTCTTTTCTGCTGATAAGGTTGACTTTGTTGTTCCACTCCTCGAGCAATTCGGTATACCTGACCAGTTTACCGAGCATCTCGTCATTTGCCGGAATAGCGTGATCGCGGCAGAGATCTTTGATCAGTTGCAGGTTGTTCTGCATAGGGCACTCATGTGATTCAGACGATTGAAAAAAAGGACAACAGGAAAAAACGATATTTTGCCGGCAAAGGCAAATCTGAGGTTTAGCTCATGCTGAAGGTGATGCATCAGATGAAAATGTTGTAAATTTAAGAAGCTGACAAATTACCTACCAAAGTATCTGAACGACAGCTAACCGCATGACCCAGATTCCCGACAGTCACCTCTATGCCATCATTATGGCGGGAGGCATCGGAAGCAACCTCTGGCCCTTTTCAAGAAAGAAAACTCCAAAGCAGTTTCTCAGACTCTTCGATGGATGCACGATGCTCCAGAGTACAGTCAAAAGGATTGCAGGGGCGGTTCCTCCCGATAACATCTACATCATTACCGGACGGCAGCATGCCCGTCTGATCAATGAGTACCTTCCGGATTTTGACCCACGGAACGTGATCGTGGAGCCGGCCGTACGAGATACGGCACCGTGCATTGCCCTCGCCACAACCTACATCAGAAAACGGGATCCTGACGCCGTTACGGTCGTCCTGCCATCAGATCATCTCGTGTTCGATGAGGAGCAGTTTCTGAGGACCGTCAGGAAGGGGGCGGTACTTGCCAGGGAAAAGGAGGGGCTCGTCACGATCGGCATTCATCCGGACCGACCGGAGACCCGGTACGGTTATATCCAGGCGGAGCCTACGGTGATGCTTGAGGACGAAGGTTCACTGTATCCCGAGATTCAGCAGTTCCGGGTGAAGACCTTTGCAGAAAAACCCGACCTGCAAACGGCTATCCAGTTTATCCAGAGTCGCGATTTCTGGTGGAACAGCGGTGTGTTCATCTGGCATGTGGACGTCATCGACCGGGAGTTCAGACGCTCGATGTCGGAGCTGTACCAGGATATGATGACCGTTCACGCCCATCTGGGGACTGAACGTGAAGAGTCGGTTATCGAGGATGTTTACAGCTGGATTCATCCGATCTCGATCGATTACGCCGTCATGGAGAAGGCGGAAAAGGTGTTCATGCTCGCTGGCAACTTCGGCTGGACCGATCTCGGGTGCTGGGACGAGGTGATCAAGGTGCTCGGAGGTGAAGGGCGGGAGAAAGACGGTCCCGAAGTTATCCGGCTCGATTCGGACAACGTCTTCGTTCGCAAGCAGAACGGAAAGGCTGTGGTGACCATCGGTGTCAGGGACCTTATCGTGATCGATACACCCGACGCCCTGATGATCTGCAACTCAGGATCATCGCTCGATGTCCGCAAGGTGGTGGATACCATGAGAAGGGAGGGGCTGGACCGCTATCTGTGAGGGGTAAGGCGACGCGATGGACTTCATGGACCTGATGGACGGAATGGACACAATGGACTGAATGGACGAATTGCCTGTTGACCTCCGGGTTTCGGCCTCTCAGATTCAGGAGGGATTTATCCCGACGGACATTACTGACTGCTTGCATTTTCTTTTCTTGAATAGCCCCGGGCTTCAGCCCGGGGGTAACGCCCCCCCAAAAAAAAGAAGAGGTCGGCTTCCCGCAAGGGGAGCCGACCTCTTCTTCAATACCGGTACGCTTTCATCACTTCTTCTTCGACCAGGTCGTGCCCTCCTTGGTATCCTTGAGCTCGATGCCCTTGTCGATCAGCAGGTCCCTGATTCTGTCGCTGGTGGCGAAATCCTTGCGGGCTCTTGCCTCCTTGCGCAGTTCCAGCAGGACGCTCATGACCTCCTCGAGGGTCTCTCCTCCCTCTGCTCCATCCTGTGACATGATCTCGTCACGACTTTTCAGAATGCCGAGAACCTCGCCTGCATAGCTCTCGAGGTAGGCGAGCGCCTCCTTTGCCGATTCCGGCGAGAGACCTTCCGCCCGATCGAGTGAACTGTTCAGCGCCTTGATGAACTCGAAGATTACCGAGACGGCAACCGGGGTGTTGAAATCGTCGTTCAGCGCGTCAGCACTCTTGTCAGCGAAAGACTGCACGTCGAGCGACCCGGTGCCTGCCGGCGCATCGAGCAGTCGCTTGCAGGTCTCCTGGAGCTTCGTGAAGCCGGACTGCGATGCACGGATTGCAGCATCCGAGAAATCGAGCGGAGAGCGGTAGTGCGACTGCAGAATGAAGAACCTGATGACCATCGGATCGAAGCTCTTGTAGAGCTCCTTGAGCGTGACGAAGTTGCCGAGCGATTTGCCCATCTTGGTGCCATCGACGGTCACCATGTTGTTGTGCATCCAGTAGCGTACGAACGGTTTGTCCGTTGCGGCTTCAGACTGCGCGATTTCGCAATCGTGGTGCGGGAACTTGTTCTCCATGCCGCCACCGTGGATATCGATGGTCTCGCCAAGATACTTCATGGCCATGGCCGAACATTCGAGATGCCATCCCGGGTACCCTTCACCCCAGGGCGACATCCACTTCATGAGGTGGCTTGCTTCGGCTCTCTTCCAGAGCGCGAAATCAGAGGGATGGCGTTTGTCCGAGCGCTGCTCGACGCGACCTCCGGCCTGCAGGGCAGACTGGTCGGTGCGGCCGGAGAGGCGTCCGTAACCGGGAAACGATTCGACGGAGAAGTAGATATTGCCGTTGGATTCGTAAGCATGCCCTTTTTCGATCAGGCGTGAGACGAGTTCGATCTGTTCCGGAATGTGGCCCGTTGCGGTCGGTGAGATGTTCGGCCGCATGACGCCGAGCCGGTCCATATCCTCGAAGTAGCTGCGCGTGTAGGACTGTGCGATCTCCATCGGATCGATCATCTCGCGTCGAGCCTGCTTTTCGATCTTGTCCTCGCCCTCGTCAGCGTCGTCGGTCAGGTGGCCAACGTCGGTGATGTTCTGGACATACCTGACCTTGTAGCCGAGATGGCGCATCCAGCGAACGACCACATCGAACGAGACGTAGCTCTTGGCATGGCCGAGATGCGCATGGCCGTAGACCGTCGGTCCGCAGACATACATGCTGACCAGCCCGGGAATGAGCGGTTCGAAGGTATCCTTTGAACGGGTGAGCGAATTATAGATTTGCAGAGAGGACATCCGGTTATGTATTAAATGGTTGCTTCGTTCAGGGAGTGTCATGAAAGTTAAGCATTTGGGTTTTCAGGGCAAGGCCTTTTAGCCCAGCCGTGCCTGAATTACAGCAAATACCATACCGTCATCCACGGTTTTGCGTCATCTGCCCGGATAGTTGCATAAACACATCAGCGAGGCCTGCCTTTGCAATCCGGTGCGGGTACGGGAGGACTTTGAGACTGTCTCAGAAGTACAATCGATGAGGCCCCGGCTTCTCAGTTTGTTTCCGTAAATATTTCCTGCAGTTCCGGAGTTCAGCTGAATCCACCCCTGCCGCAAAGCATCGGCATACGGCATTTTTTTCGTGAAATCGTGAAAGAACGCGATAAGCCAGCCGTAAAACCGGTAGTAGCTGCTCCCGTTGCAGAAACCAGGAAGGCCGGGTTACCGAATGCCGATGTAAAAAGAGGGGTGTGAAGAAAAAGGCTTCTGAAAAGAAGACGTCAAAGAAAGAGGAAGCGCCGAAACCTGAAGCATCGAAGTAAGCCTCAGGCCTGGTCCATCGATTTTCCGGGTGATTTGGTTGGTAACGCATCAGGTGCGTTGGTTATGGTTATCCGGTAGATCAGGACCGCGGTATTTTTCCGGAAAAGCCCCTTTTCAGTGAGGGGCTTTTTTATTGCCAGTTTATCAATCAGGGAAATGGCAGCCAGGCATGGACGGACTGAATGCGCAATTGTTTCCTGTTTTGCCCGTCTCGGGAGAATCCAGGCTCGAACGGCACGTTGCGCCTTGTTTCGACCGATCAGTCAACCATTATCAGTACTGAATCCATCGCAATCGGAGCGTAGTGGTACCTCTATGGTTCCCCTGCCCGATACCTGAATGTTCTCATGCATCAGCGAACGTTAAACATGATGCCTGCCGAATTCGTAAATTGTCGAAAGCGGCGGGCTTGAGTTGTGTTTGCTTGTATAGTGCACCTCTCCGCCGATCATCCCGCTTAAAAGAAGGTATCGGCTGTTCCTGCAACCAGACGTAACCCGCAATGAATCAGAGTGTTTCACCGAAAAAGGTCAAAGTCTCCACCTGGAGCGAACTGCAGGATGGCAAGCCTCGTTATGCCCTGGTTGGAGAGGTCGACCTGGTCGTGATCTTGCACGGGGATGAGGTCTCGGTACTTTACGGACGTTGCCTGCACCGCGGAGGACTCATGTCCGACGGCATTGTGGAAGGTAAAAATCTCATCTGCGGTCTGCATGGCTGGGATTACCGGATCGATTCCGGCGTGAGCCAGTACAATAACGATGAGGCGCTCTATCGATTCCAGACATGGACCGACCAGGCGGCCGATGCGGTGTACGTCGACGAAAACGAAGTGGCGGAGTGGGCGCGAAGTCATCCGCAGCCCTGGAATCGCGAGGTTTACCAGGGACTCTATGCCGATATCCACGGAGGAGCTGAAGAGCCCTGGAACAACTATATCCACCAGCTTGCCGGGAAAGATCCGTCAGGATTCTCAGCTCAGGGGCCGATATCGGCCATGGGCGTGCCGATCGGCACGCTGCCGAAATGGGATGACATCCAGATCCTGACCGCCCAGCTTGCCATCCAGCCTCTCGATGACGACGCACCCGTCGGAACAGAAGTGGTCATAGGGCCAAGGGCTGCAAGGCCGCTACACCTCAAGATTCCCCTGCTGGTTACCGACATGAGCTACGGGGCGCTCGGACGGGAAGTCAAGATCGCTCTTGCCCGTGGCGCGGAAATGGCCGGAACCGGTATCTGTTCAGGGGAGGGCGGGATGCTTGAAGCCGAACGGGCCGAAAACACCCGATACTTTTACGAACTCGCTCCGGCGGGATTCGGATGGAATATCGAGCAGGTCACCCGTTGTCAGGCTTTTCACTTCAAAGCCGGTCAGGCTGCCAAAACCGGGGTCGGCGGTCTGTTGCCGGCTGACAAGGTCACCGAAGAAATTGCCCTGGTTCGTGGATTGGAACCGCACAAAGATGCCCATGCCCCATCCCATTTTCGCGACCTGCGCACTCCGGCAGACTTCGCGCGTATGGCTGACCGCATCCGGGAAGCGACCGGAGGCATCCCGATCGGCTTCAAACTTTCGGCACAGCACATCGAAGAGGATCTCGATTTTGTCATCGATGCCAGCGCAGACTACATCATTCTCGATGGCCGGGGCGGCGGCACCGGAGCGTCTCCCAATCTGCTGAAAAACAACATCTCCGTTCCGACCATACCAGCCCTGGCCCGGGCGCGAAAACATCTCGACAAACGGGCAGCAACGCATATCAGCCTGATTATCACCGGAGGCCTGCGTACCGAGTCCGATTTCATCAAGGCTTTTGCGCTTGGCGCCGATGCCGTCGCACTGGGCAATGCCGCGATTCAGGCTGCCGGTTGCCTTGGTATGCGCGCCTGTCACAACAACAACTGTCCGGTCGGCGTCGCAACCCAGGACCCTCTGCTGCGCGAGCGCCTTTCGATCGACCGGGCAGCCCAGCGTGTCTATCGCTTTCTGCTCAACTCCGTCGCCATGATGCAGGTGATGTCGAGGGCCTGCGGTCACGATCACCTCAGTGGTTTTTCCAGCAGTGACCTGATAAGCTGGAAGCAGGAGATGACCGCACTGGCCGGAATTCGTTACGGAGGCGTCGCCGGGTAAAGATAATGCGCAATACGAGTTGAGCACTTGAGGGGCATTCATGACCAGGGGCATGAATATGCCGGCTGTTCAATCCTGTATGGCTTATTTGGAAAACATGCTCGGCAAATCTCTTTTCCTGATCCAGGAGAACAGGTGGATTTATTGCCATTATCGTGTTTCACGGGTCATATCGATACCCGGCTGATAGAGCTTGCCGAGGTTACTTCATTAGTGATTTAACGCATTAAAAAACCGCTCGATAATCTAATCCGAAGCTGAAATGAAAAAGCATTTTGATGCGCCGACCGTGATTATCATTATCATCACTTTTGTGTTGTTTGCGATTGCCCTTTTTGTCAAGGGCTTTACACACGACCTGCTTCTGGAGGCGGGTGTATTTCTGATTTCTGTAAAACTCATTCTGTTGGGTTACAAGAACAGCGTCACAAACAGTAAACTGCTGGAAGAGCTTCAGGAGATCAAGAGGCGGCTGAAAGAGTGAATCAGTCAGCAATGTTTCTGAAGGTGTGGTGCCCGGGCATGGCTTCTGGTGCGCTCAAACGATTGGACAACTATTTAATGTTCAGGTGAATGAAGGATCGTTACTCTATGGTACTTGTGACAGGTATCAGTGTACTGCACTGGATTGTTTTCACGATCCTCTCTGGTTACTCTTCGGGAGGTGGGGCGGTCGCCGGATCAGCACCCGCATGGCTTGAAACGGTCACCTGGATTTTAGGTTCTCCGCTGATCTATTTACTCAAGTCGGATATGTCTGCGTTCATGGTCAATGGCATCAGGTGGTGGGGAGACGACTCGAACCTGCTGCTTGCCATGTCCGTACTTAACTCGGCAATCTGGGGTACCGGGATTGGCGGTATCATTCAGGCCCGGCGGCAGAGCTTACAGAGCTGAACGGCGCGAGCATCTGACGAAAGGGGCGTGCGCATGGCGGGTTTGGGTGACAAACAGCGCGTTACGCCAGATATTGCTTTGAGTATGATGTATAATGCGCGAAGAATTTGTAAATTCCTGCATGAGATAAAGTTCGTTTTTTATTTGGGATTATTTGCCTTGCCAGGCACCGCTCCCGGAAAAATCGACTCATCGTCCCCGTCTGAAGAGAAGGCTAAGTTCACCTAACTTTCAAGACAAAGACCTCATGCCGCGTTATACACCGGAACAGCTCGCCAAGCGCAATGCATCCGTCTGGACAGAAATCCAGATCAAACTCGCTCCCATCCAGTTTCTCATCTTTCTCACCGGCATCGTGCTGAACACGCTCTATGCCAACCACATCATCGACATCAAGTTTTACTGGATCAGCGTCGCACTGCTTTTCAAGACCCTCTTTTTCGTCGTGCTTTTCATAACCGGTATGTTCTTTGAAAAGGACATTTTCGGCAAATGGGTCTTCTCGAAAGAGTTTTTCTGGGAGGATGTCGGCAGTTCCATCGCCACCGTCTTCCATTTCCTCTATTTCATTCTCGCATGGAAGGGATTACCCGAAAATATCCTGGTGATCGGTGCATACCTGGCCTACCTGAGCTATATCCTCAACGCCATCCAATATCTGGTCAGGATCTGGCTCGAGAAAAGTCACGAACGGAAAGTGAAGCTGAAAGCGGGTGTCGAAGAAGCCTGACCGCCTGAAAACCATATCACTGAACCAGCCATGAACGAACGTTTCACATCACTCTGGAATATCACCTTCCTTGTTACCGGACCATTATGGGCGATGCTCGTCTGGATGATCTGGACCTCAGGACAGCTGCAAACCCCGGCGGATCGGCAGATTTTCCTGTGGGTGGTCATTCCGGCGTTTGCCTTCATCTACATCTTCGGGTTCATCGTCGCCAGACGACATTTTAAAAAACTGGGCTCCGGATCCCCACGCTGAACCAGTCCATTGCTGTATGAACGTCATGGAGTATGCCATCGGGCCGATATCGAATGAAGACCGCACATCAGTCATCGACATCTTCAACTACTATGTGGAGCATTCGTTCGCGGCATATCCCGACAAGCGATTGCCCTACGAGGCATTCGACCGTTTCCTGCAGATGTCGGGCGGTTTTCCGACAGGGACGATAAGAGACCGGAACGGTATGGTTGCCGGTTTCGGGATGCTGAAGGCGCATAGCGCTATGTCCGCATTTTCCCGGACCGTCGAATGGAGCTGCTTCATCCACCCGGATCATACCGGCAAAGGGCTGGGCAGGAAGCTGCTCGACTATCTCGAAAAAGGAGCGGTCGAACAGGGGATTACCAGCATACTGGCCAGCATATCATCCCTGAATACCGGAAGCATCGCGTTTCATGAGCGCAATGGGTTTACGGCTTGTGGCCTCTTCAGAAAGGTCGGACAGAAGCATGGTCAGGAGTTTGATACGGTCTGGATGCAGAAAATGCTCAGATAAACTGTACCACCAGACCCCATAGAATATTTCGGGCCCGACCGTCGGTAGAACTTGCCACGATCGGGCCCGAGTGATTTGAGATCGATCCCTACGGATTGATGCGTTCCATCAGGAGTTGCTGGTGTACATCGTATCTGACACTCAATCCACTGTTATAGCCGTTGGTCTGCCGTTTGTAGGCGAGCAGGTAGAAGGAGAGCGACGTGAAATACTCGCCTGGCTTGATCCAGCCGCCCTCGGTTGGCGCGGGCTGGAGCGAGACCGTGATCATGCCCGCATCGCTGAACTCCTGGGTAGTGCCGGTGTAGCCGCTGCAACTGTTATGGACGCTGCCCGAGATACCATTGAACAACGTCGTCCGGCCTGCCGGAGTGGTTGGATGCGGTTGCGGTGTGGCGCCGGATGGGGTGGTTTTTGAAACCGGCTGGCTGACCGACAGGGAGATCATCGGGGCCGGGCATCGGGCCATCGACAAGTCGAAGAAATGTACAAAGCCCTCCGGGTCGTTCGCCTTGAAGGTCAGTTCGATCGGGGTATTCAACTGGGCGTCGGTCAGACGGAACAGGCCGCAGCCGGAATTTTCCACCAGCGGATCGGTGAACGCCGGTGCCGTCATTCCGAAGTTGAGCGGATTGTTATGGATGAAGAGCGCGATCATGTCGGTTCCGTTCGGTACCGGATGGCCGGCTCCGTCATAGCAGTCGACCCTTATGTGGAAGGTGCCGGGAGTCCTGACCCCGCTGACGATATCGTACAGTGCGGTGTTCAGTTGGATGTACCGGTCGAAGTTGGAGAACTCCCAGTCGATGCCGTCCACAAAGATTTCCCGCTGGATGTTTTTATAGGCCGGAACATTCTGCGCCGGGCCGCCGTCCACATGCAACGCCTGGGTGAACGGGCCTACATCGTCGCCGATGTAACCGGGCAGATGGCGTTTTGAAAACCTCGGATGCTTGTAATTCTCGCTGACGAACTGCCAGTTGGCGACGCCCGAGCGTTTGATCCGGATGGTATACCACCTGGCCGTATTCTGTGCCACGGTTTTGGCCAGATCGTACATGCAACCTTTGAAATCGATCGTTCCGCACCATGGTGCGCATTCCACGGTAAACCCGGCCAGCGAACTGTTGACGCTGACGATGCCGTTCTCTTCCAGATAGTTGCTGTAACCGTAGCGCCTCAGGGCTGCCGCCGTGAAGGATGCCGCAGTGTTCTGGTTGCCGCCGATGAAGACATTGCCGAGACTGCCGATCAGGTTGCCGTTGAAGCACGCCGACGACGGCTGGATCTGCGATTTCGGCAGGCAGAGGTCGATTCTTTTCAGGTTGGGGACGTTGAAATAGGGCGCGCTTTCGTAAAGGACGTTGTACGGTGAAAAGCTGGTGACCTTCACGATGATGTCGGGATAGGCAACCACGTTGATGCTTTCTCCGGGAGCGATATCGCTGGTGTCTTCGATATCCGGAAACGTCATGTCGAAAGAGAAGCGGAAAATATAGTTTCCAGCCATGTCGGTGATCGTGTCTCCCAGCAGCCTGCGGTTGCCGTTTCCCGTGTAAGGACCACCGGCCAGCTCAGCAGCGGTACGGTCGTACTCCTCGAAAGAGAGCGTCGTGTTCGGTGCCGGTGCGACCGTGCAGTTCCGGGCATAGAGCCCATCGATAACCTTCGCCAGTTCAAGGAGGTTTGACGATTCGATAATCGTGCTCGAGGACTGCTTTCTGACCGAATCGATCAGCTGGAAGTTCGCAACCGCGAATTCCGGGTCGGATCTCTCCCTGGTCGACTTGGCTTTTGTCTTTTGCGCAGGGGCCTCCGATTCGATGCGCTGATACAGCAGCTCGGTATTCGGTTGTGTCGCCTCATTATAGATGTCGATCACGATAGGCTTGAATGGAGCGGGATCGGGAGGCAGCGGGCCGATGATGTCTTCTTTGGTTCTCTCAGGATAGTACTCCTCGAGAATCTTCCTCAACCTGGCGTTTTTCAGCGCCTCCCTCAGGGCGGCACGGGTTTCGATAACGAATATCTGTTTGCGGCAGGGATTGAAAATACAACGCCCGCTATACAGCGATACCTTTCCGTAAAGAATGAAATCGTTGATGTTTACAGGAGTTTTACAGGTCAGGATGAGGTCATTGAAATCCTCATCGCCACCGGCGTCATTGGAGAGGATGTCGAATTCATAGTTGCCGCTGACCTGCCGGGGATTGGTCAGTCTGGTGTCGGATAACTGGAATCCGGAGCCCGGATTGTTCTGGATCGCTATCGACCATTGCGCTCCGGTGACATGGACAGTTGTGCCTGCTGTGCCGTTGTGCACGCCATTTCCGGTCGTTGCGCCACTGACGATAAATCGCTGGTCAAAGCTGGCGCTTTTCGATTTCACTGAAACGGTCCAGTTGCCCTGCATTGAGATAATCATGGTACTCTCCTGTTAAATTACCTGGTGACTCTGATAAACACTGGTGACGATCTCCAACTTTCGACAGTGACGACCGGCAGAACAGCACTCGAATTCCTGGAAACGGATTCGGAACCATGGTTTGGTTTGTCTGTAAGGCCTTCATGGGAGCTGCTGAATCCCGAAAAAGCCGCCTGCAAAGTGTCACGTGATTGAACTCAAGCCATTCTGCTTCTCCGTCAGCTCTCCTCTTCTCCGATATCTTCAATCTGGGTGGTTACCGATCCTGTACTTGCATTGCCGTATACGGGACTTTCATTCCGGAGAATGTCAATGACCCGGGCGAAATTTTCGGCGGTCATATAGGGCGTCTCCTCGCGTTTGTCGTCGAAAGTGGTGAAGTAGAATTTTCCCAGACTGATTTTCGGATCCCAGAGTGCCTGGTAAGCTTTCAACTGGATCCAACCGTTGGTTCCCTGTGCGCAATGAGGCATGGTTCACCCCTCCTTTTGTTTGGTTTGCAGATAAAACAACACGTACGACAATGAAACGGCGGTCATGACACCTGCACCGCCGGTATAAGATTCCACCATGACAGCAAGCTTCGATGAAGCGATGGTTTCCTGCCATGACCCGAACGTTGTCGGACGCTCATCGTCCGCAGAGTTCAGGCATATTCTGGCAGATCGAAAACCAGACGTAACGGCAGGGCGCGTTTCGGCAGCCTTATTTCAAAAAAAGAAAGGAGCCCCGTCGAAAATGGACTGTCAACGGCTGTACTGATGAACTGATAAGCCTGGGGACTCGATGATCCCGGGCAATGGGGATTGCTGCTGTCTGGCGTTAAAAGCGGACCTGCGAATCAGAAAAACCGACTGCCTAACCGGCAAATTTCGACTACTGACGGGTACTGCCTGAACTGCTGGGAGTACAGATAGAAAGGAAGGTATCAACACTCATACGATACGAAACAGGGCACATGACTGCAAGTCTCGTGTGTGAAGAGTATGACAATGGCGCTGCCGTGTGACATGATACAGGTGCATTAACTCATTATTTCTTCGCCAACAACAGGACTTTTATCAGTTGAGCATTTTCCGAGAAACGGGTTCGGCTGTTTTACACCGGGAAAACAACACGTGCATGGATTTGGATGAACCCTTGAGTTCGGCACCGTCTTGGAGGCTTTAAGATGTTGATGGTGATATTTTTAGCATCGCTGGGGGCAATGGCCGCTGATCTCGTGCGGCTGCAATCAGATGCATATATACTATTGTGGCTGAATTTTATGTGTTGTTATTTTATGTGATAA
Source organism: Chlorobiaceae bacterium (assembly GCA_013334925.1). Classification (GTDB taxonomy): domain Bacteria; phylum Bacteroidota; class Chlorobiia; order Chlorobiales; family Chlorobiaceae; genus Chlorobaculum. The sequence continues at coordinate 125,688 of JAAXWP010000001.1, forward strand.
AGTTGTTGTATATAGTGATCGGGGTCAGTACATAGTATTATTTCCGCTATTGAACCGAAGCGGTTTTCGTCATGATATCGTTGAACAAGGGGCGCACGGTTCTGGATGATTGCTTCATGATGCGAGGATGTTCTTTGCCTCTGTTTCGAGTTCTGGCTTTCAAACCAAACAAACGGGAGCAAGTAAAATGTTGCCACTCGAATTTGCTGCATGGTCCCTCTATACCGGACCGGCCAACCTGAACAACATCATCGACGATCCATCCTGTCCATGGGTGGTCGGTCGATGGACCGGGATCAATGGCGATACATCTCCAGACGGTATACGCAGGGATATCGATGCGCGAATCGATCTGCTGACCATAGCCCTCAAATCCGCACTGCCCGGATTCAGAACTCCCTGGCGCTATTTTGTCGTACCCGAATTCTTTTTTCACTGTCAGCAAGGGCCATATCCAGACATCCTGATCGACGGGCGACCTCCAGTCGAATATATCCGCTCGAAGGTGACGGAACGGCTCCAGGCACTCATTCCGGATGACGGGAATTACTATTCAGTACTCATCGGTTCGATCCTGACCAGCAACATCGATGATTATCCGTCGTTTCTCAGTTCCGGGATCGTGACACAACGACTTCTGGCACTCCAGAAACTTCTTCCGCCAAAACTTGCCAACGCCCGCCGCCCCTCATCGATTACCTGGTCCAGGTATGCTGGTCCCGTTTCGCTTGATCGTGCCGAAAACGGCCTTGTCGAACTGAACAACTTCATGACTGCCTGCAGGGCAGATCCGCTCTGCACGGTCAGGAACCGTGGTATATTTTTCTGCCTGAACAATCCGGGAAAGAGCGCTGTTGAATCATTCGTGTACGAAAAGCAGAACGAATCCACCGTTGACCTTACCATGGGCATGTTCGGACCTGACGGCCGAATCGGCCATGGCGGAATGATTACGGAATGGATGGCGAACTATCCCTCATACAGCATCATCAAAGGGGATAAGCAGACAAGTCCCTATTCGACCGCGTCCCGATTCAACCCGGCAAACCTCCAGCAGTATGACGTCGGTGTTGAAATCTGCCTGGACCACCGGCTCCAGCGCCTGCGCAGGACGGTAGGAATGACGATAGCGCATGGCGCGGATGCGGACAACCTTCCGCTTGCCCTGCAACTGGTGCCGTCCGGCGGCATGCAGATCCTTGATTACAGCGTTGCTGCAGACCAGAGGAGTGTGATCTTCAATGCCGACGGATGCGACAAGGTTTACGGTGTATACGGCGACGAAAACACGGTCATTCTGAATGGCAATCCCGGACCTTTCAAGGGCATCACCTGCGGAGTGTATAACCAGTCCATCCAGTCGAAGTGGAAAGGGAGGGACCAGCAGACCTACTATTCACACAGCCAGCTGGCCTTTGCGACCGCAGACTCGCAGATCGACGGCTTCAACAACGCCCTCGGAAATGTTAACCAGAAAGCGAAAACCTTCTCGAACGGCCCTACCGGTCCATACAATCCGCTGACCGACAGCTACAGTCCGAAGGTGATTCCCCTGGGTGGGGAGAGCGATCTGTTCATCGCTGGTGCAGGCGAAGTGCATCTTTACGCAGCAACCTAACCGGAAATCATTTTGTTTCTTTGCGAATCCCCGACGAGCATAACCGTCGGGGATTTTGCATTACGCTTGCAGAGCAGGAACCGTTCCGGTGAATTCCGGGGAGCCCATGACGACAGGCACAATCTTCACCATATCACGAGGGTTACGCAGGTTATTTTCGGATATTGTTTTAAGAGGCGCTGAGTCAGCGACAAGGCTCCTTTGGCGGGCATGTCGAATGGACGAATGGAATGCGCTCATGACTTCATCGACCATCAGCGTGGCAGGAACCTTTTTCCTATGGGGGCTATAATGGCAGAACAATGCGAATCACCGTATGTCGCTCATGTGTTCGTCTGTACGAATGATCGCGGTGGCGAAAAGCAATCATGCGCAGATAATGGCAGTCCGCTGGTCAAAGAGAAACTGAAGGAGCTTTGTGAGCAGAAAGGATGGAAAGGAAAGGTCAGGGTTTCGACGTCCGGTTGTATGGGGGTTTGCGCAAAGGGGGCAAATGTGATGATCTACCCACAGAAGATCTGGTTTTCAGGAGTTTCGCCTGACGATGTCGATGAAATCATGGCGGTCATCGAACAGATCATGGCATGACCAACCCCTGGCTTGAAATCCCGCTTTCGGACTACGAGTCGCACATTTCGATGCCGTCGATCGCCCAGGCGCAAATGATTGCCGCCGAATTCTCGGACGCACTGCTCAGGTACTCCCCGGAATCGGTTGCCGTTATCGGCTGCGCCGGTGGAAACGGCTTCGACAGGATTCCCGCAGCTACCAGGCGCGTGGTCGGTGTGGACATCAATCCGGACTACGTGGCCACAGCATCAACTCGTTATCTCGGGCGAATTCCCGGCATCGAATTCCATGTGGCCGACATCCAGTCGGAAGCACTGCCTTTTGCTCCGGTCGATCTGATCTATGCCGCCCTGGTGTTCGAATACGTATCGCTGCCTGAAGCATTGGCTAATCTGTCCCGTGTTTGCCGTCCGGGAGGCCGCCTGGTCACCCTGCTCCAGCAGCCTTCGGCAACGATGCATGCCGTATCGCCATCACCCTACGCCAGCATTCAATTGCTCTGTCCTGTCATGCGTCTCGTACCACCCGCTGAGATGGATGCGTGCGCAGCATCATGCGGTTTTCAGTTAGAGTCATCCAGATCCGTCGTGCTTGAATCCGGCAAAGAGTTCATCATTCCGGCTTATCGCAAGGGGGGCTGAGGGTGGTTAAAGACCTTAGGGGAAATAGCAAACGCCACGATCACAGTGGCGTATCTTTTATTGGGTTAAGGAAATGGCGGTGCGCTATGGAGTTCAGCATACTATTTGAAGTTCACTGCTTGCGGAATCAAGGTCGTTACATTAAGTGAACGTAGTTATCCGTTCTCCGAGTCAGAAATTGATGTTATGGGTAAAAAATATGAAGAGATTATGGCGTATAATTCTTTGTGACTTAGTAAGTTAAATTATGCGTTTGAATAGCTTTTGTTGTTAATGTGCAATGTTTTTTGATTTTATTGACCTTTGATTTAAATATGAGTTATTTGGATTCGTCAAGCTCTTTGCTGTAATTTAATATTTTGCTTCTGTGTCTCTGTATTTAGGTTTATATGGTTATAGATGTTATTTGCGCGTTCTAATAAATATGTATCTGTATAGATTTTAATGCTTTTTGGAGAGAATAATGGGATATCCTATTGAGGAGGTTTTTCGTACGGAAGGCGTGCCTGAATTTACATTTGTAAAGCCGCCAAATTATAACGAGGTTCTCGTTGATATTCGCAATGCCGGTAAACCAACGATTATAGAAGGTCAGTCTGGTACGGGCAAAACAACTGTTGCTAAGAAGATTATTGAACACGTTTTTCCTCAGGGGGACTTTGGCTACCTATCAGCGCGCACGGCTGGTGATATGCAACGCATATTGTCAATTGCAAATGGTGAAATGCAAGGTAAGTGGATTATTGATGATTTCCATCGATTAGACTCTGCTGTTCAAGCAAAGATTGCTGATCTTGTTAAGGTTGCTGCCGAGGATTTTGATCCTTCAATACACCCAAAGTTGGTGCTAATTGGAATCAATAAGGTTGGAAGTGAGCTTATTCTTTTAGTTCACGATATTGCCAAGCGATGCGGAATTCATAGGATCCAGGCTGCTGATGAAGAAAGTACTCTAAGTATGATTCGACATGGCGAAGAAAAGCTAAATGTGTGTTTGTCTAATAAGGAGGCAATATATAATGAGACAAAAGGTGATTACTGGTTGACTCAGTTGACTTGTCAGGCTATCTGTTTGGCTCACGATGTTCTTGAAACGCAGAATGCATGTAAGACCCTTCAATATAAACAGGATGAGATTCGCGATCGAATAGTGAAACGCCTTGATAATACATATAGAGAGCCTGTTAAAGAATTTTGTCGTGGAAAACGTTTTAGGCCAACGAACGACCCGTATTTTAGGTTATTAAGGTTGATAGCCGCTCAAGGTAGTTCGATTTCAGATCTTAATGAGTTGGCAAATGCTCACCAAGATGTGCGAGGTAGTATCAATAATATCAAGGAACGGCGTATTACTATTGTTTTAGAGTCTAAGCCTATTTGTGATCGCTATTTTTACTACAATGCGGATACTAAGGCATTTGCTATTGAGGATCCTGCATTTTTTTATTATTTGCGGCATCTCGATTGGGAAAATATACGTCGGGACTGTGGTTTTAGAGATGAACCGCATGCATATGATTGGGATTTTGCGATTTCATTCGCCAGCGAAAATAGAGAATTGGCGAAAAAGGTGGCAGATCTGCTTGCGATTTTGGATTGTACGGTTTTTTATGATCAATATTACGAGGCTAACTACCTTGGGACTGTATGGTCTCAGCAGTTTAGAGAAATATTTGGTACAAGATCGCGTTATGTTGTTTGTTTTCTTGACGTAAATCATGCAAAGAAAATATGGCCGACATTCGAGAGAGATTGCTTTGCTCCACGAGTTGAGGATGCTGCCGTTATTCCCGTATTCTTGGATGATACTCCGTTTGTTGGGATTCCGAAGGATATCGTAGGTATTAATTTTAAAGATTTCGATGCGACCGATACTGATCAAGTGATTGAAAATATTGTATATAGACTCGAAGAGAAGTTGCGTACGGCATAATGATGATAATTATGGTTATGTTTTTTATGGTAGGGATTGATTTTTGAATCTGATTATTCTGAATGGAATTGGCTCGCTTGTTAATGGCACAAAGGCTGGTAATATTTTATTTTGCCTTGAGGCTGTATGACCTTATTATTGTTGCGATAGAATGTTTTTTTTTGGTGTGCTTTGTTATTTTTTGTATGTGATTTTTTATTATAAAAATGAATGAAGCTGAGATGGGAAGAAAAGAATATATTCAATTGCTTTCAAATCGTTTGGAACATATACAGAATCTTCAATCAAGTTTTACGGGTGTTTTCATTGCATTGCTTACTGCGGTACTTGGTATTTTGTGTAAGAGTGCGGATGGTGGGGCAAAAGGGCCAATTACTGCAATACAATCGCTTGCGCCCTACGCAGAAGGAATTTATGTTCTTTGCATGATTGTTCTTTTTTGGGCATTTCTTTTTGCTCTTTATCAGGCTTTTGCATCTGTTAAGATTATTAACTTGCTTCGGCTCCTTGATCCGGCATTGCCAGGGTTGCCGTGGTATTTTAATGGGACAAATAGTCGTATATGGTTGTATGGTATTACACATTCATTTCCTGCGATTCTTTCGGCAGTTATTCCTATGATTTATGCTTATTATTGGCAAGAAAAACGTATGGTGACAATAATTGGTGAAGTTGTGATTATTCCGGTTTCTCTTGCTATCTTTTATTATGCATTTAGAGAGAAGTTGGCGTTTTTTCCTGCCTCTACCTCAAATGAAAATGGGACCGATATTCTTAATTCCGTTGGAAAGGGAGCAAGACTTCCGAGACTTCGGGATGTTGTTCAGTAACACGAATAGTAATTATAAACCAGGAAACGGGAATAGATGATATTCACAACAAACTAAATTTCGGTCGCAGAGGGAGTGGAGTGAGCAATTGAACTTACGGCAAGAGAGCCGGGTTGAAACCCGGTAGAAGTGATTCAAGCGCTTGGGCTAAAGCCCGGGGCAAATGAAAAAGATGATCAACAGGTGACGCAGAGAGAACTTAGGGGACGTTCATGACTTGGCGCACGCAGAATGCAGAAGGGACGTAGATGACAAATTACACTATAGTCCATTGAGAATCAGGGGACAATCGCAATTTACTGAACTGCATCGCCTGAGGGAGTGGATTGAGCGATTGAAAGTTACGGCAAGCGAGCCGGGTTGAAACCCGGCGGAAGCCGATGAAGAAGTTGGGCTGAAGCCCGGATTTTTTCTGTACATAGATCCCCCGGGCTGAAGCCCGGGGCTATTGGAAGAGGGGATGCTCAAAACAAGCTGAACTTCGGCTGCTGAGGGATTGAACTTCCGGCAAGAGCACCGGGTTGTTGACTGGCAGAGGTGGTTGAAGAGGCTGGGCTGAAGACCAAGGTAATTGAAAAGCGTAATCCACAAGGGACTCGGTAGCTGTCGTCGAAAGGGGGGCTGATTCGGTCGTGAAATGGGTATATTCGACAAAAAACAGGGAGGCAGATGGCACGGCAGTACGAAGTGGGGGGCGATTATTTCATTGAAAAAATATTGGCGGCGGTGTTTGTGGGGTTCAAAACCGTGAGCAATCCGACGTCCGTGACGGTTCATCCTGATCTCATGAAGCAGATCAGGGAAAAATTCAGGAACAAGGTGGTTGGGCCGAAACTTGTGGACGATGTGGAGGTGTTCTGCGGACTGCGGGTGGTCGAGGACGCGACCAAGGCACCAGATCATATCTCGGTCAGTTAAGCCCCCAAACAGGACAGGATTTGAAAGGATTTGGGGTCCTGCTCAATTGGGAGGTTAACATCATATAAATTGTTTTTGCCGGAGACATTCCTAAGTCCGTGCAACATCATTTGAAACTCATCCTGTAATCAGTTTGATTCTATTCGGCAACGCTGTTGCAATCGGCGTTTCCCGGCGAGAATCAAAGTGTTGCAGGATGATGATATTTTATGTAAATACGACTATGTGGTGTCGTATGCTATCTTGTATATGTATTCTATAAAAATTTCACGGGTTTTGTGTGCTGGTGCTCTGCACGCGAAGACCCTGACACCACAAGTCATTTCGATATCTGAGACTGCCTGCCGCATTTCTTTCCTGAGAATGAAGTTCATTAGTACTGTTCTTTCAAGTTGTACCGGTCACAACATTTAGAAAACCCCTCAAACAAAGCAGGAGGAGCGTTATGGTACCCATGAGACTTTTACTCAAGCTGGATCCCAGCGTGGTCATGTACCTGGTGATCATCGACAAATTGCTGGCAAATCGCGCAGATCTCTTGCGGGTAAAGCCATCGGAGAAGTTTTTCGATATGGTCAGGGAGCAGGTCATCGCTCATCTGTCCGAATCTGCCGAACCACCAAAGGAGATCGCCGGAGCCATCATGAACATCTCTGATGACCTGATGGCCGGCAGGGAGGTCACGTTACGTGCCGGCGATTACATTGCGCTGATGAGCTACGCCAAAGCCAAGAAAATGCTTTGATGTGTCCTGTCGTCTGTGAACATGGCGGACAGTCTGGAGCCGTTTTCAGAGCATCACGATCACAGGTCAACTGACCGCATCCCTGACGTGATTGTCAGATCGAAACCCGCCACACCTCGGCTTCAGCAACGTCGGGGTGTGGCTTAAATCGACCTCATCTATGGCATTCGAAGGGTTTCCATTCATCATTGGGCTTGAAATTACCTTGGCCTGCAACCTTGCCTGTCGACATTGCGCCTCTTCGGCTACTACCCAGCCCCGACCTGATGAACTGACGCTCGGTGAACTGATCGGTATTTGCGATCAGTTTCCGGATCTGTTTGTCCAGGAGGTTGATATTACCGGTGGCGAACCATTGTTGCGGCCCGAGTGGTACGACGTCACCACGCACTTGAAAAGCCTCGGTATACCTGTCCGGATGGTGTCGAACGGTTTGCTCCTTAGGCAGAATGCCCTGAAACTCGCCCAAAGCGGTATTGCCACGGTCGGCGTAAGCCTGGACGGGCTGGAGCAGACGCATGACGAACTTCGCCAGCGCCCGGGTCTGTTCAGACGCATCATCGACGGAATACGAGCGGCCCTGGATGCAGGTGTTCCGGTCGCTGCCATTACTGCGGTGAACGATCGCAATATCGGCGAATTGCCGGAACTCGAACGCTTCCTGCTTTCCATCGGCATTGAGCATTGGCAGGTGCAGCCCACCTTTGCCCTTGGCCGCGCGCGTGACGGCGGCCTTCGCCTGTCCGAGGATACCTTCATCAAGCTGGGGCAATTCGTGCATGAACGTCATGGGCCAGGTACGGCCACCCGTATCAATCTCGTTCCGGCGGATGGTGTCGGATACTACACCCATCTCGACACCCGGAGTTGCTCCTGGCTGGGCTGCTCCGCTGGGCGGTCATCCTGCGGCATTACCAGCAACGGAGGTGTCAAGGGTTGCCTTTCTCTTCCCGACACTTGTGTCGAGGGCAATCTGCGCGACCGGGAGCTTTGGGACATCTGGTTCGACGATCGTTCGTTTCCTTCGACCAGGCAGTTCACCGCAGACATGCTTGGTGAACATTGTCAGAGTTGTTCGCACGGCCTCGAGTGCAAAGGTGGATGTGGCGTCATGTCTTTCGCCTCCACCGGAGCCTTCCATAACGACCCTTATTGTTTCCATCGTCTCTTGGGCGGTCGATAAGGGCATCTGGTGAAAACCGGAATGTGGGGCGCACACAACTAACTCAACTTCAGCGAGCATTTTTCGATCCACGTGATCATCCGGGGCAATGAAAAAGCGAGATCGTCTGTAATTGATGACGATCTCGCTTTTTTTATTTGTTGCGCTGGTGTTGAATCGTCGGGAGGAGAATCTGTAACTCCTTGCTTGGTAAGGGGGTGGAGCCTTCTTGCGACTTGCCGGGATCAGGATTACGAATTGTGAGCCGGCATTCATTTGCGGGTTATTGTTGTTGGTGTAACAAGGAGCTTTCCAAGGGTTTCGACTCATATAATAATGGAGGAGTGACATGGATACGCAAGCGAAGATGACGATTTGCCTGTGGTACAATGGCGACGCCGAGGAGGCAGCAAAATTTTATGCGAAGACCTTTCCGGATTCATCCGTTGGGACTGTGTTCCGCGCACCGGGCGAGTATCCGTCCGGGAAAGCAGGAGATGTGCTGACGGTCGAGTTTACGGTGATGGGAATTCCCTGCATCGGGCTCAATGGTGGGCCCGAATTCAAGCACAATGAATCGTTCTCGTTTCAGGTTGCAACCGTTGACCAGGCTGAAACCGATCGGTACTGGAATGCGATTGTCGGCAATGGTGGCGAAGAAAGCGTGTGTGGCTGGTGCAAGGACAAGTGGGGCCTGTCATGGCAGATTACGCCGATCGCCCTGACCAAGGCGGTTGCCGATCCCGACACTGCCGCAGCCAGGCGAGCGTTCGATGCGATGATGGGGATGAAAAAGATCGACATTGCAGCAATCGAGGCGGCGTATCGCGGGAGTTGAGGCTTCTGGATGGATCGCCGGGTTGAAACCCGGCAGAAGCCGTTGAAGAGGTTGGGCTGAAGCCCGGGGCTATTGGAAGAGGGTGCATTTGCTTGCAGCCCTTGCTGACGCGCACTTAACTCTATTTATGATGAGGGTGGTTGGGATATTCCTTAGTGACAGCAATATCTGGAGCTATAAGAATGCGGTAACTTGCCGTAACTAAACAGCTTCGTTCCAGCCAACGGTAAATGGCCTGCTTTCTATTCTTTTCCTATGGCTTTTAGAAGCCGCTCGGCTTCATCCCAGGGGCGTCGTCGGCCTGATTGCTTCATCTTGTCAAGCGAATCGAGTGCCTCTTTTAAATCAATCACTTTATGGCTAACCATTGATTTAAGAACCCAGATCGTGCCTTTGGTATCGACCTTTTCGGCGATAGCTACTTTTTTCAAGGCCTGGTCACCGGTCAGTAGCGGACATTTTTCCTGCTTTGCCAGAGCGAGCGCCAGATAGTCGTTATGACTCGGTCCGTTGCCGTAGCGCAAGGGAAGGTTGAAGGCGTATTCCACAAAGTAGCCCTCGATTTCAACCAATAGCAACCCAAGTGCTTCAAGTCCGGGTGAGCCTGGTTCTATCTCTTCCCTGTAGAGAATATCTGGGATTCCGATACGCATTGGAAGTCGGAAAAACTTCTGGAGAAGTTCTCCTGCCTCCATATCGATCAGGATATTGGCATCACTGATGAGCAGCATCTTTTGCCGTGTCGAGTTGACGCTGCCTGAAGAATGTCATGAGTGGAATTCCCAACAATTCTGCAGCTGCAGACTCGCTGATGCAATACTCTCCCAAAGCCCGGAAAACCAGTTGTTCAAACAGTTTTGGTTGTTCAGCCGGCAAGGGCTCACCAGGTTCCTTGGTTCGCCATCCTTTTTTAGCGAACTGGGCGAACAGCGACTTGCGCGCTGTTTCTGAAATGACTCCGCACTGATAGGCTCGCATCAGCCAACCAGCCATCGATAGCCCGTATTCGCGCTTGAGGGTATAGAGTTCATGCCACTCAAGGCCCTTCCGTTGTTGTCCGAGTGACTGGATGACTGATGGTTTAGGTGCAAGAAAGGCACCGGCGAAGCGATTACAAGCCTTTTCTTCATCCAGCCCTTCCGCCAGTCGTCCAGTGAGCATGAGGTGTCCCAGTTCATGGGCTAAAGTGAACCGTTGACGGTCGGCTGGCCATTGCTTCGAAATAGCGATGAGTGGGTAGGACACGGAATCGTTTGTTCGAGCGTTGGCTACCAAGCAATCAAACGACGGATTGTCTTCATCTATCAGGATGACGATTAATCCGTGCGTTTCAAGCGTGTCACAGATATCGGGTATTTCTTCCATCCCAAGTTGCCAAGAATTGCGTAACGCTTCGGCAACAACTTCTATCTGATCATAGGTCTGAATGACCTGTGGGAGATCATCCGGAATCATGAAGGGGGCAATGGGCGTGGTCGGGTAGATGTTGAGCAGTTTTATCCACTGTTCCGCGTGCGCTGCCGTCTGGAACAGGACTTTTTCCTGGTCAGCATTGGAGAATCGTGCCTTTTTTCGGAATTCGGGATGCTCCAGAGTGACCGTGTGGGTTCGGAAAAAATATTCTGAACGGACCCCACATGCTTGAGCGAGTGCCAGTATCTGAGATGAAGATGGTGTGAGGCGCCCTTGTTCAAATTTCTGGATCGCAGTATGGGATACACCCAACTTTGCTCCCAACTCGACAAGCGTCAGTCCGGCGGCTTTGCGCGCCTGATATATTCGCTGAGCGATCATGATTGGTTCTGTTGGGGGGAGGTTTAATTATTTGCTAATTCAATGCAATAATTAAACCAAATGTGCCGTCTCTCCGTTCATTTTCCAAACTGGTTGGATTAAGATGGGTGAACTGAGTTCGCAGCTTAATTTTTTTATCTGGGTTCCTGGAAGAGGGGGTGCTCACAACAAACCGGACTTCAGTTGCTGAGTGGGAGCGCGTTGAGGGACCCCATTCACTTCCTGCACTTGCTGACCACACGCCGCGCTATTATTAATTATATGGAGTCCAGGTGCAGGGGGAAGAGATTTTGTCTGTCTGATCTGCTCATGGACTATCACGCTTTTGAAGCGTCAGGATCGGACCAATTCCAAAACCGGTCGGAAATCGTAAACAATTGGGTTTTACGTTCAGGTTGTTTAGCTTAGCCTTTCAATGCGCCGCGGGGAACGCGGCGTGACTTTTTTTATCAGGATTCCTGCATGAATATCAACAGCGCTGAATTTTTCCGGAGTGCTTCAGCAATCAAGGGTCTTCCGGAGGAGGGCTTTCCCGAGATTGTTTTCGTCGGCCGTTCGAATGTCGGTAAATCCTCGCTCCTTAACTCGCTCTGTGCCAAGAAGGGATTGGCCAAGACCAGCTCGACACCGGGCAAGACCCGCCTGATCAACTTTTTCGTGATCAATCAGAACATTTTTTTTGTCGATCTGCCGGGCTACGGATACGCCAACGTCAGCCAGACCGAGCGGGAAAGCTGGGGACAGCTCCTGTCGGACTACGTTCGTTATCGTAAAAAGATATCGCTGGTTGTGGTGCTGATCGATTCCCGGCACCCCGGCATGGGCTCCGACAGGGAGATGATCGAGTTCCTCGACTTCTGTGGGCATCCGTACGGTGTCGTGCTGACGAAGTTCGACAAGCTGAAGCAGTCGGAAAAGACGAAGGCCCGGCGGGCCATGGAAAGTTGCGCACCTAAAGCCAAATTTATTGTAAATTATTCATCTTTTTCCGGGGAGGGGAGGAGTACGCTCCTTGCCCAACTCGATAATTTCTCTCAGTAAACGCAATAAGCGACGTGGAAGAAAGAACATTCTGCAGGCCTGCGGCGTCTGCCACCGTGCTCGTCGGCACGCAGTTCGGTGACGAGGGCAAGGGCAAACTTGTCGACTACCTGTCAGACAAGTACGATATCGTAGTCAGGTACCAGGGCGGCGCGAACGCCGGCCACACCATCTGCTTCGATGGCAAGACCGTGGTGCTTCACCTCATTCCCTCCGGCATCTTCAACAAGGACTGTGTCTGCGTCATCGGCAACGGCGTGGTGATCGATCCGAACGCCCTGCTCGAGGAGATCAGGAAGGTAGAGGAGCTTGGCTATGACGTCAAGGGCCGTCTGTTCATCAGCCACAATGCGCACCTCATCATGCCGTACCACAAGCAGCTCGACTGCCTGAGCGAGTCGTGCCTCAGTGGCGATAACAAGATCGGTACCACCGGTCGCGGTATCGGGCCGAGCTATGAGGACAAGTTTGCCAGGAAAGGTATCAGGGTTGTCGACCTGCTCAACCGCGAGGTGCTCAAGGAGAAGCTGCGCGATAACCTCGCAGCCAAGAACAAGCTGATCAGCAAGGTCTACGAAAAAGAGGAGATCGACGTCGAGGCCATCATCGGCGAATATGAGGCTTTCGACAAGGTGATCGATCCCTATGTCACCAATACCCAGCTCTACCTGAACCGCCAGATCAAAGAGGGCAAGACCGTGCTGCTCGAAGGCGCCCAGGGCTGCCTGCTCGATGTCGACCACGGTACCTATCCGTTCGTGACTTCGTCGAACCCGACCTCCGGCGGTGCCTGCACCGGTTCCGGTGTCGCTCCGAACCACATCGGCAAGGTGATCGGTGTCGTCAAGGCTTACACCACGAGGGTGGGCAACGGCGACTTCCCGACCGAGCTCGACGACGAGATTGGCGAGGCTCTCGGCCGCATCGGCCATGAATATGGCGCCACGACCGGCCGCAAGCGCCGCTGTGGATGGATCGACCTGGTTGCCCTGCGTTACTCGCTGACCATCAGCGGTGTGACTGAAATTGCGCTGACCAAACTCGACGTGCTCGACACGTTCGAAGAGATCAAGGTTTGTACCTCCTACATGCTCGACGGAAAGGAGATCCACGATTTCCCGACCGAACACCAGACGCTGTCGAAGGTGACCCCGGTTTACAAGACCCTTAAGGGTTGGATGGCCTCGAATGCCCAGGCCAAAAGCTTCGACGAGATGCACGAGTATGCCCGCGACTACGTGACTTTCCTCGAGGATGCGCTCGAAGTGCCGGTGACGTTTATTTCGGTGGGGCCAGGAAGGGACGAGACCGTATTCAAATAATGGCACATCAAAAAGCTATTGTCCCGACAGTTGTCGGGATTGGGTGGTGCTCGAAATCCTCACGTACGACCTGTACGCTCCGGTTTTTGCGCTCCATCCGCCTTGCACTCGAACCGCTCATGACGCTTTTTTGCTGCGCCAGTAGTCGAACACCTGGACTTTCTGTAGTGTAATGGCCCTTTTGGATATCACCGTGGTGCCACTGGGCACCGGAGCAGGAAGCCTGAGCCCGTGGATTGCCGGGCTCGAGGCGCTTCTTGAGGGGAGTGGCCTTTCGTTTCGTCTGCATGATATGGGCACGACGGTCGAGGGTTCGGCGGACGAACTGTTCGCGGTTGCCCGGAGGCTCCATGAGTACTCGTTCACGCAGGGGGCGCCGAGGGTCTACACGATCATGAAGATAGATGACCGGCGCGACCGGAAGGTCTCGATAGGGGACAAGGTTGCATCGGTTAAAAATGCGATGAAGGATTTGCCGGGCTGAAGCCCGGGGCAATTGCATGTAAGAGTGACTGCAGAATTTTCGGGAGGCTGAATTCTCATGAATGAAGCTGAATTCCGAGGGCATGAAGAGGTCGAAGACTGAAGACATAGTAGGTCGAAGCTTCGGCAATGCGGACTAAAATTCTGGACAATTGCCCTGGCCTTTAGGCCGGGGATCAGGTTTAACATATGATGATAAAGGGCTTTAGCCCAATCTCTTTTGCGATTGGAGAGTGATGCCTGTTGTTGCCGGATTAATAAGCCCGGTCTGTGGGAATGAGTCCCTTGGATAGCCCTGGGCTTCAGCCCGGGGGACAAGGCGCAATTACATGGAAAAGACAATCGGTGTGCCCGTAAAGCCGCACCGGATTAATGAAAAATTATTTTATCTTCGTTCTTCAAATATTCAGGTCTGA
>JAAXWP010000001.1:140098-144318 GCA_013334925.1 Chlorobiaceae bacterium
ATAGCCCTGGGCTTCAGCCCGGGGGACAAGGCGCAATTACATGGAAAAGACAATCGGTGTGCCCGTAAAGCCGCACCGGATTAATGAAAAATTATTTTATCTTCGTTCTTCAAATATTCAGGTCTGACCGCAATGGAGCCTTCGGGGGCCCGCTGCACCATACTTAAAGAATTACTGCCATGATGCCGGTTTCAAGCGATTGCCAGATTCTCAAGGAGGACAACGTAACCCATAGCTTCTGCGGACTTGCCTGCGTTGGCTGGCTGTACCAGAAGATCAAGGACAGCTTCTTCCTTATTCTCGGCACCCACACCTGCGCCCATTTTCTCCAGAACGCCCTCGGCATGATGATCTTCGCCAAGCCCCGCTTCGGCGTCGCGCTCATCGAGGAGGGTGACCTTTCCCGTGCCGAGCCCCAGCTCGAACAGGTTATCGAGGAGATCAAGCGCGATCACAATCCTTCGGTCATCTTCCTGCTCTCTTCCTGCACGCCGGAAGTGATGAAGGTCGATTTCAAGGGCCTTTCCCACCACCTCAGCACCGATAAGACGCCGGTGCTCTTCGTCCCTGCCAGCGGTCTGGTGTTCAATTTCACCCAGGCTGAAGACTCCGTGCTCCAGGCACTCGTGCCGTTCTGTCCGGAAGCTCCTGCCGGTGACAAGAAAGTGGTGTTCGTGGGCTCGGTCAACGACGTTACGGCCGACGATCTCCGTGCTGAAGCCGAAGAGCTCGGTATCCAGGTTGGCGGGTTCCTGCCCGAAAGCCGCTTTGACAAGCTTCCGGCCATCGGCCCCGATACGGTGCTCGCGCCGATCCAGCCCTATCTGTCCCGTGTCTGCTCACGCCTGAACCGTGAACGCGGCTCGCAGGTGCTGACTTCGCTCTTCCCGTTCGGCCCCGACGGCACCCGTGCCTTCTGGGCGGATCTGGCCGCGATGTTCGGCAAGAAGGTCGACCTTTCCGATCGTGAACAGGCTGCATGGGAGAAGATCAGGAAGCAGACCGCTCTCCTGAAGGACAAGAAGATTTTCCTGACGGCCGATACCATGATGGAGCTTCCGCTCGCACGATTCCTGAAGCACGCCGGTGCCGAGGTGACGGAGTGCAGCAGTGCCTATATCAACAAGAAGTTCCATGCCCGTGAGCTCGAAGCGCTCGAAGGCGTGAAGGTTGTCGAGCAGCCGAACTTCCATCGCCAGCTCGAAGAGATCAAGGCATCGAGGCCAGATATGATCGTCACTTCGCTCATGACAGCCAATCCGTTCGTGGGCAATGGCTTTATCGTGAAGTGGAGCATGGAGTTCACGCTCATGTCCATCCACAGCTGGTCGGGCGTGAATACGCTGGCAAACCTGTTCGTGTCGCCGTTGCTGCGCCGCGAAAGCCTGCCGGAGTTTGACGAATCGGTTTGGCTCGAAGGGGTCATGCCTGCTGCCGCGAAATAAATTCAACGACGAAAACCAACGAAGAACCATGCGTTTAGCTTTCTGGCTGTATGAAGGAACGGCGCTCCACGGCGTGAGCCGGGTGACCAACAGCATGAAGGGGGTCCACACGGTCTACCATGCGCCGCAGGGCGACGACTACATCACGGCCACCTACACCATGCTCGAGCGTACGCCCGAGTTCCCGAAGCTCTCCATCAGTGTCGTCCGCGGCCAGGATCTCGCCCGTGGCACTTCGCGTCTTCCTGGCACCGTCAAACAGGTCGAAGACCACTACAATCCGGAACTGGTTGTCGTGGCTCCGAGCTGCAGCACGGCGCTGCTCCAGGAAGATCTCGGCCAGATGGCCCGCTCTTCAGGCGTTTCGCCCGACAAGATCATGATTTATGCGGTCAACCCCTTCAGGGTGGCTGAAAACGAGGCTGCCGAAGGGTTGTTCACCGAACTGGTGAAGCGCTATGCGGCCGAATGCCCGAAAACCGAAAAGCCGTCGGTCAACGTGCTTGGCTTCACTTCGCTCGGCTTCCATCTCAGGTCGAACCTCACCAGCCTCCGCCGCATGCTGAAGACGCTCGGCATCGAGGTCAACGTCGTGGCTCCGTGGGGTGCCGGCGTCGAGGACCTGAAAAAGCTTCCCGCGGCTTGGGTCAACGTAGCCCCGTTCCGTGAAATCGGTTTCCAGGCTTCCGAGTATCTCAAGGAGCAGTTCGGCATGCCTGCCGTGACCGAAGCGCCGATCGGCGTCCAGGGCACCATGCGCTGGCTGAAAGCCATCATCGACGAGGTCAACAGGATTGGCGCCGGACGTGGTATGGCCCCGATCGCCATGCCTGAACTCCGCGAGTTCTCGCTCGATGGCCAGAGCGCCCCGAGCGGTGTGCCATGGTTTGCCAGGACGGCCGACATGGAGAGCTTCAGCAACAAGCGTGCGTTCGTGTTCGGCGATGCAACCCAGGTGGTTGGCGTCACGAAGTTCCTCAAGGACGAGCTCGGCATGCAGATCATCGCTGTCGGCACGTACCTGCCGAAACATGCAGACTGGGTGCGTTCACAGCTCGAAGGCTACCTGCCGGGAGAGCTCATGGTGACCGACAAGTTCCAGGAGGTTGCGAAATTCATCGAGGACGAGATGCCCGAACTGGTCTGCGGCACCCAGATGGAGCGTCACAGCTGCCGCAAGCTCGACGTGCCCTGCATGGTCATTTCGCCCCCGACCCATATCGAGAACCACCTGCTCGGCTACTACCCGTTCTTCGGTTTCGATGGTGCCGACATCATCGCCGACAGGGTCTACACCTCGGCCAAGCTCGGTCTAGAGAAACACCTCATCGACTTCTTCGGTGACGCCGGACTCGAGTATGAGGAGGAGCCGCCGGAACCGGTTGCCGTATCATCGAACGGCCATGCCATGTCGCACGCAGCGGAAGCGGTGCCGCCTCCGGCAGAAGGTGAGCCTGTCATGGCTCCTGCGCCTGACGGTGAGATGAGCTGGACGGCCGAAGCCGAGAAGATGCTGAATAAAGTGCCGTTCTTCGTGCGCAAGAAAGCGAGGAAGAACACCGAGGATTACCTCCGTGGGATCGGTGAGACGGTGGTGACGCTTGATCTGTTCCGGAAGGCGAAGGAGCACATCGGCGGCTGATGCAACATGACGACGTTGTTACGCGGCCCGATCGCTGTTTTTTTGCACTCGCGCCGCTCACGACACGTAGTCATGGCGCCTCGAATGCCAGAGAAATTCTAACAAACAATTGACCGCTAAATCATCATGAGTTTAGTATTGGCCGTATATGGAAAGGGTGGCATCGGCAAGAGCACGACCAGCGCAAACATCTCGGCGGCGCTTGCCCTCAAGGGCGCGAAAGTGCTCCAGATCGGTTGCGACCCTAAGCACGACAGCACCTTCCCGATCACCGGCAAGCTCCAGAAGACCGTTATCGAGGCGCTTGAAGAGGTCGATTTCCATCACGAGGAGCTTTCGCCCGAAGATATCGTCGAAACCGGTTTTGCCGGCATCGATGGCCTCGAAGCTGGCGGTCCTCCGGCAGGCAGCGGCTGCGGCGGCTACGTGGTCGGCGAGTCGGTCACCCTGCTCCAGGAGATGGGCCTGTACGACAAATATGACGTCATCCTGTTCGACGTGCTCGGCGACGTCGTGTGCGGCGGCTTCAGCGCTCCGCTGAACTATGCCGATTACTCGATCATCATCGCAACCAACGACTTCGACAGCATCTTCGCTGCAAACCGCCTCTGCATGGCTATCCAGCAGAAGAGCGTGCGCTACAAGGTGCAGCTTATGGGCATTGTAGCCAACCGTGTCGACTACAACACCGGCGGCGGTACCAACATGCTCGACCAGTTCGCCGAACAGGTCGGAACCCGCCTGCTCGCCAAGGTTCCTTACCACGAGCTCATCAGGAGGAGCCGTTTCGCCGGCAAGACCCTGTTCGCCATGGACGAGAACGAGGCTGGTCTGGCAGACTGTCTCGCACCGTACAACGAAATCGCCGAGCAGATTCTCTCGAAGACCCCGCTGGCATCGGTGCCCAAGCCGATCGGCGATCGCGAGATCTTCGACATCGTTGGCGGCTGGCAGTAAGGCCGACCGGGACATATGCAGCTTCAGAAGGCTGTCTCAGACGCAACGCTGAGGCAGCCTTTTCTGTTTACGGGCTTGCCGTGCCCGGATTCCGCCAATCACCGGCGGGAATAATTATATTTCGATGGACACCATCGCGTTTCGGTATTCCCAATCGAAAACCGGTGAATATGGAT
>JAAXWP010000001.1:144418-181078 GCA_013334925.1 Chlorobiaceae bacterium
TGAGGCAGCCTTTTCTGTTTACGGGCTTGCCGTGCCCGGATTCCGCCAATCACCGGCGGGAATAATTATATTTCGATGGACACCATCGCGTTTCGGTATTCCCAATCGAAAACCGGTGAATATGGATGACATTTCCCCAGATTGGCTCGATGTTTCGGAAGAGAGAAGCTGTCTCAGAGGGGATTCACCTATGTGTTTTGCATTTGTCCCTGAATGTCATCCTGATCCCGACTTGTCGGGAGAAGGATCCAGAATACTTGGGACTACTTTATAAGCGGTAGATATATATAGTCTTACGAGCTGCTGATGGATTCTTCGCCCGACTGTGTCGGACTCAGAATGACAGAAAAAGTGAACGAACTGGCGTCAGCAAGCGGCTTTGTTGGTGCTTTTGAGGCATCCCCCTGCAAGATCGAACACGTCAAATGAACCCTGTATCGAGGCAAACAAAATGTGCTGCATGGAAACACACGAGGAGAAACTGGCGCGGGTGCTGAGGGACCGGGTCGAGATCGTCCCGTATGATCCTGCCTGGCCCTCGCTGTTCGAGGAAGAGCGGCAGCATCTGCTCGCATCTCTTCCCGCCGGACTGATCGTCAGCATCGAACATTTCGGAAGCACCTCCGTACCGTCGCTTCCGTCAAAACCGGTGATCGACATGCTCGTCGAAGTTCGGGATCTGGAGGAGGCCCGAGCACACATCGCTCCCGTGCTCGAAGCGCAGGGGTACGACTATTTCTGGCGGCCGACGCATGGCGACGACACGCCTCCATGGTACGCCTGGTTCATCAGGCGCGATGCTGCCGGAACCAGAACGCACCATATCCACATGATCGGACCCGGTCCGCTCTTTGCCGGTCACCGGGATCGGCTGCTGTTTCGCGATTATCTGGTCATCCGCCCCGATCTTGCCGCCGAATACGCAGCGCTCAAACAGTCGATCGCCAGCGCCATGACTGACCGGGTTGCCTATACCCGAGCGAAGGGTTCCTTTATCGAACGGGTCACTGCGGAAGCGAAGCGATATTTCGAACAAGAGCAGGGTGACGATCAGCAACAGCAAACCACTGAATCCGTATGAGCGAATTCCGCAAAGGTAAGGTGGCCCTGGTGACTGGTGCCGCTTCGGGTATCGGGTATGCCCTCTCGAAGGAGCTGGCAGGGCGTGGGCTGCGGGTCTGGATGACCGATATCGACCGCGAGAAGGTGATTGCGGCGGCGGAGCGGCTTGGCCCGCTTGTGGCGGCTTCGTATCTGGACGTTCGCGACGCGACCGCGTTCAGGGCGTGTATCGAAATGGTCGAACGGGATGTGGGCGAACTCGACTTCCTGTTCAACAATGCGGGCGTGCTCGTATCGGGCGAGACGCATGAATTCGAGCAGAGCGATTTCGACCGGATCATCGACGTCAATATCAGGGGCGTGGTCAACGGCACGCTGGCGGCCTATCCGAGCATGGTGCAACGGAGGCGCGGCCATATCGTGAACACGGCATCACTCGCGGGCCTTGCTCCTGCACCGTTGCTCGCCGCGTACGGCATGAGCAAGCATGCTGTGGTTGGCCTGACGCGAAGCCTGCGATTCGAAGCTGAGCGATACGGCGTCGGCGTGAGCGCGATCTGCCCGGCCGGAGTCGATACGCCGCTGCTTGATGAGGAGGTCCGCGGTTCGGACGGTTCGGGCCGTTCCATATGGCGCCCCGACGTCCGGCAATACCTCACGATGCTTGCCGGCAGGCCCTGTTCACCGGAGCAGGTCGCCAGAGAGGCCATCAGGGGTGTCGAAAACAATCTGCCGGTGATCGTGGTCCCTGCACGGGCACGGTTGACGATGATGGTTTACCGGTTCGCTCCCGGACTGGTCGAGGCCATCGGCAGGCAGGTCATGTCTCAGCAGCTCCGGAGCCGGGAAACCGCATCCTGAACAGCATCGTATCTGACAGGCAATTCTTCTTTGTCTGTTCTGGAATGTTAACGATTGTGTATATTTGCTGATATGGTAAAATTGGTTCCGGTATCGGAACATGCTCATTAACACGAAACGGAGGCTTCATGAAACGTTTGTTACTTGTCTTTGTCGGTCTTGTGGTTCTTGGCGGATCTGTCAATGCGAAAACGAAGCAGAAAGATGAGCCGAAGCCGGCTCTGCCGATGCAGACCATGAACATGAACAGCGGCGCGATGGGGCCGATGTGTCCCATGATGGATACGATGCCCGTGATGCTGCAGGTGATGAAGCTTCAGCAGAAACTCGATGAAGGTGTGTCCGGCTCCGAGAGGAAGGAGATCATCGCGGATAAAGCCAAATTGATTGCCGTGCTCGATTCGGCGACGGTAAGAATGCAGAGCACCCCGATGCCTTGCATGTCCATGCAGATGCCCTGCGCTCCTGCTCCGGCAAATAAGAAATAGTGTTTAATCAGGGGTCATCACCATGGGTGACTATAAACGAGCAAAGCGGGCAAGTGCCCGCTTTGCTCGTTTATGAGAACTCTCCCGTCAGAAGGTGCAGGCGTACTTGCAGACGATGGTGTTGCCCTCTTTGCGGATATCGGGTCTGATGGTGGTCTCCTTGTCGACCAGCTCCCTGAGTAGTGCCGAGAAGGTGCCGAGGTAAAAGTTGCCGACCACCGGATGCGTGGGGTAGGTGACTTTTACCGTGATGTTCGGATAAGGTTTCGACCCGTAGCCGAACTCGCCGCTGCCGGCGAAGGTCCAGGCGTTCTTGCTGATCGCAAAGAGGAATACCTTGAAGGCGAGGCCTGAGGGCAGCAGCTTGACGATTTTCTGGAACGGCCCGGGGATGCGGACCTTGAGCAGGTAGGCGGCTGTGCGTTCGCCTGAATCCCTCAGGATGCTTGCCGTTACCTTTTCTCCGATCTCCTGCTGGAGTGCGATGACCAGTGCGTGGAATTTGGACTCTTCCACCATTTCGGTGGGCAGGTTGCCGATCCAGTGGCCCTGTCCGATTTTTCTCAGGATATCTTCGGCTTGTCGTTTCCCGAAAGCGGTTTCAAGGGATCCGACGGTCTGGATAATGGAGTTGGGGCCAATTCTGGATGGTGTGCTCATTGAATGACTGGTGTTCTTGTTTTCAGCGTTTTCTGGGTTTCTTTTTTGCCGGTGGCATCGGTTTCACTGGTGCCGGCTGCTTGCCAGCTACGGGGAGCCTGAATGACGGTACCTGGGTGGTCCAACCCTGGCGGACATTCGCTTCGACGGCGATGAACGGGTCGGCAGGCCTGAACGGGTCGATCGATCCGGCATTCCATTCAGGGGTCTGAAGTGAAGCAGGTCCGGGAGCCGGGGCAAAAGCGAAAATGGTATAGTTGCCCGGAGGAAGTCCGGTGAACGAGTAGCTGAAAGCGCCTCCGGCCGATGGGCGGACGATGCGCCTGAAAACCATGTTCGTACCAGATCTACGGGCTTCGATGACGGTGACCGCTCCCGAGGAGATCCCGGTACCGGTGATCTCGCCATACTGCGCGGAAATCGCCGCGCTGAATCGGGACACCACCAGGGTATCTTTGCCTTTTGATCCAAGAAGTGTGGTGACGAGTGAGGGGTGTACGGATACTTTGTAATCGGTACCGGATTCGAAGCCGGAGACCGGCCTGACTGTCCAGGTTCGGCTGTCGTATCTCGAAACGGTCACCGGCACCGTCTGTTCTCCTCCATTGCGGATGGCTTTCAGGTTGACGGCTCTCCTGATTGACGCCTCTTCGACTGGCAGGTTGCACTGCAGCTCGATGCAGGGGCCGGCATCCGGTCTGACCATGTCGAGCAGGGCATTGATGGCCTTGTCGGGCGGGAAGATGCTGATCGTAAGTGGTGGCCAGTTCGCCGGGCGCAAGCCTCCGAGGAAGGTCAGCTCCTCGGGAGTGGTTTTTGCTCCTTCGGTCTGGAATGCAATTGTGTACTGCGATTTCGGATTCATGACCCCGGTCTGCAACCTGAAGGTCTGTTCCTCTTCGGCGCGGGTCACACTGTAGTAGCCAGGCACCGGAAGCGACGAGCCGGTCGAGAGGTCGCGGATGGAGATTGCCGAAAGGTTCAGGGTACGCGTCGGAACGGGACGGCTGAACTGGATTTCGATTTCACTTGTGCTGACAGGTTTTGCCGAGCGGATAGAAACCGGGGTGGTATCTCCCGAAGCGAGGCGGAACGTCAAACCATGCTCCCCGGTGTGGACAGATGACACGGCAGAGACGCCGAACTCCTCTTTGAGTCGGTCGAACCGGAGGTTTGAGTTCCGGTCATCGACAGCAACGAGACGGTAGTCGCCGGGGGCCAGGCTTTCGAAACTGAAATTTCCGTTTGCGTCAGTCTGTGTGGCGTAGTCGGGGGCTGCATTCAGCGAGTCGGCGGCAGACGCCTGCATCTGGCCCGTCGCATATGCCATGACCGTGATGTTCGGTGCCGGTGCGAGCTTTCGAGTCCATACCCTTCCATCGAGCGTGCCTCGATCGATTACCGGGCCGGTTGAAAAGGGAAGCGACCAGCTTGAAGCAAGTTCGTTGCCAAAAAAGCCCTTCAGGGACCTTTTGAGCGTGATCGTGTAGGTTTTTGCCGGATCAAGTGGCGAAAGAAAACGGATCTCTGCCACCCTGCCATGCATGGTGATCTCGTAGTTTCTGACGACCGGAGAAAATATCAGAGCTTTTCTCACCGCCGGCGAGGTGACATACCGGTTGAACTCGATACGGATCGTCCGGGTGGTGACATTGACCGAGCCGGGTTCCGGAGACGATGCGGTAACGGTGAGTGGTTCCTTATCCGGGGGGCCGCCCGTTGGTGGACGGTCGACGGCGCATGCGGTCGTAAAAAGCGAAATACAGAGAATAGCCAGAGTTTTCAGGCCGGGAAATCGTTTCACGAATTGTCTCCCTTCGGTGAGTTGAAGGATAGGGTGCCCCTAAATTGTTTCTCAGCGTGAAAATTCTTAAATTAAAAACTGATGGTATTCTATGAAAGCCTTTTGTTGAAAAAAATATAGCTCCACTGTGCAATAGATGGCCAGAAGAAATTTTAAGGTTCTTTATGTCTCTGGCGAAGTTTCTCCTTTTATAAGGGTCAGTTCGCTGGCCGATTATATGGCGTCCTTTCCCCAGGCTCTTGAAGAAGAGGGCTTCGAGGCGCGGATCATGATGCCCAAATACGGCATCATCAACGACAGAAAGTTCCGACTGCACGACGTACTTCGCCTCTCTGACATAGAGGTTCGTCTGAAAGAGAAAAGCGACATGCTGCATGTGAAGGTTACGGCCCTTCCCTCCAGCAAGATTCAGACCTACTTTCTCTACAACGAGAAATATTTCAAAAGGAACGGTCTCTTCTCCGACATACAGCTCGGAGGAGATCACAAGGCCAGCGCCGAAAAGCTGAGCTTCTTCAGCCTGGGTGTGATGGAAACGCTCGTTCGCCTTGGCTGGCAGCCCGACATTATCCACTGCCATGACTGGCATGCCGGTCTCGTGCCACTGCTGGTGAAGACCAGATATGCCCAGCACGAGTTCTTCAGGAAGGTTAAGGTCGTCCAGACGATCCACAATGCCTATCGTCAGGGAATCTTCCAGGCCAAGGTTCTGCAGAAATATCTTCCCGACGAGGTTTTCGCAGGTCTTGAAGTGAAGGATGATGAGGTCAACCTGCTCGCCACCGGCGTGAAATATGCCGATCTGGTGACCACGACCTCGAAAAGTTATGCCCAGGATCTCACCCGTGATGGAAATTTCTCCTGGGGGCTCGATGAGTTGCTCAACGCACGTGGAACGAGCTTCCACGGTATTCGCAACGGCATCGACACCAGGCAGTGGAACCCGTCGACCGACAAGCTGATCAAGAAGCGCTACAGCGTCGAGCAGCCTGAAATCAAGCTCGAGGACAAGAAGGTGCTGCTTGAAGAGCTGGGACTGCCGTTCGAGGAGGAAAAACCGGTTGTCGGTGTGCTCGCCAACTTCAATACGATCCAGGGTGGCGAACTCCTTAAGGAGAGTCTTGCCCGGTTGCTCGAACTCGATATCCAGCTTGTGGTTTTCGGTTCCGGGGAGAAGGAGTATGAGCAGATTTTCAAGGATGCCGCCGAGGAGAATCCCGAAAAGTTGGCGCTCAGGACCGAGTTCACGGATGCCTTCTATCATCAGATGATGTCAGGTCTGGACATCCTGATTCTGCCCGCGCAGATCGAGGCTTGCGGTATGGCCCAGATGTTCGCCATGACCTACGGTACCGTTCCGGTGGCCTATGCCGGTGGCGGTATCGTCGAGACGATCGAGGAGATCGATGGCGAAAATGGAACCGGTTACGTGTTCCGTGACTACACTTCCGATTCCCTCATCGCAAAACTTTCCGAAGCGCTGGCCCTGTATGAGGACCGTGAGCGCTGGGGACGTCTCGTGCTTGAATGCATGGGCCGTGATTTTTCGTGGAAGAGCTCTGCCGAGGAGTACGGCGAGCTGTACCGGCAACTTCTCGGGTGAGTGAGATGGCTCGGAAAACCAGGGTGCTGTTTCTTGACCGCGACGGGACGATCAACCAGGATCTGGGGACCTATGTCAAATCCCGCGACGAGTTCGTCCTGATCGATCGTGCCGACGAGGCTATCGCCGATGCGAGGGCGGCCGGGTTCATGATCGTGATCATCACCAATCAGGCCGGAATCGCGCGAGGCATCGTGACCCCCGAGCAGGTCGAGGACCTGAATCGTTATCTCAACGAACTGCTTTCGGTGAAAGGCACGTTCTATGACCGCTGCTATTATTGCCCTTCCCATCCGGATTACCCGCATCCCGAGTACGACCGTTTCATCGAGTGCCGAAAACCTTCGCCACGCATGGTCGAGCAGGCGATCGAAGATTTCAGGAGTGAAGGGATCGAGGTCGACCGTTCGGGCTCTTTTTTCATCGGTGACAAGCTGGTCGACGTCGAGTGCGGACTTCGTGCCGGATTGCGGACGATCCTGGTGCGCACCGGCCATAATGAGGAGGCGCTCTGCATCGAACGGGGAGTCCTTCCTGAGCACGTAGCCGACGACCTCTACCAGGCCATAGCCGGCTATGTCCTGCCCTCGGTATCCCGCTGAGGGCGGTCGATGTTTTCCCTTTACGTCCACATTCCCTTCTGCCGCGAACGCTGCCTCTATTGCGATTTTTTCCTGGTAAGCCGTCTTGATCATGTCGAACGCTTTTTCGATGCGCTTGCCGGAGAGACTCGCGCAAAAGCCCCGCTGTTTGCCGGTAAAGAGATAGGGGCTATCCATTTTGGCGGCGGCACGCCATCCCTTGTCCCGGTCTCCCTGATCTCGAACTGGCTGTCACAGGTGGCCGGCACCGCCAGCCTTGCGGAGGAGATCGAGATCACTCTCGAAGCGAATCCTGAAGACCTTTCGCAGGTGAAGTTCGATGAACTCAGACAGGCGGGCGTGAACAGGCTCAGCATCGGCGTTCAGTCCTTCACCGGCAGGAAGTTGCGGGCGCTCGGAAGGGCGCATTCCGAGGTGGATTCGTTCCGAACGGTCACCATGGCCATGGAGCGTTTCGGATCGGTGGCGATCGATCTCATGTGCGGTGCCGAGGGTGAGACGCTCGAGGAGTGGGAGGGCGACCTGGCGCATGCCATCGGGCTGCGACCCCAGCATGTCTCGGTCTATATGCTGACGCTGGAGGAGAGGACGCGGCTCTGGCGTGAGGTTCGCCGGGGGGTTGTCGATCTGCCGGGGGAAGAGATCCAGGCAGCCATGTACCGGCAGGCGCAGGCCATGCTCACCGTCGCCGGATATCGCCAGTATGAGGTCTCAAATTACGCCCTTGACGGGTATCATTCCCGGTATAACCTGTCGAGCTGGAAGCGCGAACCCTATCTCGGATTCGGACCGTCGGCGCACAGTTTCATGGTTTCAGGCGATGAGGAGGTACGGTTTTCGAATGTCTGCAGTCTGACCAGATATCTTGCCGATCCTGCCGGTTCCGTCGATTTCCGTGAAGTGCTGAGTCCGGAGCAGCGTTTCGACGAAGAGGTGTTCCTTTCGCTTCGGATCAACCGGGGACTGCCGCTCTCCTTTCTGCGGAGTGGCCGCGAAGCGGGTGATGGAAATCTCGATGAGGCGCTTTCAGGTTTCGCTGAAAAGGGGTGGGTCAGGATCGAGGACGATATTCTGACGCTTACCGGGGAGGGGTTTCTGTTTGCCGATCTGATCGCCGCCGATCTGATTCACGGTTGAGCTTTGCGCTCTTGTGTACAGCGGTTACCCTGTTGTCGGTGATGCGGAAATGAGCGTCCGGGCATCGGTCGGGAGCGATACCGATTTTGCCGCGTTACTTTAAAGAGGAGCCGAAATGATTATATTTCCCGGCCTGCCTCTTCTGGAGGTGGCCGGGAATCCCCTTGTCCCGAGGGCCAAAGTTCAAAGGAAACCGCATGAACCACAGGAAACTCAACCGGATCATTGCCGCTATCATGTTCCTCGTCGCAGAGGTCGTTTATCTCGCGACGATGGCCCCGACGCTCTCATTCTGGGACTGCGGAGAGGTGATCGCCACTTCGTACACTCTCGGTATTCCTCATCCGCCAGGCGCACCGTTCTATCTGCTGTTCGGTCACCTGTTCTCCATGCTGCCCTTTTTTCATGATATCGGTGCCAGGGTCAACCTGCTGAGTACGCTCGAAAGCTCGGCGACCGTCATGCTGACCTACCTGATCACCGTCCGTATGATCATCGCCTACCGGGGTTCCAATCCCGACAAGTGGGCTGCGGGAGAAAAGATTTCGGCATATGGTGGCGCGGCTATCGGTGCCCTCGCTCTCGCCTTTTCCGAAAGCTTCTGGTTCAACGCGGTCGAAACCAGCCTGTGGGCCGCCTCCTCGTTTTTCACGGCAACCGTGATCTGGATGGTGCTCTGCTGGCATGAGGAGGACCCTGCACCCGGCAACGAACGCTGGTTCCTTGCCGTGATGTACCTGATCGGCCTTTCGATAGGCGTGCACCTGCTCTCCCTTCTCGCGCTGTTTTCGGTTATCCTGGTCTACTATTTCAAGAAGTACGAGGTCAATGTCCGCTCGTTCGGCGTGATGCTGCTGGTCAGCCTCGCTCTGTTTTTCCTGATCTACCGGGTGATCATCAAGGAGCTGCCGGTGTTTCTGGTCAACGCTTCCTGGTGGGGTCTTCCGGTGCTGGTCGCTGTGCTGGCATCCGGAATCTGGTACACGCACCGGAATCGTCAGGTGCTGGCCAACACCGTACTGCTTTCCATCCTGCTGCTCGTCCTGGGATATACCACCTATCTGCTCATCTTTGTGCGTGCCCATGCAGGGCCTCCGATCAACGAAAACGATCCTTCGACGATCAGCGCTTTCTTCTCCTACGTCAACCGCGAACAGTATGGCGAGTGGCCGCTATGGCCCAGGAGATGGTCCCCTGAACCGGTGCATCAGTATTTTTACGATCGCTATTCGAGCGATCTCGACTACTTCCTGAGCTACCAGCTCAACCACATGTATTTCCGCTACTTCGGATGGCAGTTCATCGGTC
Source organism: Chlorobiaceae bacterium (assembly GCA_013334925.1). GTDB lineage: Bacteria > Bacteroidota > Chlorobiia > Chlorobiales > Chlorobiaceae > Chlorobaculum. The sequence continues at coordinate 153,944 of JAAXWP010000001.1, forward strand.
GCCAGCATGACATGGAAGGGGCTCTGGTAGACTGGGGAATGCTCTGGGGGCTGCCGTTCATCACGGGTCTGGTCGGCATGGTTTCGCATTTCCGCCGCAACTGGAAGATGGCCACCGTGGTGGCCGCGCTGTTCGCCATGACTGGCGTTATTCTGGTGCTCTATCTGAACCAGCCTCAGCCTCAGCCTCGTGAACGGGATTACAGTTATGTCGGCAGCTTTTTCGCGTTCGCTCTATGGATCGGTATTGGCATCGAAAGCCTGTTCAGCCAGCTGTCGGAACGGCTCAAACAGGGGAGCGGCTCGAAAAGTACCGGACTGGCTATCGCCATCGTCTGTGCCGGCCTGCTGCTGGTCAATGGCCGCATGCTCCAGGCCAATTACCGCACCCATGACCGTTCAGGAAACTTCGTCCCCTGGGACTGGGCATGGAACATCCTGCAGAGCTGCGACAAAGACGCTATCCTCTTCACCAACGGTGACAACGACACCTTCCCGCTCTGGTATCTGCAGGAGGTCGAACGTATCAGAACCGATGTACGGGTGGTGAACCTCAGCCTGGCCAACACGGGCTGGTACCTGCTTCAGCTGAAGCACGAGAGCCCCAGAGGTGCGATGCCGATCGGCTTCAGTATTGGCGATGCCGAACTGGCAGACATCAACTACATGCCGGCAGATTCGATGCAGGTCGCCGTTCCTGCGGGACCCGAGCAGCGCCGACTATTTGACGACGCAAGACGGTCGGGAGTGCCGCTTCCGTCAGCTCCGTCCGACTCACTTCGCTGGACGCTCGTTCCGGGTCTGAAATACAAGGGACAGGGCTATCTGAGGCCGCAGGATATCGCCGTGTTCGAGATCGTGGCCAGCAATTACGGACGGCGTCCCATCTATTTTGCGCTTACGGTCGATCCCGAGGGTATGATAGGACTGGACAAGAGTCTGCGTCTGGACGGCATGGCTTACCGGGTGGTGCCGATGCACAGTGCATCGCCGATGAGTTTCGTCGATCCGGGAACTCTGTACGGCAATCTTTTCAGAACCTACAGGTATCGCAACCTGAACAATCCAGATGTCTATATCGAGCAGACCGGACGGGACCTTGCGGGCAACTACCCTCCGCTTTTCACACGTCTCGCCATAGATCTGGTGGCGTCACCAGCCGGTCAGGTCATGGTTCCCGGGCCATCGGGAACGCGGGTAGCCATGAATCGTGGTCAGCTGGCTGTCGAAGTGCTGGACCGGGCCTCGAAACAGTTTCCGATCGACCGTTTTCCGGTCACTCCCGAACTGGCGGGATCGGTGGTTTCGATCTATTCCGGCCAGGGTGCAAAGCAAAAGGCTTATCCTTATATTAAATATCTGGAAATTCTGGCGAGCCAGAGCGACGAACAGCGTGATCCCGCAATGTTCATCACGCTTGCCCGCGCCTACAAGGCCATGGGCAGGCAAGAGGATGCGGATGCAGTGTTCGAACGTCTCAAACGGGCGCTTCCCGACATGGGCAGGCAGCTGGATTCCCTAAAGCAATAGTGAGCAGTTTATGAGCAGCAGTATTCATGCGACAGCCGTCATCGGTTCCGGAGCGCAACTCGGCGAAGGCGTGGTGGTTGGCCCTTACACGGTCATCGAGGACGACGTCATCATCGGTGACGGAACGATCATCGGTCCCCAGGTGCATATCGCCGACGGTGCCCGGATTGGTAACGAGTGCCGGATTTCGACCGGCGCGGTGCTTTCGACCGCCCCGCAGGACCTGAAGTACGAGGGGGAGAAGACCTACCTGCACATTGGTGACCGGACGGTGATTCGCGAGTGCGTGACCCTGAACCGGGGAACCAAGGCCAGTGGCAAGACCGTCGTTGGTTCGGACAACCTCATCATGGCCTATGTTCACGCAGGTCACGACTGTGTTATCGGCAGCCATGTCGTCATTGCCAACTCGGTCCAGTTCGGAGGGCATTGCGAAGTCGGCGACTACGTCGTGGTCGGCGGGCTTGCAGGTGTGCACCAGTTTGTCCGCATCGGCAGATATGCCATGGTCGGCGGAATTTCTCGCGCGGCTCTCGATGTTCCGCCCTTTGTCATGGCCGGCGGCCATGCCTCGTTCAGGTATGAAGGACTCAACGTGATCGGGCTGAAGCGCCGTGGATTCACCCCGGAACAGCTTGCCACCATCCGTGACGTCTACCGGGTGATTTTCCAGTCTGGCCTCCTGCTCAACAATGCGCTCGAAACGGTCAGACGCGATTTCGAGATGACTCCCGAGGTCGAGGAGATTCTCGGATTTTTCGAATCCAGGAAGTACGGCCGGAAGTTTATCAAATCGTTCAAATCCTAAACTTCCGCTACTATGCCTTCATGGGCTATCGGCATCGATCTCGGCGGAACCAACATCAAGACGGCGGTCGTCGATGAAGCACGGGGCATCCTGTTCGAAGAGACCCAGGCTACCGATACGGCCTCGGGACCCGAGGGTGTCGTCATGCAGCTTGCACTGCTGGCTTCCGAGAGTTATCAGCGCGCGTCGGAGCTGGTCGATACCGGAACGTTCGCAGGTATCGGGGTCGGGGCTCCGGGTGCGGTTGACCAGGTGAAGGGTATGCTCTCTTACCCGCCCAACCTTCCCGGATGGGGCTGTTTTGCCCTGCGTGACGCGCTCCAGTCGAGGCTTGAAGAGGTGTATGGTCTCTCCGTGCCGGTGCTGATCGAAAACGACGCCAATGCCGCAGCTTACGGTGAAGCCATGTTTGGCGGAGGGAACTCCTTCAGGGATTTCATGCTCGTAACTCTGGGTACCGGGGTTGGCGGGGGCATCATACTCGATCGCAAACTCTATCGCGGACCGAACGGCACCGCTGGCGAGATCGGTTTCACGATCATCGATTTCGAGGGGGAGAGCGTGCATGCCGGAGTGAGGGGGACGATCGAAAGCCTTATCGGCAAACAGAAGATCGTCGAGCTCGCCTGCAGCATGCTTCATGACCCGAAATCTTCACCTCGGCTGATGGATCTCTGCAGCCATGATCTGAACAGGTTTTCACCGCGTCATCTCGAACGGGCTGCTCATGAGGGTGACCCGGTCGCCCTTCGTGCATGGCAGCGGGTTGGCACCATTCTCGGTGTCGGGCTGGCCAACGTCGTGGCGCTCATGGACATTCGCAAATTCGTGATCGGCGGCGGTATCGCCGCTGCGGGCCCACTGATTTTCGAACCGGCCCTGATGCAGATTCACCGTTCGACTCTGCCGTCGATGCATGAAGGTCTCGAGATCGTGCCAGCCATGCTGGGCAACAAGGCCGGGGTATGTGGCGCGGCCGCGCTGTGCTTTGCCTCAGGCCATCCCCTTCGCAGCGATGATTGAAGGTCTCCGGCACATTCTTTACCCTGAAGTGTGTGTCGCCTGCAGGAGCCTGCTTCAGCCAGGGGAAGCGTTTATCTGCCCGTCATGCTTTACCGAATTCAGTCAATACCCCGGAACGGAGGCGGGTGGTTCTGCCCTGCGCCGTGTGATTCGTGACCATTTCGGTGAGGAGGCGGCGCCTGCTGAGGCCTGGAGTCTCTATCCCTATCGGCACAGCGGGAGATTGCATGACGCCATGCATGCGCTCAAGTACGAAGGCATTTTTCACCTTGGTGCCCTGTTCGGCCGACGTCTTGGCGAGCTGGTCAGGAGCGGCGGCGCAGCGTTCGATGCCATTGTACCGGTGCCGCTTCATTCCCTGAAACTGATCGAGCGGACCTACAACCAGTCTCATCAGATAGCCGAAGGTATCGCTGCCGTGCTGGGTATACCCGTCCTTGACCGGGTGATCGTCCGGCAAAAGTCCACCGGTTCTCAGACCGGTCTCTCTTCGGCTGCTCGCAGGAAGAATGTGCAGGATGCTTTCCGCCCTGGGCGCATCGCCAGCCCGCGGCGCGTGCTGCTCGTCGACGACGTGGTGACCACCGGTGCGACCATGGTGTCCGCGGCGTCGGTACTCCTGGAAAACGGAGCTTCGTCGGTGGCGTTCGCTTCGGTTGCCCTAACCGAAAAAGAGTAGCAGAGATGGATCTTTTCTACGTTTCACCCCGTCAGCTCGATCTCGTGCAGAACCGTGCCGTGATCGATGGCGATGAGTTCCATCACCTGACCAGAGTTCTCAGAACCCGGGAGGGCGATCTGATCGACATCACCGATGGTGCAGGCCTGTCGGCCTTGATGAAGGTCGACAGCATCGGCAAACGATTCCTCGAAGGTTCGCTCACGAACATCACTCGCATCTCACGTCCGGCGACAAGGGTGTCGGTGGCGATCTCTCTGCTCAAGTCCCAGCACCGGTTCGACTTTTTTCTCGAAAAGGCTACCGAACTCGGTGTGGACCGGATCATTCCGATGACGACGAGGCGCACCGTCTCCACCCCGTCAGCTGAAAAGTTCGGTCGCAAGGCGGACCGATGGCGCAGCGTTGTCCAGTCTGCCGCCAGGCAGTGCCGGCGCTATTACCTTCCGGAGGTGACCGAACCCATGGCGTTTACCGAGGTTCTCCGCCTTCCCGGGTATGACCTTCGTCTGATGCCCTACGAGTCGGAAGAGCGACTTCCGGATGTCGATCCGGCGGGTAAAAACATCCTGTTCCTGGTTGGGGGCGAGGGTGGATTTACCGACCAGGAGGTTGCCGGGGCCGAGGCTGCCGGTTTTTCGCCGGTGACGTTCGGCACCACCATTCTCCGGGCCGAAACGGCAGGCATCTTCGCTGTTGCCATGGTGAGAGCGTTACTGCTCGGCGAAACCGATCCGGCTCAAAGGCTGTGACATCGTATTCAAGGTTTTGCAGTGTTTACTGTCGAGGTGTAACTTAGTTATGACTCCGGCAATTAAAAGTATCAATCTGGTTTATTATGGGTTGTCATTCTGATCCCGACTTGTCGGGAGAAGAATCCATAACGTATTGTCAAGAATGAAGATGGATCCTTCACTTCGTTCAGGATGACAGATAGTGTCTGGCATTTATATGCGACTTATTGTTGCCGAAATAATAATATCGTCTTTCGGCAGGATGCGCCACTGAAACGAAGGAAACACCTGTAAACACCGGCCGATCGGTGTCGCAGGGTTTCCAAACGACTGAATCGATGAACCCCAACAATACCCTGAACATCAACCGGATCGTGGTGCTGCTTGCGGTCATCCTGATCTCCGGGCTGTTTCTTTCCATGGTCCGTCCGTTCCTGCTGACCATCCTTCTTGCAGGGATCTTCGCAGGCCTCCAGGTTCCTTTGTTCAACCGTTTTCTGGCACTTTCCGGTCAACGCCGAAGCCTGAGCGCTGCCATGACGCTTGTGGCTTTTCTGCTGAGTTTCATTCTGCCTCTTGCGGGGCTGGTGACGGTCGTGGCAACTCAGGCCATATCCCTGAGCCGGACGGCCATACCACTGATCCGCGAGCAGCTCAAAGGGTCCGCGGGATTCAACAACCTGCTCACCCAGTTGCCATTTTATCATGATATCGAGTCTTACAGCGATCTGATCCTGCAGAAGGCGGCTGAATATCTCGGACGTCTCGGGTCGGCTGTGTTCGACAGCATATCGGCCATAACCTATTCGGCGGCATATGACCTGTTTCTCTTTTTGATTTTCTGTTATACCATGTTTTTTTTCCTCAAAGACGGTCAGCGTCTCATGGAGAAGATCCAGGCCTACGTTCCGCTGAACGAGAGCGATCAGCAGCGGCTCCTCGACAGGTTTCTTTCGGTTACCAGAGCGACGATGAAAGGAAGTCTGGTCATCGCACTTCTGCAGGGCTCGCTTGCCGGTCTGGCATTTTATGTGGTCGGCATTGAAAGTGCGGTTTTCTGGGGAACGGTGATGGCCGTTCTGTCGATCATGCCGCTCGTCGGTTCACCGATCATCTGGATTCCGGCGACGATTGGTATGGCAATTTCAGGCCATTACCTGCAGGCAGCCGGGCTGGCGCTCTTCTGCAGCCTCGTTGTCGGCCAGATCGACAACATTCTCCGTCCCATCCTGGTTGGCCGCGATACCCAGATGCATGAACTCTTCATCTTTTTCGGAACGCTTGGCGGACTTGGGATGTTCGGCATACCCGGAATCATCATCGGGCCGGTGATTGCCGCTCTGTTCGTGACGGTATGGGAAATTTACGGAGAGACCTTCAGCGAAGCGCTCGTCGATATCCGGAAGGCAAAGGGAGGGGGTTCGGAGTAGAGTTGCGGAGTTCCGGGGGAATGGGAGAATGGGAGAATGGGGGAATAGGACGAATGAGTCGTATAGGTCATATGGGTCGTATAGGACAAGAATAATATTATAGCCCATCGGCCCCATCGGCCCCATCGGCCCCATCGGCCCCATCGGCCCCATCGGCCCCATCGGCCCCATCGGACCCATCGGCCCCATCGGCCCCATCGGACCCATGGGACCCATCAGACCCATCGGACCCATCGGACCCATGGGACCCATCAGACCCATGGGACTCATCGGACTCATCGGCCCCATGGGACCCATCGGACTCATCAGTCCCATCGGCCCCATCAGACTTATCGGCCCCATCGGCCCCATAACCCCCGGAATCGCCTATAAAAAAAGCAGCCTTCGTTCCACACGAAGGCTGCTTTTTTTATAGGCTTCAGCTCCGATCGATCAGTCGACCCTGACGACCTCTTCTGCTGCGAAGAAGAATGCGCCTTCGATGGCGGCGTTTTCTGCAGAGTCCGAACCATGGATGATGTTTTCACCCTTGCTGTCGGCGTAGAGCTGGCGGATGGTGCCCTCGTCGGCCTGAGCCGGATCGGTGGCGCCGATGAGCGTCCTGAAGTCGGCGACGGCGTTCTCTTTCTCGAGGATCATGGGAACGCAGGGGCCGGAGGACATGAAGTCGACCAGCTCGCCGTAGAACGGGCGCTCTTTGTGCACGGCGTAGAATGCACCAGCGGTCTCTTTGGTCAGGCGGGTCTTTTTCATCGCTACGATGCGGAACCCGGCGCGTTCGATCTTGTCGGTAACGGCGCCGATGAGCTGCTTGCGTACGCAATCGGGCTTGAGGATGGTGAGAGTTCTTTCCATTGAATTAGCTGCATTATGTTGCTGAAATGTGCGCCAAAACCTGGCGGATGCTTGCGAAGTTACAAAAAAAGATCCGGATTCATGAGATCACCCTGAAAATCTTGTGCTGCGATCCTGTCTCTGCATGGGGTCGTGCCCGATACATTCCTGACCATGTCGGCAAGTAGCCGGTCAGCAGTTCCATTCAGGTTTCCTTGCTGTTTCCGACACGTGTTCGTGATGCTGTTGCAACGGTTTCCTGTTACGGCTCAGGCAGCGTCGATACGTGCCAGCAAATCTTTCATGGGCTGATAGGTGATCGGAAGAAAGTCGCTGTAAGAAAGCAGCACCGTCCCTTCTTCGTCAAGCAGCACATAGGCTCTTTGAGACATGCCCAGAAACCCGAGGGCATCGTAGTCCCTGGCGGTCGATCTGGATACGTCGCTCAGGAGAAGGAATGGGAGTTCGTGCTTTTCTGCGAAACGCTGGTGGGAATCGGGGCTGTCGGCACTGATGCCGATGACCGTGATGCCTCTCCTGGTGAATTCCGTCACGTTGTTGCGGTAATCACACAGCTGTGCCGTGCAGACCGGAGTATCATCTCCCGGGTAGAAGATCAGGAGGACCTTCTTTCCTTTGAAATCCGACAGCGATACCTGGTTTCCTTTCCCGTCGGGAAGGGTAAACTGTGGAGCTTGCCTGCCTTCCTGTATCATGGTTCCCCTTTTTTTATTTTGTTAACTTCGCGGCGGCTTCGTCGGTCAGCTCGACCAGCAGTCTCGCCACGCGCTGCCCATCCATCTTGATGACCTTGAAGAGCATGTTCTGCCATTGCAGCGTGTCGGTGACGGCAGGGACTTCACCCAGCTTGCTCATCATGAAGCCGCCCATGGTTCCGTACCGGGGCTCTTCCTCGCCGGTGAAAACATCTGGATCGATCTGGAATGCGGTCGCGAACTCGTCAACCGGCAGCATTCCGTCGACAATCCAGGTGCGACGGCTTCGCCTGGCAATTTTACTGCTGAAGTCAAGATCGTCGGTGGGGACATCCCCCACGATGCTCTCAAGCACGTCGGTCAGGGTGATCGCCCCCTGGATCGAGCCATGTTCATCGATGACGAGGGCCATCTGTGCACGGTTTTTTCTGAATACTTCGAGAACCCTGAACGCAGGTACGGATTCCGGGACAAAGAGCGGCGATTTCATCGATGCCCGGATGGTCTCCTTCACGCTTTCCGGTTTCGAAAGCTGAAGTCTGACCAGGTCGAGCGAACGGACGACTCCCAGCAGGTTATCGAGGTTTCCCTCTGCCACCGGGAAGCGCGATCGTCCACTTGCCTTGATGCGCGAGATGAGCTTTTCGTCGGGATCTTCGAGGTCGAGCCATTCTATTTCGTTACGAGGCGTCATCATGGCGTTCGCCCGCTTGTCGCTCATACGGAAAATGCGCGAGATCATCTCGTATTCCACCGATTCGAACACCCCTTTCTTGGCGCCCTGCCGGATCATCAGCATGACATCCTCGTCGCTGACCGCCGGTTTTTCCTGCTCGTCGATGCCGAGCCCTTTCATGATGAGGTTCGTCGTGCCGTTGACGAGGGCGACGGCCGGAGAGCTCAATCGGCAAAGCTGGTCGATGAAAGGAGCGATTCTGACCGATATCGCTTCGGGGTGTCTGAGCGCGATTTTCTTGGGAATGAACTCTCCGGCGACCATGCAGAGCCAGGTTATCACGACAACGACGAAACCGAGGGCAATCCTGCTGCTGTATGGTTGCAGTGCAGGTAGCATATTCAGTGAGCTGGCAATCCGGGGTGCAAAGCTCAGTGCGCTGTAGGCGCCGGCAAAGATGCTGCTCAGTGCGATGCCGATCCTGAGCGTCGAAAGCAGTCTTGTCGGGTTGTCGAGCAGTCTGAGCACCAGCGCCGCCGAATCATATCCGGCATCCCTGAGTTCATGCAGCCGGGTTGGCCTCGAGGAGATGATGGCAAATTCAGCCATCGAGAAGAGGGCGTTGACCAGGACGAGCAGGATGATGACCAGTGCCTCGATACCGTGAGGATTCATGTCAGGGGAGCTGTGCCGTTATTGATGTTGTGGTTTTCAGTTCGACCTGGGTTTTCCGGCAAGATATTTAAAAAAATCGAGAGAGGGGCTCTTTCGAACGTTCAGTGATCGCCCGATGTTTTTTCAAAAAGTACCGGATCTCTTGTCCTTAGCGGAATTTATGGGTAAAATTACCTTCAGGACCGAACAACTCACCCCGGATCATCGATGAGACCTTACCGCCTTTCTTTCGTTCTTATGCTGTCCCTTGCCGGAATTCTGCCACTGCTCACTTCGTGCACCCGGACAGTCGATGAGAACGATCCTGTCTCTCTCTATGAAGAAGCTTCGCGACTCAACCGGCACAACAAGTTTCCCGAGGCATTGGCTGCTTACAACCACGCCCTCGCGCTCGATACCCTGAAAGGATTCCCGAAGCGTGCCATCGACGCCCTTGTGCAGAAAAACCGGATCGAGTACATGACCGGGGAGTATTACGAGGCGTTTCATACCATGAATGTTCTGGGGCGTCATGCGGACCGGATGCTGCCAGACTCTCTCTATTCGGAGATGCAGTACAGGCGGGCGAGGATGTTCGCCGAGCTTGGCAACTACGGACAGGCAGCGCAAGCCATGTCCGGGATTTCGCAGCCAGATGTCTGGCAGCAGCTGCAGCAGGCATCGCTCTGGAAGAGGTCGGGGGATTTCGTCCGAGCTGCCGATCTGTACAAGCGGTTTGCCGGTTCCGAAGAGCCTGCTGTGCGCATGGCAGCACTTGCCGGTCTGCTGGACTGCTCCCTGGCCAAAAAGGAACTGCGACTTGAATCACCCGACATCTATGCGGCCAGGATAGCGGCCGTTTCGGCAAAAGTCATGTCAAAGACCGTGGATCCCGAGATCCGTATCCGTGCGTTACGTATTGCGGCGCGCAGCCTCATGCAGCTCGAAAAGCAGCGCCCCAATGCCAGTTTTTTTCTCTTCAAGGCTCTTTCAGCCGCCCAGCAGGCGGGGTTCGCACGCCTCGATCAGATCCTGCAGTACGAATCGAATGCCGTCATTGTCAGGAAGCCTGAAGTGTACCGGAGCGTAGTCGAATATTTTTCCCAGCGGAATATGCCGTATGCCCGTATGGCCGCATTGTTCAGGTTGGGGATGAGCCAGGAGAGCGACGATGCGGAGCGGATCGATGCACTGAAACGAGCCCTGCAGATCGGGCAGTATTATGGCATTCCGTATACGGCAGCCGAACTTGTCCGGCTTGAAAACGAAGCGGTGGGATCTCTGGAGGATCTGCTGATCGCCAACGGTCGCTACTTCGAACTTTTCGAGGTGAGCGAGCAGGCCAAGCTTCTCAATCTGCAACGTGAAGTGCAAGCATCAATGTCTTCGTTCAGGCTCCCGGCGGGGCACGAGCCGCTCGAGCGTGAAATCATCGAGCTGAACCGGGAGATTTCCGGTCTTCAGCAAAGAAAGATCACCATGTTCGACGAAGGCAGCGGTTTTGAACTCGCGGGTATCGCCGACAAGGCGATAAGCCGCAAACAGGGCCGCTTGATCGAACTGGAGGCAGAGGTGGCGGGCATTGACAAAGGGCTTGCTTCGAGACTGAGACCCACACCCGTCACCATGATGACCGTTCAGAAGAGTCTGCATCCCGACCAGGCGCTCGTCAGGGTGTTTGTCAGGGACAGTCTTGCGACTGCCATGCTGATCAGCAGTAAAGAGATGCAGATTGCCGCGTCAGCGGTTCCTGGTTTTCAGATTCACGCTACCATCGACGGCGTCACCAGAACTCTTGCCACCGGCGATGAACGGACCGCCGATCGTCTTGCCTTCGATCCGCTGCGCCTGTGGCTGACCGATGCACTGCTTCAATCTCTGAATGACCGCCTTGCAGGATATGGGCATATTATGTTTGTTGCCGACACTCCGGTGCCATTTCATCTTCTTGGCCACGATCGACTGCTTGGCGCCGAAAAGCAGGTCTCTCTGCTCGGTTCAGCCAAGGAGGCTGTTATGTATAAGGGCAATTATACCGCTTCAGGCAAGGTGCCGGGAGTGGCGTTTTTCAATGCGTCACGCCCCGATCTTGCTCGAATGCACAAGATGTTTCATGCAACTGATCGCGTGTTTCTGCTATGGAAACCCATGTCAAAAGATGAGTTGTCCCGGTTGGAAAAGTCTCTCGAGCCGCTGCTGAAACGTGATGGCTCCGGCTCCGGAAGCCTGAAAACAATGGCTGGAGGGACTGGAGGAGAACCTGATTCCCGCTGGGTCTACCTTTCGTCGTACGGTATCGATTGAGGTGCCCGATAGAATTATCGCGTACAGAATGCCTGTATCGACGCGATGATTTACTGTTTAAGGTTGCTCTGAAGGATGATATTTGATTAACTTATAGATGACGTTCATTGGTATTGTCGCAACTTTAATCTGATCCTGTAAAATGGCAGATGAAGTTTCCCCTGGCGGTGCTCTTGGCCGACTGCTGCAGGAGCTTAAAAACGAGCGGATCAAGAGACATATGTCGATTGACGACATGAGCCGTTTCGTCAACGTGAGCTCCTCACATATCGAAAAGCTCGAAGCGGGCGATTTTTCCTTTCTTCCTCCTCTGTATGTTTTTTCCATTGTGAAGAAGTATGCCGGTGAGGTAGGGATTGGAGACGAGCAGCTCCTCGCACTTTGCCGAGCGGAGCTTCATACGCCCGCTATTCCGGCACTTGCCTCTTCTGCAGCGTCGCGCGGCGATGAGCACCGTGTTGCCGATGATGCCAGACGGTCACCCGCACATCGCTCGAGGATCTATCTGTTTATCGCATTGCTCGTTCTCCTCTCCTTTGCCGCCCTGCTTTATTATTTCCCGTTCTGAGCTTGTCACGCTTGTCCGCTGGCATGTTTCTCTTGGAACTGAGAACAAATAAGACTATTTTTATCCAAGTTTGATGATATCAGGAACCTTATGTTTGTTCGTGGTTGTTCATTAGGAATAACCTTATATTCTCCTGCTTGCGGCAAGAATCACCGAAATTCAGAAAGAAGTTATGGCAGCACGACAGATATACTTCGATAATAACGCTACCACCCCGTTGCATCCGGAGGTCAAGAAAGAGATGGTGGCGGCTATGGAGATGTTCGGCAATCCGTCGAGCATGCATGCTTACGGGCGTGAAGCCAGGGCAAACGTCGAGGATGCCCGCAGAAGGGTGGCCGGGTTCATGGGCGCCGATGAAAGCGAGATCGTCTTCACGGGCAGCGGTTCCGAAGCGAACAATACCGTCCTTTCGCTCTTTGTCTGCAGCTCGGCACTCTGCATCCCGGGCTCACGCCAGACGATTATCACCAGCAAAATCGAGCACCCCTGCGTTCTCGAGACCTCGCAATGTCTCACGCACCGGGGAATCGATGTGAAGTACCTCGAGGTGGACCGGTACGGTAAAGTTGATCTGCAGCAGCTCGAAGAGCATCTGAAGGCCGGCAGTGTCGGACTCGTTTCGGTGATGATGGCCAACAACGAGATCGGTACGCTTCAGGACATTCCCGCAATATCCGAAATAGCCCACCGTTACGGCGCGCTCATGCACACCGATGCCGTTCAGGCGTTCGGCAAGGTGCCGGTGAACGTCGATGACCTCGGTGTGGATTTCCTGACCATATCCGGCCACAAGATCTATGGTCCGAAGGGCATCGGCGCGCTCTATGTGCGCAAGGGGATGCCGTACTGTCCCTTCATCAGGGGTGGGCACCAGGAGAAAGGGCGCAGGGCTGGCACCGAGAACACCCTTGGCATCATGGGGCTCGGTATGGCCGTGGATATGCGTGCCATCGAGATGGAGGCAGAGGAGGTTCGTCTGCAGGGGCTCAAGGATATGCTTAGAAAAGGTATCGAGGAGCGTATCGACGACGCACTGTTCAATGGCCATCCGACCGATTCGCTTGCCAACACGCTCAACGTTTCGTTCCCCGGCGCGGAGGGTGAAGCCATCCTGCTGTACCTCGATCTGGCGGGCATCGCCGTATCGACCGGTTCGGCATGCGCTTCGGGATCGCTCGATCCGTCCCATGTGCTGCTCGCTACCGGCGTCGATGCCGAACGTGCGCACGGTTCGATCAGGATCAGCCTTGGAAGGGATAACACCGTCGAGGATGTCGAGTACATGCTCGATGTGCTTCCGGGGGTCATCAGCCGTATCAGAGACATGTCAACAGCTTATATCAAAGGAGGAGTTCATGCTTCAGCCAGGTGAATGGGCATATACAGAAAAACTCAAAGAGCATTTCGAAAAGCCTAAAAATATCATGCAGGGTGAAAACCCCGACAGCTTCGATGGTGTCGGTATGGAGGGCAACCTGCAGTGCGGCGACCAGATGCTGGTGGCGATCATGGTCGACAAGGAGAAAGAGGTTATTACCGATTGTCAGTGGAAGACCTATGGTTGTGCCAGTGCCATCGCGAGTACCTCCATACTGTCGGAAATGGTCAAGGGAATGACTCTCGACCAGGCGTTCAACGTCTCACCCAAGGATGTGGCCAAAGAGCTCGGCGGTCTGCCCGATCACAAGATCCACTGCTCGGTGCTGGGTGACAAGGCCCTGCGTGCCGCGATCAACAACTATTTCGTGCGCAACGGCATGGACGACCGTGTCAAGAAGGAGCAGGTCAAGATTGTCTGCCAGTGCATGAACGTCACCGATCACGATATCGAGGATGCCGTGCTCGAGGGTGCAAGAACCTATTACGAGCTGCAGGAGCGCACCAAGCTCGGCACCGTCTGCGGTCAGTGCAAGGATGAGGCCGAGGCGCTACTCGAAAAGTTCAAGCATATCCATTTCGGCGCCTGACCTGAGGAGCGTGCCTATGGGGCTTATCGTTTACGGAAGGAGGCAGGCCCGGCCTGCCTTCTCTGTTCCGGGAGCTGGACTGAATCCGGGACCATTGAGGTGACCAGCACCATTCGACAGCGTGCGTACTTTTTCCTGGTGCTGTACGCATCGGTTTTCATGCTCAACTTCTGCTGGGAGTCCTGGCATGGGCTTCTCTACGATGCTCATCAGACACTTCCCGCCTCGACCTATGTGCCGATGATGGTGCAGATGGCGCTGCTCGATGCGCTTTCGGTCATCGGTATGTATCTTTTTGCCGCACTGGTCGATCGCAGCCTCATGTGGCTGCCTGGCGCCCGAACCATGATCGCATTCTGTCTTGCAGGAGCACTTCCCGCCTGGGTCGTCGAGTTCGTGTCGGTCGATATCCTGCACGCCTGGGCGTACACCTCGTCCATGCCGCTGCTTTTCAGGGTAGGCATCAGCCCTTTGCTGCAGTTGCCTGTCACCGGTCTTGCGGGTATCTTCATAGCCCGTGCGGTCGCGGGTGATGCAAGACCCTGAAGTGCCGCTGTATCCACATTATCGTTATGTTTGCATCGTGAACACCACTTCGACATCCTGTTTCATTCATACCTTCGGCTGCCAGATGAACCAGGCGGATACGGAGATCGTCACCTCCATTCTTCAGGATGCCGGCTATGCTCGCACCAGCAGGGAAGAGAGCGCTTCAATCATACTGCTCAACTCCTGTGCCGTTCGTGAGAATGCCGTCGACCGTATCGGCAATTTTCTCCAGCAGCTCAAGGGACGCAAGCGCCGGCAGAAAGGTCTGGTTATCGGCGTCATCGGATGTGTGCCCCAATTCGAACGGGAAGCCTTTTTTTCTGCGTACCCCTTCGTTGATTTCGTCGCAGGACCCGACACCTACCGGGCACTGCCCTCGATGATCGGCAGTGCTTTCGGGGGACAGCGGATAGCGAGCCTCGAGTACGACCACCGCGAGATCTACAGCGGCATAGAGCCAGTCAGGGAAGGTCGGATCAGCACATTCCTGCCCGTGATGCGGGGATGCAACAATCACTGTGCCTTCTGTGTGGTTCCTGTCACCAGGGGACGTGAGCGCAGCGTTCCTCTGCGTTCGGTCGTCGATGAGGTCTCAAAGCTGGCAACATCGGGTTTTCGTGAAGTCACCCTGCTCGGCCAGAACGTGAATTCATACCGGGATTCCTCTGGCAGCGCCGATTTTGCCGCACTGCTCGACGCGGTCAGCCTTGCCGCTCCACAGCTGCGTATCCGCTTTACCACTTCGCATCCCAAGGATATTTCCGAGGATCTGGTCAGGGTCATAGCCGAACGGCCGAATCTCTGCAACCATATTCACCTGCCCGTGCAGTCGGGTTCGACAAGGATGCTCGAACTGATGAAGCGGGGGCATACCCGTGACGAGTATCTGCGCCGGATCGGGATGATCCTTCGTCATATTCCCGATGCCGCCATCACCACGGATCTCATCGCCGGTTTCTGCACCGAGACCGAAGCGGATCACCGCGATACCCTCTCGCTCATGAAGGAGGTCCGTTTTGACGCTTCGTTCATGTTCTATTACTCGGTGCGTCCTGGTACCTGGGCAGACCGGAACCTTGAGGACGATGTGCCGGAGGCTGTCAAGAAAGCCCGTCTGCAGGAGATCATCGAGCTGCAGAATGTCATTTCCCAGGAGCGATATCGGGGAGAGGTCGGTAACGTCGTCGAGGTGCTTGCCGAAACCGAAAGCAAACGCTCCTCGCTACAGCTCATGGGGCGTACCGGCACAAACCGTGCCGTGGTGTTCGATCGCGGACGTTTCAATCCGGGTGACCTGGTCAGCGTGAAGATCACCGATGCAACTTCGGCTACTCTTTCTGGCACTCCAGTCGATGCTGAGTGAACGACGGCTTTTATATGTGTATCGGGATTCGTAAATTGATATTTCTTTCAGGAAATCAACTTTAACCGGCTTTTGCAGCCGATCCCGAGATCTGTACTCATGCCATCAGCAGTCCCACGCACCAGAGTTGTCGATAAAATCAAAGCCCATCTCGAACTGCTGGACCCGGTTACCTGGATCAGCGTCTTTCCCTGCCTTGCCGGTGGTGTGATGGCATCGGGAGCCATGCAGCCAAGTGTTCACGATTATCTCCTGCTGTTTGCCCTGTTCCTGCTCTATGGTCCTCTCGGTACAGGCTTCAGTCAGTCGGTCAACGACTATTACGATCTCGAACTCGACCGGGTCAACGAACCTACCCGCCCCATTCCGTCGGGTCGCCTTACCGAGAAAGAGGCGGTCTGGAACTGGAGCATCGTACTGGTCGTCGCCGTGGTGCTGAGCTCGTTTCTCGGTCTGCATATCGGTGGCGAGCGGGGAGTGGTTTTCGTCGGCTCTCTTATTGCCGGTCTTTTCGTAGGGTACATCTACTCTGCACCTCCGCTCAAGCTGAAAAAGAATATCCTGTTTTCCGCTCCGGCTGTCGGATTCTCCTACGGCTTCATCACCTATCTTTCGGCAAACGCCCTGTTCAGCGAGATCAGGCCGGAGGTGATCTGGCTCGCCGTGCTCAACTTCTTCATGGCCATTGCCCTGATCATCATGAACGACTTCAAGTCCAAGGAGGGGGATGCCAAAGGCGGCATGAAGTCGCTGACCGTCATGATCGGTTCGAAAAATACCTTTCTGGTTGCCTTCGTGATCATCGATTTTGTGTTCGGACTTTTCGCATGGCTCTCCTGGAACTGGGGTTTTACCGTACTCTTCTATTGCGTTCTTGCAGGACTTGCCCTGAACGTGTTTATCCAGATTCCGCTCTATCGTGACCCGAAATCAGGTATCGCCTTCGTGCAGCACGCGGTGGACGATGGATTCGGCAACGCCATCGGTAAAAGCGAGGTTCAGGAGCACAACGCCTTCCTGCGCTTCCAGGTCGTCAACAACATCCTGTTTCTGACCAACCAGATGTTCGCGGCAGCTCTGATCGGAATCAAATACATGTAAACTGACGGACGCGGGTCGGAAAGAGTCTCCGGACATTCCGACCCGGGCTGCACCGTCATGTTTCAGCTCGTCTTCTTCCAAACCATAGTAAACAGGAGGATCCATGACACCGAGCGAATCGACTTTTTTCTCTCTTCCGCTGGTCTGGCACAATGCCATCGTGACCCTGATGACCTTTGCCTACGTCTTCAGTGTGCCACCGCTGATGGACTATCTGGTGACCAATCATGGCCTTCCTCGCGACATCAGCCGCAAGATCACCCATATCTGCGCAGGTTCGACGATCGTGTTCCTGCCCCTGTTCCGCGAAGGTGACTGGTCGCATTACCTGAACATCACGGTGTTTGCTGTCTGGACGCTGTTGCTGGTTCAGAAAGGGCTGTTTGCCGCTGACGACGATCAGGCTGTCAAGACCATGACCCGTACCGGTGACAAACGGGAGCTGCTGAAGGGAACACTCTATTTCGTTGTCGTGGCGATGCTTTGCGGTACCATCTACTACAAACAGTTCGCGGGCGTGCTCGCCATGGCCGTGCTGGGTTGGGGTGACGGACTCGCGCCGATCGTCGGTACCCGTTACGGCAGGATCAAGTACAAGATCCTCAGCGACAAGAGCGTCGAGGGAAGTCTTGCATTCCTCGTCGGCAGCCTGCTTGCAGGCCTGTTCTTCGTGAAACTGATCGTTCCCGAAGCTTACGATCCGGTGAGGATTACCATAATCGCCCTCGCGGCCACAGCCATTGAAGGCTTGAGCCCTAAGGAGGTCGACAACCTGCTCATTCCGGCGGCCGTCATCGGTCTCGCTGCGGTGATCTGAACTCAACAGTCGAGATGCCGGGACTTTATTTCGTCAGTGATGTTCATCTGGGCCTGCAGGAGCCGGAGGCGGAACGACTGAAACTCGAACGTCTCGAAGCGCTCTTTTCGATCATCCGGAAAGAGCGCGGTTCGCTCTATCTGGTCGGAGATATCCTCGACTACTGGATGGAGTACCGGCAGGTGATTCCCAAAGGATTTACACGGTTTCTCTGCCTGTTGTCGGAACTTACCCGCAGTGGCATCGAGGTCTCCTATCTTGCCGGTAATCATGATTTTCATCTTGGCCGCTATTTCGATGACGAGCTTGGCGTCCGAACGCTGTATGGACTCCAGGAGATCCGTTACGACGGCAAACTCTTCCTGGTCGCGCATGGTGACGGACTCGGCGAGGGTGATCTTGGTTACAAGCTCTTCGCCCGCTTTGTCAGGAACCGTTTCAACCTTGGCCTGCTGACCGGATTTCATCCGGACCTTGCGACGTCACTGATGAAAAAGTTTTCCCACCTCAGCCGGCATCACAAGCCGGTGGACATGAAATCCGAACCTAAACGTCTGCTCGAATTTGCGACCTCACTGGCTCGTGAACGGGTTTTTGATTATTTTGTGTGCGGCCATAACCATGCAGCCCGGATCGAGACCGTCAGCGAATCTGGCAGTACCTATGTCAATCTCGGCACATGGATAGAAGGACAGTTTCCCTACGGCGTTTACGACAACGGGGAGTTTCAGATACGAAAGGTTTAAGTCAACCATCACAGATCATTTATCATGAGCAATAGTAACAATGTTTTGAAGCTTGGTCTGCCGAAGGGCAGCCTGCAGGACTCGACTCTCGAACTCTTCGCCAACGCCGGATTCCATTTTTCCGTACAGAGCCGCTCCTATTTTCCTTCCATCGACGACGATGAACTGGAAGCGATCCTGATCCGTGCCCAGGAGATGGCCCGTTACGTCTCACAGGGTGCGTTCGACGCCGGTCTGACCGGCAAGGACTGGATCATCGAAACCGACGCCGATGTGGTCGAGGTTGCCGATCTGGTCTACTCCAAAGCCTCCATGCGCCCCGTTCGCTGGGTGCTCGCCGTGCCGGAGAGCTCCCCGATCAGATCGGTGAAGGATCTCGAAGGCAAGCACATCGCCACCGAGGTGGTCAACATCACGAAGAAATATCTTGAAAAGAACGGTGTCAACGCATCGGTCGAATTCAGCTGGGGTGCCACCGAAGTCAAGCCTCCGGAACTTGCCGACGCCATCGTCGAAGTGACCGAGACAGGCTCTTCGCTGCGTGCCAACAAGCTCAGGATCGTCGAGACCGTGCTCGAGTCGAACACCAAGCTCATCGCCAACCGCGCTGCATGGGAAGATCCGTGGAAGCGTGAGAAGATCGAGAGCATGGCACTGCTGCTCCAGGGCGCTATCAATGCCCAGGGCAAGGTCGGTCTGAAGATGAACGCTCCGAAAGCCGGGCTCGACAAGATCATGTCGGTCATTCCTGCGCTTCGCCTTCCGACGGTCTCCGATCTGGCCGACAGCCAGTGGGTGGCGCTCGAGGTGATCGTTGCCGAAAAGATCGTCCGCAAGCTCATTCCGGAGCTCAAGCGTGCCGGTGCGGAAGGTATTTTCGAGTATAACATCAATAAACTGATCGATTAAGCGCGATCTGTGGTTAGGCATTGAAATCTGTCGTTTGATTGCCTAATTCCGAGTAACATGATTTCAGGCCGCCGTTGGCGGCCTTTTTTTTACCATGCTCCTGTACCAGCTCTTCATTCTTACAAGCCTGCTGGTTTTTCTCGGTATCATCCTGAAAAACCTCATCGACCTGCCGGATCTTCCGCGGGCGGGTGCCGCGGCGTCGACTGCTCCCAGGGTCTCCATACTCGTGCCGGCGCGTGACGAGGAGCTGAACATCAGGGCGTGCGTCTCTTCGCTGCTCGCTCAGGAGTACCCGGATTTCGAGGTCATCGTGCTCGACGACAACTCATCGGACGGCACCTGGCGCGAACTTGAGGGTCTGGCGGATACCCCAGCAGGAAAGAAATTGCGGATCGTGCATGGCAAGCCGTTACCTGAAGGCTGGCATGGGAAAGCCTGGGCATGTAACCAGCTGGCTTCGTATGCAGAAGGGGCGTTGCTGCTCTTTACCGATGCCGATACCCGGCACCGGCCGGACGCACTCGGCAGAGCCGTGGCTGCTATCGATGCATCCCGGGCAGATATGATCTCGCTGACCCCGGCACATGAGTTCGGCTCGTTCTGGGAGGCGCTTATCGTGCCGCTGGTATACCAGATCCTGTTCAGTTATCTGCCCATCGGCATGGTGCGGGGGAGCCGTTCACCGGCATTCTGTTATGCTATAGGCCAGTTCATCATGTTTCGGCGGGAGGCTTACGACAAAATTGGCGGCCACCGTTCCGTATGCCGTAACATCGTCGAGGATGTCGGGTTGTGCAAGAAGGTCAAGCGGGCAGGCGGCACCGTGGCGGCATTCAACGGTCCCGATGCGGTCAGCTGCAGGATGTACCGCGGGTTCAGTGAGATCTGGACCGGTTTTTCGAAGAATCTCTACGCAGGTCTCGGTAACAGCCCTGTTGGCCTGTTCGCCCTCATGCTGCTGGTCGTGCTGTTTTACCTCGCACCAGGGTACTTCGTCGTATCGTCAGTGCTGCAGGGTACATTCCCTGTCGACAGGTTCTGGCTGCCGCTCGTTCAGATCGGCGTTGCGATTGTCAGCCGCTTCATCATCTCGGTCAAATGCCGCCAGCCGGTGTGGCCAGGGCTGCTGCATCCCTTATCGCAGGCGATGCTGCTGCTGATTGCCATGAACTCCTTCCGTCAGACGGTTCTTGGCGATGGCCCGGTCTGGAAGGGGAGGAGCTATCGTTTTCACAAGGAGTGCGGATGAATACGCGCATTTGTGGCCGTGAATCCGTGAGTCTGGATGTTAGCAGGAAAATTTATTAAATTACAGGTCAGCATTTCCGGCACCTTGAGCCTGAAAGCACCTGGTGCCGTAGTAACTACAGGCAGGTAAGGGTACCTCAATTCAAACGAATATACCAATGGGTTTCTTGTCAAAGATTTTCGGGAAAAAGGAAGAAGAGCTGAAGCGTCCGACCGTCAAAGAGGATGTGAATCTCATCAAGACCATGGAAGGGCATCTGGACCGCGTACTTGGTGTGAAATTCAGCCCCGACGGCAAAAAGCTCGTAAGTGGTGGATTCGACGAACTGGTCATGCTCTGGGATGTGGAGGCCGGCAAAGCCATCCATACCATGAAGGGGCACGATACCTGGGTCGAATGCGTCGACTACAGCCGTGACGGCAAAAAGCTCGCCAGTGGCAGTACCGACAGCACGGCAAGGATCTGGGACGCAGCGACCGGCAACTGCCTGCATCTGTGCAAAGGGCACGACACCGCCGTGAGGATGGTCGCTTTCAGCCCGGACAGCAAGACGCTTGCCACCTGCTCCAGGGATACCACCATCCGTCTCTGGGATGTCGAAACCGGAAAGCAGACCGCAGTGCTCCTCGGTCACAAATCATACATCGAGTGTGTTGCCTGGAGCCATGACGGCAAGAGGCTCGTGAGCTGCGGCGAAGAGCCGGTCGTCAGGATCTGGGATGTCGAAAGCGGCAAGAACATCGCCAGCTTCCAGACCAACGACACCCTGTCGCATTCGGTGAGCTTCAGCCCGGATGACAGCCTCATCGTGTTCTGCGGTCGCGACGCCAAGGTCAAGATCATCGATGTCGCTTCCGGAAAGATCGTGAAGGTGCTCGAAGGCCACGAGGATGGCGTACGCAGCGCCTGCTTCAGCCCGGATGGGTCGGTTATCGCCAGCGCAGCCAACGACGAGCGTGTCTGCCTCTGGGACGTCAAGGGCGGGACACTGCTGCATACCTATCGCGGACATACCCTCGAAGTGCAGTCGGTCGATATTTCACCTGACGGCAGGATTATCGCCAGCGGCAGCGACGATCGCAAGATCAAGCTCTGGGGTATCAGGTAAGCTGAGAGGCTTCAAAATAAATGCTTTTCTGCCGGGTGTGAGCCCGGCAGAACCGTTTCCGGGGCGGGAAGACTATGGACGCAATGGACGAATTTGACGAAATGGACTAAATGGACAAGAAAAGATGATGAGTCAAGTTCTTTTTTTTCAGTGTCCATTCTGTCCATTCTGTCCATCCATTTCTTTCCGTCAGCCGTCATCCCCGATGGCAACCGGCGGACAGGCATCCATCTGCTCCCTGCAGAGCGATATATCGGCATCGGTTTCAGGTTGCTTCGACACATAGGCGTAACCCTCACTGTCTTCAGAGAAAAATTCCGGAGCAGCCGTGTAACAGATAGTGCACGCGGTACAGCCCTGACCTTCCGGGTCATTGTAGGTGGTAACATAAAAGGGCCCAGGGGCGTTTGCGGGATGTTTCATTTCGCTGTTGGCCATACTGATCCTCCTGATTTGATTCCTTCCCTGACCGGGATTGATGCAGCCTGATGGTGTCGACTTTCAGGGAATCTGACGCCAGACGAAGGCAAAGAGTTCCTTCCGAATCTTCGATTCTTATCGATCACCCCTCTTTTTGCTGTCGTTTCAGGGAACACTATCTTGTTACAAGGCAATGGAAGATTGAATCACGACCATACAGACCCGTCGTCCATTTCATGACTTCGGGCCTGAATCCGCATCAAGCTGAATCAGAACAACATGGGTATCGTCCTTCTCGATATTGGCAACGTTATCGTATCGGTTGATTTCAAACCGTTCTGCAGGTCGGTTGCACGTGATGGAGCGGCGGATTACGATGCCATACTCAGCCGATATTGCGAAGGGGCATTCAAAGATCGGGTGGACCGGGGAATGGTCGCTCCTGCTGAGTTTCTCGGCATGCTTGCCGATGATCCGATGACCGTCGACAAGTCGCCAGCCTACTTCAGGTTCGCATGGCAGAAGATCTTCACTCCGGTTCCAGGCAGTGCCGAAGGGATCAGGCGGTTGGGCGAGCACCATCAGATCTGGATCATGAGCGACACCGATCCGCTTCATTTTGCCTATCTGCTCGACACCTATCCGGTCATGAGAGGGCATGACCGTTATTTTCTCTCATACGAGCATGGTCTGCTCAAGCGCGAACCCGAAGCTTTTCGCCATGTGCTCGACAGCTCCGGCGTGGACCCGCAGCAGTTCATCCTCATTGACGATCGGGCAGTCAACATCGACTCATGCCGGCGTGTCGGCATGCATGGTATTCTGTTCACCGGGTGGGAAGATGTACAGGCTTCTCCGCTGCTGTTCGGGGAGAGCTGATGATGATCGAGATCAACGAGCGCATAACGATTTCCGATGAGGAGATCGAGATACGAACCATGCGCTCCCAGGGTGCTGGTGGACAGAATGTCAACAAGGTCGAAACGGCGGTTCATCTCCGTTTCGATATCAGGGCATCGTCGCTTGGTGATGAGGTGAAGGAGCGGCTACTGGAACTGGCTGACCGCAGGATCTCGAAAGAGGGGGTGGTGATCATACGGGCGCAACGGTTCAGGACTCAGGAACAGAACCGTGAGGATGCCATTCTTCGGTTGAAAGAACTTATCCTTGAGGCTCTGCGCAAACAGAAACCGAGAAGGCCTACGGCACCGACCAGAACCTCCCGCCGGAAGCGGCTGGAGGTCAAGGCGCGACGGAGTTCCGTCAAATCGATGCGGGGCCGGGTGCGTGAATCAGGTAACGAGTGACTCCGGGTCAGCGATATACCAGAACCGGAGTCAAAGTGATCAAAGGATGACCGATGGGCGTTCCGAGACACTGGCAACATTGATCTGACGGCGCTCGAACTGTGCCTGGTAGAAGTCGATCCTGGCCAGCAGTCCACCAAGTTCGGCCGGAGACAGATGGCGCTGTGGCGCGTTTGACCGGAGGGCTACCAGTGGGTCTTTTGGTTTTCCGTTCATGATGACCCTGAAATCGAGGTGTGCACCCGTCGAAGAGCCGGTCGATCCAACATAACCGATAATATCGCCCTGACGTACGCTCCTGCCGAAGACGCCAAGAGAGGAGAATCTGCTCAGATGAAGATATTGGGTATGCATTCCGCCACCATGGACAATGGTGATCATATTGCCGGCTCCGCCTTTCCAGCCCCTGAAAATAACGCGGCCATCGGCAGCGGCTCTGACCGGGGTGCCCAGTGGTGCGGCAAAGTCAACACCGCCATGGAAGTGAAGTGTCCTTCGGATGGGGTGAACGCGGTAGCCGAATGTGCTTGAAATGCGTTCATAATTGCAGGGCTCGATCATCAGGTGGCCATTTTGCAGGGGCCGTCCCTGTTCATCAAAGTAAGCGCTTGAACCACGAGTGTCGGTGAACCGGTATGCCTGGTAGCGACCATTGCCATTGATGATCTCCACCGCGAGTATTTTTCCTGTTCCAGCGAACTCTTTGTCGATCCACTGCTCTTCGTACAGGATGCGATAGGTCGCGCCCCTGGCCGCTTTTCGTGCCAGATCGATCTTCGACGAAAAGATTTCGCTGATTGCCTTTGCAAGCGATGGCCGGCCCTGGAGTCGCAAAGCTTCTGCCAGTGAAGAATTGATGGTCCCCTGAAGGGTTGCGGTCCGGGTCTCTGGCTGGAGGGTTTCCTTCCAGACGCTCAGTTCACCGGTTTGTTCATCTTTTTCGAGGTGGAGAACGGATGTCTGGTTCTGACGCAGCGAAAGACTGCTGAAACTTCCGTTTGCGGTGGTTTCTATATCATAGCTTTTGCCCGCCCTGAAGTCCCTGATCGAGAACTGACCATTCAGCTTGCGGGAAAACTCATGCGCCTCCTGGTGTGTCAGGCCGGAAGCCGTCAGGATGCTGTAGATGGACTCTCCTTTAATGACGGTTCTTGTCTGTGTGTTCCTGTTGTTTCCAGCATCGCCTTCATCGATGCTGACGGTATCTGATTCGCTTTTCAGACCGAATTCATCATCGTAAGGAATGCCGAGGGTATCGTAAACACTGCGCAGGGCAAGGTTCAGCTGATATCCGGAAGAAGTTTTCAGGGAAGAGCCGGAGGCCGGGAGGAAAAAGCTGATGATGGCGAGCAGGACAACGAGCAGGACAGACGTTGCAGGCAACAGGTGCGCTGGACTTCGGAACAGAGTGGATCGTCGCAATCGGAGCAGACGATGGAACGGGTTATTGGTACCTATCATGATTACTGATCTTGTTCACAAAACACGATGTACACACTGGTGACTTCGCGATAAAATGTCCGCTAATTTACAAAATTACTTTCAAAATAAAAGCATTGGCTTGAGTGTATCGTCGGAGTGAGGTTTTGGCGTCAGTGTCCAATGTGCTATATACCGGTTAGTCACAACGGTACCAGCCCTCACAGGCCGACATGAACACTAACAAAACGAAGTCAAATGCTTGCAACCAATGAATCACGCCTGGTCGAACTCCTTCTCCAGTGCCAACCCGGTCACCCCAGAACCCGTGGAACCTGGGAGGTAGACCATCAGGGCACTCCATTTATTCTGCCCTCCATCGGGGGTATCACACTCAACCTCCAGGTTGGCGATCCGGCCTTTGGCTGGGAGGGTGACCATATCGAGCCCGGCGTCAGCTGCACGGCTGATACGCACAAACCCTACGAACATCCCAATGTTACCGTACAGCTGCTCACCTGTGTTGGCAATACCGCCACGATCGTTTCCGGCGAGGCCAAGGGCGCGACCGGCACGGTGATCGGTCACCATGGAGGTTCGGAACATATCATCGTCGATTTTCCTCGCGACGCCAAGGAGAAGATGACCTACAGCGACTCGATCATGATCCGCTCGAAAGGCCAGGGGCTGAAGCTGATCGACTTTCCGGACATTGCTCTTTTCAACCTCGATCCTTCGCTGCTGAAGCGCATGAACATCAGGGTTGCCGGGGACGGAGTGCTCGAGGTGCCGGTCACCACCGTTGTGCCTGCTTACTGCATGGGATCGGGTATCGGATCGGCTCATGTAGCCAAGGGTGACTACGATATCGTTACGAGTGACGCCGATGCAGTGCGTGAGTTCGGTATCGACAAGATCCGTTTTGGCGATTTCGTCGCCCTCATGGACCAGGATAACCGCTTCGGACGGGCCTATCGCAGGGGGGCCATCTCCATCGGAGTCGTCGTACACAGTGACTGCCGCGAAGCGGGACACGGGCCGGGTGTGACCACCGTCATGACCTGTGCTACTCCGGGTATTCGTCCGGTGATCGATTCTCATGCCAATATCGCCGATCTCTGCGGAATCGGTACCCTCTGCAAGCCCTCCCATAAGGGCTGAGCTTCTGTTTTTTACGCTCGATGAGGCAGTTTCAGAAGGGATTTACCTATGTAAGTTGCGTTTGTCCCTGAATGTCATCCTGAACGAAGTGAAGGATCCAGAACATTATAAATGATAGATATATAAAGCCTTACGAGGTGCTGACGGATTCTTCGCCCGACTGTGTCTGACTCAGAATGACAGAAAAAGTGAACGAACGGTCCTCAGTATGCGGCTATGTTGGTGCTTCTGAAACAGCCTCATGGGCGTTGCTTACGACAGTATGTTTCCGAACAGGATGGTAATGGGGTGAAAACGGAATTTTTTCCGGGTCCCGGATGTTAATCTTGGTTGTGTTAAATGCAGTATCTCTTTCAACCTCAAGGGAATACAAACCATGACACTCAAGCTCTACGGAAGGGACCCCCTGAAAATGTTCGAAGATGTGTTCAACGAAAGGCTGACACCATTCTTTTCCTCGATGGGGTCGATGATGGCTCCGACCTTCAAGGTGGATATCAGTGAAGATGAGAAGGCGATTTACATCTCCGCCGACATCCCTGGTGTGAAGAAGGAGGATGTGAAGGTCTCCATGGAGGACGAAGTGCTCTCCATCTGCGCTGAACGGACGCAGGAAGAGGAGGAGAAGAAGCAGAATTACCATCGTGTTGAACGCTCATGGGGCAGCTTGTCAAGAAGCTTCACCATCGGCAACAACGTGGACAGCGAAAACATCAAGGCCTCTTATGATAACGGCGTGCTGAAAATCGTAGTGCCGAAAAAGGAGCCGGAAGAGAAGAAGAGCAAGGCGATCGCGGTCAACTGAAGCGTCTGGGGTCAGGCCTTGCAAAACTTGCATTTTCCGATGCAAGTTTTGCAAGGCCTGACCCCAGGGTTAAAAACAGAAAACCCTCCGGAGCAGGAGGGTTTTTCTGTTGGTATCGATGCTGAAGATCAGCAGTTGCGGACGGTGGACGAGTTGCGGTCCTTGATGGTCGACTCGTCGAATTCGTCCCAGTTGTGCTCGTCGTGCTCGCGCTGGTAACCGGCTTCCTTGAGACCGAAGCTCATGTCGGCAA
>JAAXWP010000066.1:0-1497 GCA_013334925.1 Chlorobiaceae bacterium
CACCGAAGACGAGGAATTCACCCCTCAGGGCACGCTGCACTGGACCGAAAAGAAGCTGCTGCTCAAGCGCATCCGGATCGGCACGGTACTCAGGGCTATCCGCAGCTACCCCTTCTACGGAAAGTATCCGGACATCATCACATTCGCCGAATCTGAAAACCGGAAAGTGTTCTCTGGCACTCTCGCTTCGGCAGGACTGGGAAACTATCTGGTGGCGTACCATGAAAGCCGTGATCCCAGGGGAATCGATATCGGCCTTGCATGGAATCCCCGAAATGTCACGTTCAAAGCATCTAAAGCATACCGGGTACCGCTCGACAGCAGATCAACCCGTGATGTGATCGTGGCTGGCTTCTCGACGTCAGGCCACCCGTTCAGCGTCGTGCTCAACCACTGGCCATCACGCTCGTTCGATGCGGGTTGGACCGAACAGTACCGTCTTGTTGCGGCACAGGTTGCCCGGCATATCGTGGACAGCCTTCGAACCCGTAACCGGGCTGCTGCGATCATCGTGATGGGTGATTTCAACGATCCACCGGATAGCCGTTCGGTACATGAAGTTCTCGGGTCTTCATTCGAACGTCAAAGGGTTCAGGCAATGCCTGGAAAACTGCTCTACAACTGCTGGAACGAAGTTCCGCGTGACGGAAGCTATGCCTACAGAGGAAAATGGGAACGTATCGACCATATCATGGTCACGGCAAGCCTGCTGGAGGGCAAACAGGGTCTCAGGTTGTCCAATAACGGCTTCACGCCATTCTCGTTTCCGCACATGTTTGAGATCCCCGGAAAGAAGCTGTATGCAACTTATGACAAGCGAAGATATACTGGGGGCTACTCGGACCACCTGCCTCTGCTGCTGAAGATTGACACTTTCAAGCCCCCTTCACGTTGATGAGTGATCAGTGAAAATGCTTAACGCTACTCTTGTACCAGGAGCATGTCATTCGAGCGATTATTACGTACGTTTTGCACCACAACACCGTATCTTCTCGTTGCACCTTGAAGGGTAACTGACCATAAAACGTAATCTTAAAAAACTTTGTAACTCGTTATTCAAGATGAAAAAAATCGCCCTCTTCGCGCTGTTCAGCATCTTAAGCACTCAGGGCCTTGCTGCCGATGGACTTGTCGGAGGGAAAAAAATGAATATGACCATCGGGTCGAAGCGGCCCTGAAGGAATCGAACCTGAACTATACCATCGATAAGGATGGAGACTTCCGGCTGCTGTTCAATTTCGATCAGAACCGTTCGCAGGTTGTATTCGTCCAGTCAAGGACAGAAACCTACAAGAACTATGAAATTCGCGAGATCTTCTCTTATGCATACAAAACCCAGAGTCGTCTGTTCACGGCTGATGTCGCGAACACTCTTCTTAAGGACAACAATGCCAAAAAATTGGGTGCCTGGGAAAAACGGGGAGATTATGCGGTATTTGTCATCAAGATCTCAGGTGATGCCGATGCGCTTTCTTTACAAAACGCCATCAGTCTGGC
>JAAXWP010000066.1:1597-5111 GCA_013334925.1 Chlorobiaceae bacterium
CCCTGGTAAAGACGACTTTTAAACACAAGTGATCGTCTTCTCATACGACAACAGAATCTGCCCTTAAAACACACATGGCCGCTTTGTGGGCGGCCATGTGTTTTACAGATGAGAATGTATCTCAGTGCTTATCCACAGCGATCCTCATGGAGAAGAATGAGCGGTGCACGAAGAGCAGCGAAAGCAGGAAGAAGATAACTGCCAGGCCGATTGCGATCTGGGGGGCCAGCTTGATTGCCATCTCGATGGCCAGAAGGCCGAACAGCGTCGTGAACTTGATGATCGGGTTCAGCGCGACAGACGAGGTATCCTTGAAAGGATCGCCGACCGTATCGCCAACCACCGTTGCATCGTGAAGTTCGGTACCCTTTGCATGCAGCTCGGTTTCAACAACCTTCTTGGCGTTGTCCCATGCGCCGCCGGCGTTAGCCATGAAGATGGCCTGGTAGAGACCGAACAGAGCGATGGAGATAAGATAGCCGATGAAGAAGAAGGAGTCCAGACATGCGAAGGCAAGCGTGCTGAAAAATACGGTCAGGAAGAGGTTGATCATACCCTTCTGTGCAAACTTCGTGCAGATCTCGACAACCTTCTTGCTGTCCTCAGTCGAAGCCTTCGTGACGCCATCGAGCTTGATGTTCTTTTTGATGAACTCAACAGCATAGTAAGCGCCGGTAGTGACGGCGTTCATCGAAGCACCGGTGAACCAGTAGATCACCGCGCCACCCATCAGCAGGCCGAGCAGGAACGGAGGAGAAAGAATGGAGAGCTTGGCGATAGCAGAGGTATCAGTAAGACCACCGGTAAGAATCATGATGATCGAGAAGATCATCGTCGTCGAACCGACCACGGCCGTACCGATCAGCACCGGCTTGGCGGTCGCCTTGAAGGTGTTGCCTGCGCCGTCGTTGGCTTCGAGGTAACGCTTGGCGTTGTCGAAGTCCGGCTTGAAGCCGAAGTCACTCTCGATGTTCCTGCTGATGTTCGGAATGTCCTCGATCAGCGACAGCTCATAGACAGACTGTGCGTTGTCGGTAACCGGCCCATAGGAGTCGACGGCGATAGTCACCGGGCCCATGCTGAGGAAGCCGAAGGCAACAAGACCGAAAGCGAAAACCGACGGAGCGAGCATCATCACATCGAGGCCCATCAGGCTGAAGCCGTAGGCTGCGCCCATGAGAACCAGAATTGCCAGACCCATCCAGTAGGCGCTGAAGTTACCGGCAACCAGACCGGCAAGGATATTCAGCGGAGCACCACCCTCTTTGGAGCACTGTACCACGTTGCGGACATGGGCACACTCGGTCGAGGTGAAGCGGTTGACCAGCTCGGGGATAAGGGCGCCGGCGATGGTACCGCAGGTGATGATCGAGGCAAGCTTCCACCACATGGTGCCGTCACCAAGATCACGAATGAGCATGTACGAAGCAACATACGTCAGAACGATCGAAACAATCGAAGTCAGCCAGACCAGGGTGATGAGCGGTTTTTCGAAGTTCATCTCGTCGGCGTTGGCATATTTTGCCTTGGCCAGGAAGTCGTTGACCCAATAGGAAACTGCGCTGGCGAGAATCATGACAAGACGCATGGCGAATATCCAGACAAGAAGCAATACCTGGATGGTGGGATCTTTGATAGCGAGCAGGATGAAGGAGATCAGAGCCACACCGGTCACGCCGTAGGTCTCGAAACCGTCGGCGGTAGGGCCCACGGAGTCGCCGGCGTTGTCGCCTGCGCAGTCGGCGATAACGCCAGGGTTGCGGGCATCGTCCTCCTTGATCTTGAAGACGATCTTCATCAGGTCGGATCCTATATCGGCGATCTTGGTGAAGATACCGCCGGCGATACGAAGCACCGAAGCGCCAAGGGATTCACCGATGGCGAAACCGATGAAGCATGGGCCAGCATAGTCGACGGGGACGAAGAGCAGGATGCAGAGCATCACGAACAGTTCGATGCTGATCAGGAGCATACCGATGCTCATGCCGGCACGAAGTGGAATTGCGTAGGTCGGGAAGGGTTTGCCACCAAGGCTGGCGAATGCGGTTCTGGAGTTGGCGAAGGTGTTGATCCTCATGCCGAACCAGGCGACAATGTAGCTGCCGGCGATACCGAGCAGGCTGCATGCGAGAATGAAGATAACCTTGGCGGTTTCAAGATGGCTGAGTACGCTGAAGTAGTACACAATAATGGCACCGACAAGCGCCCAGAGAACGAGAATGAACTTGCCCTGGGTAATGAGATAAGTCTTGCAGGTCTCGTAGATCAGCTCGCTGATCTCCTTCATGGCGCCATGCACCGGAAGGTTTTGAATCGCTTTGTACTGAATCAGACCGAATACCATACCGAAAAGACAAACCACAAGGCCGTACAGCAACAACGTGTGTCCCGGAATTCCGCCCAGAAAGGTGACTGAGCCTAAATCCGGCAACACCAGATCGGCCTCGCTTGCATACGCTTGTGACGAATGCATCAAGACCCCAAGTCCTGCCAGCGCCGATCCGGCCCTGACGAACCACTTAACATTGGTTGGTTTCATTGCTCTCATTTTCTCTGTGTTACTTGATTACAGAAAGACTGCTTTCAGCAGGAGCATTATGTGATTGAGAAAGAACTGCCCTGCCATTAAACAGGTTCATTCAAGGTAGCAACTTTTTCCCGTAACTCATCATCAAAACATAAAAAAGCCACTATTTGGACACAGGAATTTCGAGAGTTTTTCCGAACCGGAAGCACCACTTTTCCGGAAACATTTCCTGATTTTTTTCGGATGATGCGTAACCTGCAAAAATCAGATCGAAGCAACGCTTGCAATACCTGAAAATTTTTTCCGGAGCGTGCCGCGTAAAACCATCACACTGCTATATTCCTCTTCTGTTTTCGTTCACCGCCCTTCCCATGGGCTTCGATTCTGACCATACATGAAACTTATCGTCGGCCTCGGCAACCCCGACGCCAGGCACGCCGGCACCAGGCACAACATCGGCTTCGACGTCGTCGACCATCTTGCACGAATGCACGGAGGCTCTTTCGCATCGGGAAGAGGGAACTACCACTTTGCGAAGATCGCCTGCCCTGGCGGCCCCCTGCTGCTGGTCAAACCGATGACCTACATGAACCTGTCCGGCCAGGCCGTCGTGGCTGCCATGAATTTCTACAAGATCACCCGCGAGGATCTTCTGGTCATCTGCGACGACGTCAATATCCCCCTCGGCTCGATCCGTATGCGCTCCAAAGGCTCCGCAGGTGGACAGAACGGTCTCAAGAACATCATCCTGAGCCTCGGCAGCGAAGAGTTCTCAAGACTTCGCGTAGGTGTCGGCCAGGCTGTACCTCCGGTTTCCCTCTCTTCGTTCGTTCTGTCGAAATTCAGTGAGGATGAGAGAAAAACCGTCGAGAGGGTAATCGGTGTCTGCCATGACGCAGTGCTCGCCTTTGCATCGAAGGGGGTCGAACAAGCCATGACGAACTTCAACCAGGCGGGGATATAGGAATGCTGAGGGATGAATGATGA
>JAAXWP010000066.1:5211-6688 GCA_013334925.1 Chlorobiaceae bacterium
GCCCGGGAATTGAATTCACGCGGCTGATCGATGTTGCAGACATGTCCTGAATTCCTGATGACCTGAAGATATGAGTTCGTGTGCTGGGTAACAATGTACTCGACCGCAGGAAGGAACATATAATCCTCTTCTCCCATCAGATAGAGCGTCGGAATGCCCGTATCCTTCTCCTCGAAATACTTCAGCAACGGATTGATTTCATAGGTAAGCTTGAACCATCGCATGAACTCCTTCTGCGCTACCTTCTTGGCCTCGTTGACGAACAGCATGCGTGACTGTTTGTGTCGGGCTTTCGGCATGATGATCCAGGCGAAGAAACTGTAGAGCCACATGTACGGGACCATTCGCTTGAACATGTTCCCGACTGTCACAAGAACTTTGGCTCTCACGTTGAGGCGGATGATCGCCCCACCCATGATCATCGACTCGACCCGCTCCGGGGCGAGTTCGCTCAGGTTCCTGATCAGGATCGTGCCGAGGGAGATACCGATAAAGTGGGCTTTCTCGATCTCGAGTTCGTCCATAACCTCGAGAATATCCCTGGTGATGTCCTCGAAGTTGTAATAACGCTCCTCCTTGAGTGTAGCCATCTGCTTCGACTTGCCATGCCCCCGGAGATCGACCAGCAGAATATTGAAGTGCCTGACGAACTCCTTGATCTGCATGAACCAGATAGAGGAACTACCGCCGGCTCCATGAACAAAGACCACCCAGGGAGCTTCGTCCGAAATCCGATGTGTCTTGTAATGGAGCATGGTACTTCGGTTTTTAATAAGAAGGAACTAAATATAAAAAATATTAACCCTTTCGGACGAGGAAAGTTCACCCGTATGTACGAAATGCCCTCACGCATTCAAACATTGCTATACCGGCGGCTACGGCAACGTTCAGCGAATGTTTGATTCCGTACTGGGGAATCTCGAGCACATCGTCGCAAAGATCGAGCAGTTCGTCGCCAATCCCCTCTACTTCATTACCGACAATGATCGCTGCCGGAAAATCGGCGGCGCCAAGTGACGCGTAGGAGCGGCTGTTTTCGGCGATTTCCAGACCAAAAACCCTGATCCCCTGCTCTTTCAGACCCCTGACAGCCTCGACCGGATCCTGGATATACTCCCAGCAAACTGTTTCCTGAGCGCCAAGCGCCACCTTGTCGATCTCTTTTCTCGGCGGTATTGCCGTATAGCCGGTAATGACGATCTTTTCGATGCCTGCTGCGTCGGCACTGCGAAACATGGCTCCGACATTCCACATGCTGCGAATGTTATGCAGTACGAGCGTGACCGGATGATGTGTAGCAGCCGAATACGCTTCGACGCTCAACCGTTGCATTTCAGAACCCGGAAGCTGCCGGAAACGAGCCATATCAGAGACGCTTCAGCTGTTCGAGAAGCCGGTCGTTCTCCTCTTTCAGACCGACATTGAACCTGAGGCAGTTCTCCATGAGCGGATAGCCCGAGACATTCCTGACGAGCAC
>JAAXWP010000066.1:6788-10415 GCA_013334925.1 Chlorobiaceae bacterium
GGATAACGGTTCCAGGGCTCGTCCCGGAACTGGGTGAGAATTTTTTCCTTCAACCAGAGCGGCAGATCGAACGGGCTTTCGTTCTGGTTCAGCTTGACCTCGGCCTCCTGGCCTCCTTCGACTTTGTAAACCCCGATCTGTTGCAGGGCCGGATTGAGCATAGCTCTGAAATCTCTTTTCATGATGGGCAGGAAACTCGAGGTTGTGATAATTCCTGAATAAACACGGGGAAAACCGGAAAAGCCCGGCGAAGAAAGTAAAAACCTTTTTTTTGAAAAAATCATAAAAAAAACTGGACAGGTCCCTTTTTTTTATCTACATTAAAACAGGACAAAAATTATCCACTTTCAGGAGACGCTCATGATACAGATAAGGAAAACACCTATGGACCTCATCGATGATATATACAGCATCGCCTACTGGATGACCGGAAGCGAAAAAGCTTCATCCGATCTGGTAAGCTGCACGTACCTCAACGCCGGAATGGATTCCCCGGAAACCGAAGTTTTCAAAAGTTTCAGGGAGTGCTACATAGACACTTACGGACAGAGTGCTGATCTCGACATCAGGGAGACAGCGGGAACCACGATGGGACTACTCGAATCCCTGCGCAACTGGGCTGCTGACATCAAGCTCTCAGTGCTGCTCTCCGAACTGACGGGCCTTAAGCATGGGCAGATTGCCGACGTACTCGGCAAACCG
The DNA here is from genome assembly GCA_013334925.1 of Chlorobiaceae bacterium. GTDB lineage: Bacteria > Bacteroidota > Chlorobiia > Chlorobiales > Chlorobiaceae > Chlorobaculum. The sequence goes on from JAAXWP010000066.1 coordinate 7,491, forward strand.
GTAGATACCATCAGACTATGGCTCTTCTGGGGTCGAAAGTTCATGGTGAACGACCACCTGCTCAAGGCGTCGGCATAATTTTCGCCAAACCTCTCCTTTACACACTCCTCAGGCCGGTACCCCCGTACCGGCCTTTTGTTTTTCCCGGTCAGGGGTTTATTTTTTCAGTAAATAACCTAATCCGTCATTCATGATCATTATCACCGGCGGGGCCGGGTTCATCGGAAGCGCCATGCTCTGGGAACTCAACCGCCACGGCATCGATGAGGTGCTGATTGTCGATGACCTTGGCCAGGCATCGGAAGGAAAATGGCTCAATCTCAGGGGACTTCGCTTCGCTGACTTCATCCACAAGGATGATCTTTCCGGCCTGCTCGAAAAGAACCTGCTCTCCGGTATCGAGGCGGTCATCCATATGGGGGCCATCAGCGCCACGACCGAACAGGATGCGAACCTGCTCCTGCGAAACAACTATGAATACTCGAAAATGCTGGCATCGTGGTGTGCCGCCAAGTCGGTGCGCTTCATCTACGCATCCAGCGCAGCCACCTTCGGAGACGGCTCAGCCGGATACTCCGACGGCACGGAGGCTGTCGATCGTCTCAGGCCGCTGAACATGTACGGCTACTCAAAGCAGCTGTTCGACCTCTGGGCCCTGCGTAACGGCATCCTCGACCATGCAGCGGGCCTCAAATTCTACAATGTCTACGGCCCGAACGAGTACCACAAAGGAGAGATGTCGAGCGTCGTGTTCAAAGCGTTCCACCAGATTCGGGAAAGCGGTAACGTGAAGCTCTTCCGGTCTCACCGGCCCGAGTACCAGGATGGCGAACAGCTGCGCGACTTCGTCTATGTCAAGGACTGCACCAGGATCATGAAATGGTTGCTCGAAACGCCGTCGGCGACCGGCTTGTTCAACGTCGGCACCGGCCAGGCCAGAAGCTTCAGGGATCTGGCCATAGCCACTTTCGATGCCATGGGTGTGAAACCGTCGATCACCTTTATCCCGATGCCTGAAACTATCCGGGAAAAATACCAGTATTATACCTGCGCCGACTGCGGGAACCTGCGCAACGCAGGATATACCGCCCCCATGACCAGCCTTGAAGAGGGTGTGCGCGATTATGTTCAGAACCACCTTTCGAAAGAGCACCCTCACCTCGACATCGCGGCAACGGACATGGAAACCATAAACAAGGAGCCATCCAGGTGAACGAAAAGGCGATCGAGTTTGAAGGTATCGAGCCCGTCATCATCTTCGGGCCTTATGACAGCTATATCAGAAAACTCCGTGACGCATTCCCGGAGGTGCAGATCAATGCGCGGGGCAACCGGATCTCCCTCAAAGGAGACGAACCGGACCTCACCGCTGTCGAAAAGATCTTCCGTGAAATGCTGTTCCTGGCCGACCAGCACGGCGAAGTGCTCGAAAACGATGTCAATGCGCTCATAAGTCTGGCACTCTCCCCTGTTTCACGCCCCTCGACCGCGCTGTCTGGAGACAAGGACGTGATCGTCGAGTCGAAAGACTATGTCGTCAAAGCCAAAACCGACGGTCAGCGCAGGATGGTCGCCGAAGCCAGGACGAACGACATCGTGTTCGCCATAGGACCCGCGGGTACCGGCAAAACCTATACAGCCGTAGCCATTGCGGTCGCAGCCTGGAAAGCCAAAACCATCAAGCGGATCGTCCTGGCAAGACCTGCCGTCGAAGCAGGTGAAAGTCTGGGGTTCCTTCCCGGAGATCTGGCTCAGAAGATCGACCCCTATCTGAGGCCGCTCTATGACGCACTCCAGGACATGCTGACTGCCGAAAAGCTCAAATTCCTGACAGAACGCCGGGTAATCGAAATCGTGCCGCTCGCCTACATGCGAGGGCGCACCCTGAACAATTCATTCATCATCCTGGACGAAGCACAGAATGCCTCGAGCAAGCAGATGATGATGTGCCTGACCAGACTGGGAGTCAATTCGAAAGCCATCATCACGGGTGACGTCACCCAGGTCGACCTTCCCAAAGAGATGGAGTCCGGTCTGGCCAACGCCCAGCAGATCCTGCAAGGTATCAAGGGAATCAGTTTCGTGTTCCTTGATAAATCGGATGTCGTTCGGCACCGGCTTGTCAGGGACATCATCAACGCCTACGAAAAACATGATGATGGCCGTCGACCTGGTTCACCGGAAAAGGAACTTTGATAACACCTGACCGGTTTGAAGAATTGCAGCTCGATTGCTGTGAATATCACTGAACACCAACCGGAGCCACCTATGGCACACCGAATCACTGAAGAGTGCACCTACTGCGGTGCTTGCGAACCAGAATGCCCCGTCGCCGCGATCTCTCCCGGAGACAGCATCTATATCATCGACGAAAACGTCTGCTGCGACTGCGAAGGCTACCATGATGAGGCCGCCTGCGTAGTCGTTTGTCCGGTAGACTGCATCTTCAAGGTATAGACCCCGGTTGGCCGGGCGGGACAGGGTGTCTGAAAATCCCGCCCGGGCAATACCGATAACCATTTTCCTTTGCGGGTAACGGGGTTTAATTTCATGCCTCTCTTTTTTTCGGGTATGAAAATATTTTATATTACTCCCCGACTCCATCGCAATCGTTCTTTCTTTTTTTAACACTCAAAGCACGTCCTCAAAATGGCACTGTATATCACCGAAGAATGCACCTACTGCGGTGCTTGCGAACCAGAATGCCCGGTCACCGCTATCACCGCCGGTAACGATATCTACGTTATCGACACTGCAGCATGCACCGAGTGCGCCGGCTATGCCGATGCTCCGGCTTGCGTCGCAGTCTGCCCGGCAGAGTGCATCGTTCAGGCTTGATCACCAACTCGCCTTACGATAAAAAAAAGAGGCCTGTCACAAGCAGGCCTCTTTTTTTGTTTTCAGGAATGGGTAAGATGGGTCAAG